>NZ_FQZG01000094.1 GCF_900141915.1 Tessaracoccus bendigoensis DSM 12906 | reverse complement strand
GCATGGCTCCAACTCCACTGGGACACCCCCCAAACCATCGACCGCGTCTACCTCTACGACCGACCCAACAACGCCGACCACATCACCGGCGCCACCCTGACCTTCTCCGACAACACCACCATCCCCGTCCCAGCCCTGAACAACGACGGTTCCGCAACGATCATCACATTCACCCCACGAACCACCACCACCCTCCGCGTCACCACCACCAGCACCTCCACCACAACCCAGAACGCGGGACTAGCCGAAATCGAAACCTACAACGGTGACCCCACACCCCAACAGCTACCAGCGTTCGCCCCCTCTGACACACAGTCCGGGCTCGGAATACCTGTGACGGAGCAGGAACCCGCGATTGAAGAAGCGGCGTCAACGCAACCGACTTCGGTTGAGTCACCCTTGCCGGAACCCACGGTGTTAGAGTCGCCAGATTTGGAACTGTCACAGACGCCCGAAGGGGCATTGGTCGGTGTCTCCGAAGGCAGATGATCAGCGGGAGATCGCGGAGCGGAGCAGCGCTGCGTGCCCCGCAACCATCGAGTCCATCGTGAATGAGGTCGGGACCTTATCGGCTGCACTCCGACCATGATCGGCCATCCTCAACATTGCTTTCGCGAACGCTTCCCTATTCGACTGGTGGATTCTGCGTCTCTGCGCAGCGAGTTCGCGTTCTGAAAAGTCACGGTTCGCGCGGGCTACGACTTCACCCACTAGGCCGTCCTGAGCAACTAGTTCTGCCGCGAATCCAACGTCGGAAAGCACCACGGGAAGCCCGTGGAGGACTGCTTCGACTGCGGTCAGCGGTCCCCCCTCTGCGAACGAGTCAAGAGCATAGAGGTCCCCCGCAGTGAGAATCACCTCTGAATCGGAATCGCCGAGAAGATGCACTCTATGCCCCAAGACGGCTCCTCTGCGGAGAAAATCAGCGCGGCGGTACTCCAGCCAGTTATCCGGAGATCCCGCTAAGACGAGCCGCAGACGCGGTTCCGTCTCGGCCGCCTTAAGAAACGCGTCTACGAGACCGGCAGCGTTCTTCTGATCGCTGTACCGCTGAAGCGCCACCACCAAGATGTCACTGTCATCGATGTTGTCACTGAGCGCGCGAGCAACAAGTTCCCGTGCGACACCGTTCTCTAGAATTCTCCTCGGGTCGCGTTTCGATACACCGTTGACCACGACGGAGATATTCGCCGGGCCAATCCGCTGCAGAAAGAACTCACGTACTCCCTCGCTGACGGCGACACAAACTGGTGCTTGCGAAACGACCCGTTCCAGGGCTGTCCATGCCTCTGCATTCAGATAGGATTCCATGGCGTGGAACACCGGTACCACGGGAGGTGCTGAGTTCAGCACCGCAGCCAGGAACTCAGGGTCGGGTCTGTGCAACTCGACCACATCCGGCCGCCGTTCCGAAATAAGGTCCGCCAGCCCCGCCACCGATGAGGTCGTGACCTTAACGCCAACCCTTGACAAGTCGGCGCTGACGCGGCCCGCTTGCGTAGCGACAACTTCGACATCGAATCCCTCAGCAGGGAGTCCCAGCGCGAGGGCAGCGATGACTGCTTCAACCCCTCCGCCGTCAAGAGCGCCAGCGATCAGCATGCAGCGACATGCCTCACCCTTGGTCTGTGCCGTGCCCCCGCGAGGCGGGATGGGCAAGGGCGGCGCTGTTGTTCTGGGAACGACCGGAAGTGGTGTTCGCGGCTGCAACAGCGAAAGCACCTTCTGCCAGTGTCCGAACCGAATATTCGACGGAAGTGCATCTGAGATCATGGTGAGGCAAAGTAGACCGCGATAGGCTACCCTCGATAGCGCCCTGCGTGCCTTGGCGCTCCGTGCCTGGGCGATCGCAATCATCTTGTGCCTTCGCCGGGTGCAAATGTCTCCCAGCCTTTGATACACGCCTCGTGCCACACTTCGAGGGACAACAACGTCCAGATGCGGCTTTCTTCATTGAAGCGACCGCTGCCATGACGCATGAGTAATCGGCATACCTCATCCCGGTTGAAGGTCGATGCCACAAACGAAGCCGAGCCTGTCAGCCTGTCCCATGCGTTGTCACATATGCCGGAACGGAACCATTCATCCAGCGGAACCCTAAAGCCCACCTTCTTGCGAAGCACCACTTCATCCGGAAGATAGCGCTTCGCAACCTCCTTGAGTAGCCATTTTGGCTTCCCGCCTCGTACCTTAATCTCAGAGGGGAGTGAAAATGCGAATTCTACCAAGCGATGGTCCAGCAGAGGTGGCCTCAACTCGAGCGATGCTGCCATACTCATTCGATCACCGCGTTCCAACAGGTTGTCAGGCAGCCAACTTTCCAGATCAAAGCGCAACATGCGGTCAATGTCGTCAACGCCCTCTGGGACGCTGCGTTGACGCTCAGTGGTCGGACCACTACCGAGCAGACGTTGCCTCTCCTCGCTGGTGAATGGCGCGAACCAGGTCACGAGTTGCCCGAGATCCGACTCCGCCGACAAAGCACGTACAGCAACGCGTTGTCGGGACAAGCGCTTCGGTAGACGGGCTTCCAGCAATCGACCGGCCACCCGGCGCGGGCCGGAAGGGATCCGCCTGATGATCCTTGCCCAAGACGCGAACCGGTATTTCGGGTACCCCCCGAACAGTTCATCGCCGCCCTCTCCGGAAAGGACCACGGTGACGTGCTGGCGGGCGGCCTGTGCTAACCGGAAGACCGCCATGTCCGCTGGCTCGGACAAAGGAGCGTCTCTGTGCCAAGAGAGCGTTGGCCACAAATCAAGGAAGTCCTCGGCCCTCACGTCAACCTGGTGGTGCTTGGTGCCGACGTAATCGCTGACCCGTTTTGCCCAGGCCAATTCATCGTAACGGGGATCACCGAAGCCAGCCACAAACGTCTCAAGCGGCGCGGATCCACGCAGCTGTTTCATCACAGCCACGATCAAGCTGCTGTCGACCCCCCCACTCAGATATGCACCCACAGGGACGTCCGCGACCAAGGCTGCGCTGACGGCGTCACGGATGAGTGTGTCTGCAGCATCCACAGCCTCACGAGGATCCGGCCACTCCGCACGATCGACGGCAGGAGGCGCCCAATAGCGCTTCTCGAACAGTTCCCCCGATGCACGGACTTCGACCCGGTGCCCAGGCCGCAACTTGCGGATGTCGGCATACAGCGTGTTGGGCGAAGGCACCGACCGCCCCGCAAGATAGGAATCAAGGCTGTCAGGATCGACACACGGCGCACATCCGACGTATCGGATGATCGATTTGATCTCGGAACCGAAGACAAGACCGCCTGCAACGTTTCGGTAGTAGAGCGGCAGAACGCCCACCCTGTCTCTCACCAGGTGAAGTGTCTCCGTTTCGTGATGGAACGCAGCAAATGCGTACTGCCCGCGCAGCCGTTCGACGAATCTGATGCCGTGACGTACCAGCCCGGCCAGGAGAACCTCAGTGTCCCCATCTGTGTGATAAGGATAATCCGAGTCTTTGCGCAGCTCCCGGTAGTTGAAGATCTCTCCGTTGAACACTACGCTCCACGAACCATCTACAGCGTGCATCGGCTGGTGGGAGCCGCCGACATCGATGATGGACAACCTGGCGTGAGCAAATCCGATCCGGCCTTCGGACCACACCGCTGATTCGTCGGGACCGCGGTGCTGGAGAGTCAGCGCCATGGCGCGGAGGCCGCCCTCAGACACCGGCCCACACTCAGCAAAAACTCCCCCAATGCCGCACATCAGGTTTCACCTGTCGCTTCCAGAAGCACGGCCGCGCGGCCGGCCCATGAGTACGGTTCCACGAAGGCTGCCCGCCGATCTGGGTCACCGGGATCCTCCAAGACCGCCTGGACCTCATCTACGAAGTCGCCCCTGTCCGCGACCACCCTAACCATCTCACGATAAGCTTCGACCTCCGGGTAGTCCGTGCTTACCACGGGTAGTCCCAGGGCGAGGTATTCCTTGAGCTTGATCGGGTTCGCAAAACGGATCCACTCGTTATCGAGCCACGGCATCAACGCGACATCGAACCCCCGACCGAGGGCGGGGATGTCGTGGTAGCTACGGAAGCCGAGCCAATGCACATTGGGAAGACCCGTCAATTCTTCCATCGAACAGGTGGCGTCACCGATCAGGACAAGGCTTGCTCCAGGGATCCGTCGGGCCACATCGAGCAGAAGGTCCATGTCGACGACATAGTCGTCCAATCCGCCGAAGAACCCAATTCGGGGACGGGGAAATGTCTCGATCTCTGGGTCGACCGGACCTTCCTTCGAGAAGTGTCCGAGGTCAACTCCGTGATCGATGAAGTGAGATCTACTGCCCACAATTGCTTCATCGCGTCTCATGAGTTCGTGGCTGACGTAGAGCACGAGGTTGCTGTGAACCAGAAATTGATACTCCAAGTCAGCGACCCATTCTCCGTTGGCTTCGGGAAAGGCGGATTGGAGGTCCGAACGGTTGAAAACCAGTGTGGACCGTCGCATCCGCTCGATAACGGGCCAGGCCGTCGGTATCGTCGCTCCAATCGCCGAGACTTTCGGCAGCCCTATCACCCACGCCGCCAAACGAACCTGGCAGCGAATCAAGAAGGCATTGAACCGGAAGAGTGGCCCACTCCTGCCATAGATCGGCAGCATCAAGGGTGTGTACACGAAAAAGTTGGGCAGATCCGGTAACGGACGGCGCAGGAACTTCGTCATGCTGCGCAACTTCCGAAGGATCCTCCTGCCCGGGTTGACGCTGGTCTTGGGTCCGGGTGCACGCAACCCCAGACTGTTCACCACGAGCACCGGGCGGCTCCGGGAGACCTCCTTCATCAACTGGAAGTCCGAGTGCGCTTGGTTGTGGTACCACCAGTCCTGGGCCGCGAACCAAATGAATCCCTTGTCTGCACGTCTCTTGCGGTTCATCGGCGTTCCAAGATGAATCGGTTGAACTCAGCCTCATCGCCGAGGGGGACGATTCGGTTGCCCCATTCGTCGTGGGTCCGCTCCGGTGCGTCAGGGTAGGTGACCCCGCTGGGACGCTCGGTGCCGGTTAGCGCATCGTACACGCCGACATAAGATTGCGCCTGCGGTTGCCAATCCAGGAATTCGGACACCCGAGCCCGCGCAGCCCGCGCCATCGTCAGCCGTAGTCGCTTGTCGTCGATCAGCCGTTCGATCTGATCAGAGAAGGCTGCGATATCCCCAGTAGGGACAACCAGCAGTGCCTCCCCTCCGCTGAAGATCGTCTCGACGAGGTCGAATGACACTGACGGGAGCGCGAAGGCCATGTACTCCATCGTCTTGTTCATCGTGGAGACATCATTGAGGGGCGTTTTCAGGTCCGGACAGAGTCCGATATCTGCCCTACTAAGGTTTTCTGCCACCATCTGCCGATCGGCGCGGCCGGTGAAGGTCACGTGCTCCTCCAACCGCAGGTCGGAGGCGAGCCGCCTGAGGTCCTGTTGCGAGTCACCAAACCCCATGAGGGTCGCGTGTACATCACGCCTTCCCCGATTGTGGACCAGCTCGTCCATCACGTACAAGACGGTGTCGACACCATCTTGAGGCCCCATGATGCCAAGATAGACAAGTTCCACCGCATCGGCCGGCCTCGGTATAGCGGGATAGCTCGGCCGCATCACTGCCGTATCCGGGGCGCTCCGAACCACGATCACGTCCTCTGGGTCACGTCCCCCACGGCGTACCGCAATCTCCCGGTACGAGTCATTGGTCGAGATTACTCTCTCAGCGCTCCTGAAGGTCATCCGTTCCAACCAGGAGAGCGTCGCAAACTCTGCACGTTGGATCAGCGTGCGCGGCCGTCCGAACCGTGAAAGGAACAACTCAGGATTGAGATCATGATGATCGAAGACGAAGCGCACTCCACGGATGCGCCAAAGCAGCGCGAGCAGCCAATAGGTGTCTGGTGGATTGCAAGCCTGAATGAAAGCAAAGCGACACTGACGCCACACGACTAGCGTGAGCGCAGCAGTGCGCATCCACGAGTACGCAAACTCCAGTGCAAACCCGAACAACCCTCTGGCTTCGGGTGCGGGGCGATACTTGAAGATCTTCACAGCATCGATCACCTGTCGGCCCGGATCGCCGGGACCCTTCGGGCAGATTACGCTGACGTCGTATCCGTTCGCCCGCAGGGCCTGACACTCAAGCCACACTCTGCGGTCAAGAGGGACGGGTAGATTCTGGACGATGATCAGCACGTGTCTCGCCCCGTGTTCCCCTCGTCGTCGGCCGCCTCTTCGCCCACGGGGTCGAACCATGGTCCCTCCCGGTCACATCAATTGGGACAACACCGACACACTAGCGGAACGGGATGTGGCGGGGAACATCTTGGCGGTTTGCACGTCATTGGCGAGGCACACGGCGGACGATGGGCGCTTGGTCGGCATCGCTCTAGCGGTGACACGCCGGGCCAAAGGGCGCGTGGGCATCTCGGGAGTCGTCGATGGCCGCCACCGTTGGCGGGTCAAGCGCTTATGTTGGAACAAACCCGCTCAGGGCTCTCAGTGGTCACTCCGTGCCTCTCAGCGCATGCCGTGCGACCACTCTCTTCGCAGTCACCCGATGGAGCGCGCCGCATAGTCCCGAGAGCAGGAACAACACACCGACCGACATCGGAAAGGCGAAGGCGTCGAAGAACATGTACAGAACGGCAAGGGTGAACACGGACGCCACCAACGACCGACCCATTTTCACTGTGCAGTGGTCGGCGGACGATCGTGAGGCTTTCAGCGCGCTCCATCCGCTGGTGATGAAGATGGCTGCCAATGCCAACGTGCCTGCCACTCCGAGGTCAACCAGAGTCAGCACCCATTGATTGTCGAAGATGTAGTAGCGCGGAAGGAACGTACCGAGCCCTGCCCCAAGCACAGGCGACGCAGACAAGAACTCGGGAACTCTTGACAACGCGTCGGCGCGTGACCGGGTACTCGGATCATCGGTAGCGCCGACGAACAGTGACACGACTGTGCTGAACATTCCGGGAACGGCCACCGAAACCACGCCAACCGACACCACGGCTCCGACAACAAGAACGTACCTGGCTCTTCTGGTCATGTTGGGGAGGGAACTCAGCATCGCTACGGCGAGCCCGATGATCGCAGAACGCGAGACGGATACCAGACACACAGCGACGGAGGCCGCGACAGGCAGCCACCAACGGACGAGTCTCTTCTCACTGTTTCGGAAGCCGTTCGACATGGCGGCAGCGATGCATAGTGGCAAGGTACCAACCACCACTGCACCAAACTCCAGGGGGTGCGTCGCAGTCCCTGTAGCCCGAGCGAACATCCCCCGAAGCGCCACACTTTCTTCAGCCTCGTATGTAAGGCCCGGAATAAACCCTACCCAGTCAAGGAGGCTCCGGCGCATGACGAACTGCAAGAGCCCAAGGGTCGACAGAAGAGCGCTCGACAACACAAGCCGCCTAAGCAGACGCGCCGCGTCCGAAGTACGCCCGATGCCGTCGAGACCGACGAGGAAGACGCCGGTCCACGAAGCCAGCCTGACCATGGCGGACATAGCCGGGCTCACCTGGTCTGCCGGTTGTCCGCGGAGCATGGCCTGAGCGAAACTCGCGAGTGCAACAATCACGAACGCTGTCATCGCGATTCTTGTTGGTTGTCGGATCCAGCCTCCCGAAGCCACGTTACCCTGAAGCCTCCACACGGACCACCAACCGAGCAGCAGAAGACCCCAAAGCAGTGAGGGCCTACCGTAGGCGCCCAATCCCGTCAACGTAACATTGGAGGGAATCGCGAACAACAGAACCAGATAGACCGTCAACATGCCGACGGCGTCGAAGCCTCGAGGTCCTTCCGCCCGGGGCTCCACCGCTTCCTCCCGCATCGCCTACCTCCAAGCCGGTTTTCTCCCGCGTGTCGGCTTCTCACCGAGCAACAGGTGCCTATTCATCGGACACGGCTGCAGAATCGCGTAGGCGTTCACGGCGGGCACGGAGGATTCCCTCGAGCAGTGCTGCGGTCATTACCGTCCCTGCCAGACCGACGGCGCCCACGGCGCCTGTGAGCATGATCCGTCTTCGTTGCTTGGGTGTTCCTTCCTGGTCCACCGTCACCGAAACCATTGAGATGCGCTCGTTCTCTGGAATGTCTTCCTGCGTCTGAAGATCCTCCAACATGGATACCGCACGCTCATTCATCTGTTTGAGCACGAACTCCGCGGCGGTGTCGCTCTCGGACTCGACGGTGATCAGGATGACGGGTCCGGAGGTCGAAGGGTCTCGCATGACCTCCACAGTGGTTGGGGGTTGGCCCTCGACTACTCCATTGATCACGTTGTCCGATCCTAGCCCCCTCACCAGCACATCCGCGGCAGGCGAGAGGCCCCCCAGGAAAAGGTAAGGATTGCTGTCTTCCGGAATCGTGCCACTGCCAGGCAGCAGGAGCTGCGTGGACGTTCTTGAATAGGTGGGTGAGACGACGCTCCACACACCAACTACCAGCGCGCCGGTCAAAATAAAGCCGACCACCAGAGCGTACCAACACCGAAGAAGCAACCGAATGGTCTGCAGAAGAGTCATCCTCCCGCCGATCGCCAGTTTTCAATGAGACGGCTGAGCACAACTCGGCGTCGACGAGGACGCAGCATACTCAACTGACGATCGACCTCTACGGCTGCCCATCCCCCCAGCAGGATCGCTGCGGCAAGCAAAGATAGGACTGACATCGCCTGTTCCGTTCGACTCGGCGAAATGTGTTGAATGGACCCTGTCAACGGAACGACGCTCGCGGTGATGTACCCCTCAGGCGACGTGAAGGACGCACTCTGCCGGTCACGGGACAATTCGAGTACCCTTTCGATTGTCTTGCCTTGAGTGTCCGCAACCCATTCCCGGGTGGCACCCACGATTTGGATCTCAATGTCCGCGCGAGAATACATTGAAGACCATTGCCCACCCGAATTCGGCATGGCCACCAGCACCCCTTGCCGCACTCCGACACCATACAGCGGCGCCGCATTCGAGGCGTAGGTCGCTGGAGCCCTTCCTTCGTTGATCTCACTCGCAATCGCCCCCGCGAAAGCAATGACGCTCTCGTCTGACCGCCCGCTCTCCGGAAGAAGAAACGCTCTCATCGGGAGAGTGAAACTAACGGTTGTCGCGGTGCTGTAGCAGCCACTATCTCGAAACCAGCCGACCCCGATTACGGCTGCGGACAGCACAGCTAACAGGACGACGTACCACCGTTGCACCATCGTTTGCAGGATCTCCACCAGAGTCAAACTGCACTCCTAACCCAATAGGCGCCTGGACACTTTCCTTCACTGTACACGGAGAGACAAGCCATGGACGCGTCTCTCCATGCAGGAGTCAAGGGGCAGCCACGATGTCCCCCGCAGCATCGGACCCGGTCGGATCGTAGAGATGGTTGTCCTCCCATTGAGTCCACCCCGGCCCGCCCTGCACATAGGCTGGACCCCACCCTGTCCCCGTGAACCGGTTGTTGACAGCTCGCACGTTGCTATAGGGGTAATTCGTCTGGTTTAGACCCAGTTGATAGCCGCCTCCTTCGAGGAAATTTCCCTCCGCAACGAGGTTGTCGATAGGTCCGGCATAGGACTGCACGAAGAACGCCCCGGTATCTGCTCCGGAATCCGAATCAAACCGGTTGTTCCGAACAACCAGTGAGCGATCCGGAGTAACCGAGGCGTCGAAGTCGCGCACTGTGAATGCGTCTGAATGCGTTCCGTCAACGGCGGGGTCGCCCCAAGCCACCAGGCCAGTGACATAGTTGTGCTCCACAAGGACAGCCCTTTCCGTTCCAGCATTCATGATCGCGATTCCGCTGCCCAAACCGTGAATATAGTTCCTCAGCAAATCCGCCACACCTATAAACCCAGTAGCCTGCGCTGCCATCTTCTGATCGAGTAGCGATCCGTCGATTTCACTGTCCCGAATCGTGATCTTACCAGCCGCGACCAGCATTCTATTGTAGTCTGTAGTACCAACAATGGGCATTCCAGGGGCAGAATCAATCGGCCTTACGCAACTGCCCTCAATCACGATTTCTCCAGCCGACAAATCCAACCCATGGTCCATCCTCTTACCAGAGATCACGGTTCCCGCAGGCACCACCCTAGGCCCGCTATAGCGGGGCAGTTCGTCACAAGACAGGCCGAGTGCACGGAGACCGACGTTGCTCTCATTGACCGTCCATCCCAGACCAGCCGACGGTCCGGATCTTGAAGGGGTGACATCCGACGCGCGACCGGTATCAGAGTCCAGACCGCAGTCAGAGAGTATTCCAACACACATGCCAACCATCATGGCTGACGCGAACCTTATCCCATGTCGCCGGCTAGCGCTTAGCATGGCGTTTCTCCTTGAAGCGCTCAAGCCCTTCCTTGCCGAGCAGTGCCAAGAGGACACCCTTGGCGACGGCTCTCACGAACTCACGCGTTTCACGGTTGGGTCGAGCCAGGTAGGCGTCGACCGTCAGCGAACGTTGACTGGGAACACTGGCGTGCTCGAACGCGTCAGGGAACAGTGCCCGATGAGCGGTCGGATCGGTCAGCCTGCCCCGGATCCGGTTACTAACGTTCCGGTCATGGACGATCTGAAGCCAGGCTGGAGCGCCGCCAATAGTCGTGGAGTTCATATGGCGGCTCAACAAGATGTGCCAGTCGCGCCAAGCGGTCTGCGGCTTGTACCACGACTCGATCACGTTACAGAAGGCGTTGTCAGCATCGTGCCACGCATACGTCCTGTCACCGACCGACACCAGACCGTTGGCCAGGTAGAGAGCCCCCCTCACTCCATGGAGAGCCGCTCTCTGGACACGATCCACGAAGTCGGACGACAGCGCGTCGTCATTGTCCAGGTTTGTGGTGATCAGGAGCCCACCATTTGCCCCTGTCGCCTCCTCAGCATCGGCCGCCAGGTCCTCCCAGGTGACTTCCTCGCGGAAGAGAACTTGAAACACACCTGCGTCCATCGATGAAGCCAGGCGGTCCAACAACCATTCAGGGCTCTGCGGGTCGAGATAGATCAGCCAGGAAAAGTTCCGGTTCGTCTGGGATTGAACCGATGGCAAGGTGTAGCGCTCGAAGAGACCCACTCTGCTCTGGAGCCAGCCTTCCTTCGCCCTAATCAAGCTTTCAGGGCCACGTGACGGCAGGTTGAACCTGGTCACGAGCAGATGATCGATGGCGGTGCCCGCCGGAGAGTCACCGAAGTCAGCCGAAGGCAGGCTATCCCAACGCTGCTTCCTCAGGAGCGCCCTCAGCGCCACCCGGTGAGTTGGGTCCCGCCAACGCCGCAACTCATGCAGCATGAGGATCAGCCTGAGGGGACCCGCCGACCAGGGACGGTGCTTCTCGGCGTATCGGACCGCGTTGACCACAGTCAGAGCGACCAACTCTGGAGACCGTCCGGAACCGGCTTCCATGTGCACGACTTGCGCAGCCGGTTCGAACCAGACCTCATGGCCTGATTCCCTCACCCTGCGGAAGAAGTCCGTTTCCTCCGAATACAGGAAGAATCGTTCGTCCCATGCCCCGACCTCCTCCGCCACCCTTCGGTCGATCAGGATCGCCGCACCAGTTGCCCAGTCGATCCGATGAGGAGTCTCGTAGGCACTGGGCGAACGCACGATCTGAGAGAGCGCGGCAGGACGGGCGACCCATCGCGAGCCGAAAACAGCGTCGCCGAAGGCGCCGAGCAGTCGTGGTTCCCGTCTAACAGACTCGGTGCGACGACAAGCACCATCCAGGACGGCGGGCACAACGCAGCCCGCACCAGACACCCTAAGTCGGGCCAGTAACGCGGAGACGGCTCCGGGTAGGACCTTGAGGTCGGGATTTAGGATCAGCACCGATCCGGCCGCTCCAGCGAAGCGCATTCCGATGTTGATCCCTGCCGCGTACCCAAGGTTTCCCCCCGACTCCACGAAGATCACGTCTCCCATCCCCCGGACGATATCTGCCGTGTCGTCCGAAGACGCATTGTCGACAACAATCATTCTCAGAGATAGGTCGGCGGACGATTCACGAAGGGTCCGGACAAGTTCAGCGATTGTCCGGCCACTCTGGAACGTGACGATGATGACGGCGACATCGACCGGTTCGTCCGATCCGATGAATGACGAACGACGACACAACCTGACTGGGGGTGGGTTGACACTGTTCATTGTTCGTCCTGACCGTGATCCACAGAATCCGTCCGAGAGGAGCGAACCAACCTCTGGTGTGACCAGCATAGACCAGGCACAAACTGGGAGTTGCTCATCAGGTGAACGGCCACACGGGAACTGGGCCAAGCGCGATAGGTCTCGGCCCCAGCCTCGCGTGAACGCTACTCATCGGCCACCTGGGGATGAAGTCCGCGACCTTCGACAGCGACGTGACAAGGAAAGACGGTCTTGCGCGCGATTCAAGTTTGGTGGTTCTCTCAGATTCTTGTTAGATTACTCTCAGAAAGCGTAATCAACTGCGGTTGGATTCACCGAGTCTCTCAGGTGAATGTCAAGGTGGGGGCCCATTGGACACGCTGGACCAAGTCACCGGACCCCTATGAGAGGTACTTCAAACATGGAACTCTGTTCCACACGGTGGCGCAGCCTGCTGTCACGAGCAGTCTTCGTCATCCTCGCCGCGTCGCTCCTCGTCGGAGCGACCTTCATGACCAACGCCACCAAGGCCGAAGCCGCGCCCCAGGCGACGTTCGGCACCTCGAACCCGAGCGACCTGACCCGCTCCGACAACGACAGCTCAGTAGAGGTCGGCCTTCGCTTCGTCCCTAAGCAGGACGGAACAATCAACACCATCCGCTTCTACAAGGCCAACTCCAGCGCATCCAGCACACCGAGCACCGTCTCGCTGTGGTCCGCCTCCGGAGCACGCCTCGCCAGCGCGTCGGTCCCCGCGACCACCAGCACAGGCTGGATCACCGTTGAACTGCCGACGACCAACCAACTCACCGCCAACACCGAATACGTAGTCTCCGCCTTCGCCAGGAACGGTTCCTACGTCTCCACGCGCAACTACTTCGCGTCCGCCCAGACCAGCGGGAGCATCACGATGCCCCGCAACGCCGGCGTATTCAAGTACAACACCCAGTCGCAGTTCCCAGACGAGGTCTACCAAGCGAGCAACTACTGGATCGACCCAGTGTTCGCGGCAAACACCACGACCACGCAGCCCACGGCATCC
>NZ_FQZG01000089.1 GCF_900141915.1 Tessaracoccus bendigoensis DSM 12906 | reverse complement strand
GCGACTGGCGATGGGGCGACTGGGCGACTGGCGATGGGGCGACTGGCGATGGGGCGACTGGCGATGGGGCGACTGGGCGACTGGCGATGGGGCGAGGGGCGGGGCGCTGGGGCATCCAACCGGCCCCCCTAAGGCCCGGCCCCCCTAAGGCAGTGACAATCGCAGCAGCTCACCGGACAGGGGGATCTGGACACCGCCTACTTCTGGACAAGGACGTCCAGCACGCGCACCCGATGTGAACGGCCCCTTCTCATCGTTTCCTGCATCCTCGCCGGGAACGCAACACTCGGTACTTCCCTAAATGATCTGTTCGAGCCGACCCGTGTCGACGTCGTACATGAAGCCGCCGATCTCCGCACGGCCCGCGATGAGCGGGTGCGAGCGCACCATCTCGACATCCTCGTGCACCCGGGTCATCTGATCAGGCGACGCACCGAAGGTCAGCCACGACGCAGTCACGCCGTTTCTCTCCCGGATCAGGTTGCGCAGGTCCTCATCGGTGCCCGTGGCCATCGCACAGCGGGTGTGCGGGATGATCATGATGCGGTCCACCTGGAGCAGTTGCACGGCCAGGACGCAGCCGTTCAGCACCGAGGTGGTCACCCGACCGCCCGGCGAGCGCAGGATCTTCGCGTCTCCGAGGTCCAGGCCGAGCATCCGGAGTGGTTCTATGCGGGAATCCATGCAGGTCACGATGCCGACCCCTGCGCGGGCCACGCCGTCGAAGTTGGCGTCGGTGAAGTTGGCCGCGTATGCGGCGTTGCTTGCGAGTAGATCGTCGAAACTCATGTATCACTCCTCATCGAGCAGCGACTGTACACCTGCCGACGGCTCCGAGTCCGGGTGTTCACCACGGCCGGCGATCATGGTGATCGGTTGCGCCACCGGGCTTCCAGACCCGTCCCGTCTGCCGTGTTCGGACGGCAGTTCGACGGGGGAGCCGCTGGCCGCGGCGGCCACGACGGGGGCGGGGCCGATCGCGGCGATCAGGAGCGTGTCTTCACCCTTCAGAAAGCGGTGCGCCCGGACGCCGCCGGTCGCGCGGCCCTTGCCGGGATACTCCGACAGGGGCGTCACCTTCGCGAGCCCGGCCTCGGTGCCTGGGAGGGAATCCGACGAGCCGGAGACCGTCACGACCAGGTCGCGATCCGGGTCGACGACACCGAACCAGATCGCCGTCGCCCCGGCGGCCAGCTTGATCCCTGCGACGCCACCCCCGGAGCGACCCTGCGGCCGAACCAGAGAGGCGGGGAAGTGCAGCAGTTGGGCGTCGTCGGCGATGAACGCCAGGTCCGACTCCGGATAGGTCAGTTCGACGGCGCCGACGACCTCGTCGTCGCCTTCGAGCCTGATCACGTCCCACGAATCCTTCGTCAACAGTTCAGGGTTCACGCGTTTGACGATGCCCTGTGCGGTTCCGAGGGCCAGGCCGAGTGAGTCCGGGTCAAGGCTGGTGAGGCCGACAGGTCGCTCAGAGGGCTCCAGCGGCCACAGTTCCTGCGCGAGGCTGCCACCTTGCAGGTTCGGCGCCGAAGCGGTCAGCGGAACAGTCGGGAGCTCGATGGCGCGGCAGCGGATCAGCCGACCCCGGTTGGTGATCACCCCGAACTCGCCCTGTGCGGTGCTCTGGATCCGGGCGACCACGACGTCGTGCGCCGCCCGACCGGTGGAAGGGAGCGGGCCGCGCGTGTCGGTGCGAGCAACCAGACCGGTGCCGCTGAGGAGAACCCAGCAGGGATCGTCGGGCACCTCGAGAGGTGCCCGCGACGTCGTGGGGGCGCCGGATGAGGCGAGCAGGACCGTACGACGGGGGGTGCCGAACTCCTTCGAAACCTGCGACAGCTCCGTGCCCACGAGGCGACGGAGGACCGCCTCGTCGTCGATGATCTCGCGCAGCGCGGCGATCTCCCCGGTGAGGGCATCCGATTCCTTCTCCAACTCGATGGTGGAGTAACGCGTGAGGCGACGCAGCTGCATGTCGAGGATGTAGTTGGCCTGGGTCTCGTCGAGATCGAACGCCGCGATCAGGCGCTCGCGGGCCTGCGCCGCATCGTCGGAGGTGCGGATGATGGCGATCACGTCGTCGATGTCGGCGATCGCGGTGATCAGTCCGCGCACCAGGTGCAGTCGGTCTTCCGCCTTGGCCAGGAGGAAGTTGGAGCGTCTGAGCGTCACCTCCAGGCGATGCTGCAGGTAAACCTCAAGCATCTCCTTCAGGGTCAGCGTTCGGGGCTGCCCCTCGACAAGTGCGACCGCGTTGATCGCGAAGGTGTCTTCGAGCTTGGTCGCCTTGTAGAGCTGCTCAAGCAGGGCCTCGGGGTTGATACCGTTCTTGACTTCGATGACCAGACGGGTGCCGTTGGCCAGGTCGGTGAGGTCCTTCACATCGGCGATGCCGGTGAGCCTCTTGTCGTTGACGCCCTTCTTGATCTGCTCGATGATCTTCTCCGGGCCCACCATGTACGGCAGCTCGGTGACGACGATGCCCATCCGTCGTGGGGACACCTTCTCGATCCTCGTGGTCGCCCGGATCCTGAAGGTTCCGCGGCCGGTGGCGTACGCGTCACGGATGCCGTCGAGGCCGATGATCTTGCCCCCGGTGGGGAAGTCGGGGCCGGGGATGTGGCGCATCAACTCATCTAGTTCGATGCCGGGATTGCGCAACAACTGCTGCAGTGCCGCGACGACCTCGACCAGATTGTGGGGTGCGATGTTGGTCGCCATGCCGACGGCTATGCCGGTGGCGCCGTTTACCAGCAGGTTGGGGAAAGCGGCGGGCAGAACGACCGGCTCGGACTCTTTGCCGTCGTAGTTCGGCTTGAAGTCGACGGTGTCCAGGTCGAGCCCCCGGGTCATCGCCAGGGCCGGGGGAGCCATCCGGCATTCCGTGTAGCGCATTGCCGCCGGGCCCGCATCGAGGGAGCCGAAGTTGCCGTGCCCGTCGATCAGTGGCAACCGAACGGACCAGGACTGCCCCATGCGCACCAGCGCGTCATAGATGGCGCTGTCACCGTGTGGGTGGAGCAGGCCCATCACCTGGCCGACGACTCGGGCGCATTTGACGTGTCCCCTGTCGGGTCGGATCCCCATCTCGTCCATCGAGAACAGGATTCGTCGCTGCACAGGCTTCAGCCCGTCACGCGCATCCGGTAGGGCTCGGGAATAGATGACCGAATAGGCGTACTCGAGGAAGCTCGCCTCCATCTCCTGGGTGACGTCGACATCGAGGATGTGCTCCTCTTCGGTCAGGTCATCATCGACGGTCGGCTTCGCCATCCTCGTCTCCTAGTCCCTGGGCAGTTGGCAACCTGCGAAGTTTAGCGCCCGGGAGCCAGGAGATCGTTCATCTGCGCGGCGAGTCCGTCGCCGTCGGGTGCGCGTACCTCGGGGGCGGTGTCGGGCTGCCACCTGGCATCGGAGGCGACCTCCATGGGCAGGCCGTGGGCCAGGGTGTGTTCGCCGGGGGTGAGCTGTCTGATGGCCCGGGCGCGGACGTGGCCCGGTTGCAGCGAGGCGAACTCGGCATAGAGGTCGGGGTCGTGCTGCCCGTCGTCTCCGACCAGCAGCCAGGAGATATGGGGCAGGTCGCGGGCCAACTCGCGCAGACAGCGTCGTTTGTGGTCGACGCCGCTGCGGAACCAGGAAGTCTGGGTCGGGCCCCAGTCGGTGAATAGGATCGCGCCCCGGGGGATGCCGTGGCGGGTCATGAACCGCTGGATCATCGGGTAGGTGTTCCAGGAGCCGGTCGACACGAAGACGATCGGGGCGCCGGGGTGCGCCGTAAGCAACTGCTGGTACAGCCTGGCCATCCCCGGCACCGCCTGCCTGGCCTGCTCCGTCAGCACGAATGAGTTCCAGGCCGCGAGCATGGGGCGAGGCAGCAGGGTCGTGATGATGGTGTCGTCGATGTCGCTCACGATCCCGAAGGTGGTGTCGTCGCCGATGACCTGAACCGGGGCGAGGGCGGAAGACCCGCCGTCGCCCTCCAAGCGGACGTTGTGCCAGCCGGGCTGCAGCCCCGGGTTCCTCACGCGGACGTCGATATAGCCACCCCTGTCCGCCTGGACGGGGATCCGGGTGTCGTCGATCACGACCCAGAGTCGGGCATCGACCTTCGCCGCATTCATGAAGTTGCGCCAACCACGGCGGTAGAGCAGCGCCTGGGCCGCCTGAACGATGCCGAGGTCCTCCGAGGGGCGCATCACGATGCGCGCCAGGATGCGCAACTGTTCCGAGTTGCCGTAGCCCGTGAACGCCAGGATCGACTCCTGCCAGCCGCGGCTGTCGAGGAGCCGGTTCGCGACCCGGTTGAGTCGGTCTTCGACGCGTGCGGCGATGATGGGGCGTGCTGCCATGCCTCTAAACCTAACTCAGTCATGCCATGATGGGCACGTGAGTCAGCCCGCCAACGACACCGCGTCCCTCCCTGTCGAACTGATCGCCGAGATCGCCGAGTGTGGCTTCTATCCGGATCTGGTAACTGAGACGGCCGGGATGGGGGTGGGTGCGCAGACGGTGCTCGATCACCTGGTGCAGCATGAGGCAACCTTCGCCGGTCACGAGCTGCACCGTCACCTGACGGTGCTGCTGCGCACCGAACGCCAGCTGGTCATCTGCCACGTCGACGAGGGGGAGAGCGGAAGGCCGGAGGCGATGTCGACCGTCGAGTGCGTGGCGCTCCGGGCAATCGACTCCGTCGTGGTCACCAGGTCCCTGACGGACCCCGAGAAGGCGACCTCGCTGAACGAGGCCTGGTTGACGATCGTCTGGGGAGCCGCGCACCGCCTTGACCTCGGACCTGCCGCGTGCGACGACCCGACCTGTGAGGCCGATCACGGCTACGCGGGCGTCATGGCACCAGACGACATCACGGTGAGGATGTCGAGCCAGGCTGACGGCGACAACGCGCGAAGGTTGGTGGCGTTCGGGCTCCGACTTCAAGGGTCGGTGGGCTGATGTCCGAGAAGTTCGTCGAGCCCCGCTACGAGGACCTCGCCCTGACACACATTTTCCCGAGCGTGCTGGCCCGGCTGGAGGGAGCCACGCCGGTGCTCGACCTGCCGTCGGCGACAAAGTACGTGGTATTGCTCGTTGACGGGCTCGGTTGGCACCAGTTGCTCAGGCATGGTGAACACGCGGAGACCATGGCGGACGCGATGGCGGGGGCGCCGCGTCTCACGTGCTCCGTGCCGTCCACCACGGCGACATCCCTTACGTCTCTGGGGACGGGCTGCCCAACGGGTGAGCACGGCATCGTCGGCTACACGTTCTTCGAGCCGACGGTCTCGCGCGTGATCAACGCGCTGACCTGGGAGGGGGGGCCTTCGGACGTCACCGGGTTCGCGCAGGTCCCGACGGTGTTCCAACGGCTCGCCTCGATCGGCAGGGGCAGCGGCACCGTGACCCTCGACAGGTTCGCAGGCAGCGCGTTGACCCGGCTGGCGTTTGCGGGCACCACACACTTCCCGGTGTCGGCGGAGGGCGATCCGGAGCAGTTCGTAAAACTCGTGGAGGACGCGCTGCGGGGCACCGACGTCGTCTACTGCTACGAGCGGATGCTTGACCACGACGGGCACGGCCACGGGGTCGGGTCGTGGCAATGGCTCGACCGGCTAGGGCTGGTCGACGACATGGTCGCGCACCTCTCTGATTCCCTTCCTCCGGACGTGTGCCTCCTGGTGACCGGAGATCATGGCATGGTCAACGTGCCGGAAGATGCCCGCATCGTGATCGAGAATGAGCCGCGGCTGGGAGGCTGTTCCGCCATCGGAGGTGAACCACGCTTCCGCCACGTCTACGGCGACAAGCCGCGGGAACTGGCCTGGGCCTGGGAGTCGGTCCTCGGTGAGCGTGGCGTTGTGATGCGTCGTGAAGAGGCCATCGAGGCTGGCTGGTTCGGTCCGCAGACCACCGGCATGAGCAGGTCGAGGATCGGGGACGTGGTGGTCGCGATGACCGCAGACCACGCTGCGATGAGCACCGCTACCCCCGGCGAGTTCGGTCTGGTCGGCATGCACGGTTCCTTGACTGCGGCTGAGATGGAGGTCCCGCTCCTGTCGTTCGGCGGATCGAGGTGAAGCTCAGGATCGCGATCCTCATCGACGACTTTTTCCCGGCCTCTGGCGGCATCGGGCGTTCGGTGCAGACCCAGCTGGAGGAACTCACCGCGCTGGGCCACGAGGTCACCCTGATCGCCCCGGACCGGCACCTGCAGAAGCCCAGGCTCGGCAGGATCCTGGAATGTCCGACGATCTACCTTGAGGGGCTCCCCGCGCACCTCAGCGTCCTCCACTTCTCCGACCGGCGCGCGGAACTGATATCGAAGGTGGCCCGGTTCGATGTGGTCCACAGCCAGACCGAACGTGGTGCGCTGCTACTGGGCGCGAAGCTGGCCAGGCTCCAGGCCGTTCCACATTTGCACACGTTTCACGCCAACATCGCAGGCACACACCAGAGCGTCCCTGGCGCGATCTTCGGAACGTTGAGCTACCAACTCCTCGTGTTGCCCGCCCTGCGGCAGGCGACCGCGGTCGGCATCCCCCGCGCCAGCCTGCCCGCCCGCACGCATGAGACCGGAGGGCTCGCCGCACGCGTCGACTGGTTGTCGTTCGCGGAGATTGCTGGGAGGGTCGACGCATACACGGTTCCTTCGCCATTCATGAGGGACCTGATTGATGAAGCATCCGGCTCCGAGCTCCGAAGCCACATCATCCCCACCGGGTTCAACAGAGGCATGTGTGAGGCGATTGCGTCCACGCCTCGCGAACGCACCGACGGCAGGGTCCGATTCCTATCCATCGGGCGGCTGGCGAAGGAGAAGCGTCTCGATGTGTTGATCAGGGCTTTCCGGGCCGCAGACCTTCCCGACGCGGAGCTGGTGATCGTGGGTGATGGCGACCAACGCGACCGGCTAAAGGCCCTGGCCGACGGAGCGTCCAACATCGATTTCCGTTGGCACCTCTCCTCGCTCTCGGCCATCGCGTACGAACTTGTCAATGCGGATGCCCTGGTGCTCAGCTCTTACCGTTTCGATTCCCAGGCTCTGGTCATCTCGGAAGCCGTGGCCGCCGGTCTTCCGGTGATGTACTGCGACGACCGACTCACAGTCGGCACCACGCCGGAGAGCTCGCTGCTGACGGGCCCCGATGTGTCGGCGATGGCCCGTGGGTTCAACGAACTGATGGACGCGGAGGTCCGGCGCAGCATGTCCGAGGCTTCGCGTGGCCTGTTGGCGGACCTGAGCCCGCAACGTACCGCGGAGCGCTACGTCGCGGCCTACACCGAACTGATCGAAAGAGGCACGACGCGTGGCTGAACTCATCTTCCACACCGGACCGATGGACTGCGGAAAATCGACGCTTGCACTGCAACTCGACTACACCCAGTCGACCCACGGGCGGAAGGGGAGGGTCTTCACGTCGAAGGACCGCTCCGGTCAAGGCCGGATCACCTCGCGGCTGGGCCTCAGCGCTGTGGCCATCGAAGTGGATGAGGGGTTCGACCTGTGGCGCTACATCATCGGCGAACTGACGACGGGGCAACGCGTGGACTACATCGTCTGCGACGAGGCGCAGTTCTACACCCCGGAGCACGTCGATCAGTTGGCGCGGATCGTCGACGAATTGCAGCTCGACGTCTACGCGTTCGGCATCCTTTCCGACTTCAGGACGAGACTGTTTCCCGGGTCGGCCCGCCTCATCGAGTTGGCCGACCGCGTCGAGACCCTCCCCATCGGTCCGCTGTGCTGGTGCGGGGCGCGTGGCACCCACAATGCCCGCACTCTGGATGGAATCATGGTGACCGAGGGCACCCAGGTGGTGGTGGGCGATACCGAACCGGGCGCCGAGGTGCGCTATGAGGTGCTCTGCCGGGCGCACCACCGGCGGAGAATGACGGCCACGAGGGCGAGGGCGACCCTGTCTCCCGACCCATTGCCGTTCGACCCCGACAACTTCTGACAGCTGGTTCCACGGCCGGAAACGCGCAGGCCGGATGGTCATTAGCCGGGAACTTCTTTGTCGCGGTCGCCGCAGTATACGACGATCTTAGATAACCTGCGCCGCAAGAGAGCGGTGCCGAGAGTGAGGTTTCCAAAGATGCAAGTGCTCCGAAGACTCCGACGAGTGACAGCCGTGGCCGCGGCTTGCGCCGTCGCACTGGGCGGCGCCGTCGCCCTCCCGGAGGTGGCGCAGGCCGCCGTCGGGAAGAACCTGTCGCTCGCGGCCAACGGTGGCGTAGCAACCGCCTCCGGCACGGAGGTGGCGGACGGCCGCTGGACGGTGGCGATGGGCACAGACGGCGACGACTCGAGCCGCTGGTCCTCCAACTAATCCGACACGGCGTGGTACCAGGTGAAGCTGGGCACGCCGTCGGTGGTCGACCACGTCACGATCAAATGGGAGGCCGCTTGCGCCGCCACCTACAAGCTGCAGGTCTCCGATGACGGCACGACCTGGACTGACGCCACCGGGGTGATCAGCCCCACCTGTGGCACCACCGACACCCAGAAGCTCAACGCCGCCACCGCCAGCCAGACGCACGGCTATGTCCGTATGCAGGCCCTGTCGCGGACCCCGATCAGTGGCAGCTACTGGGGCGTGAGCCTCTACGAGTTCGAGGTGTGGGACGGCGAGCAGCAGGCCGAGGTGCCTTCCGAGGTCGACCTGGTTCCGCTGCCCAGCCAGCTGATCGAAGACGGGGGAGACCCATACGTCCTCGACGGCTCGACCAAGATCGTCGCAACGGGTGCAGCAGTTCCGGTGGCCGAACTGTTGGCCTCCGAGTTGCGTGCAGCCACCGGATTCGAGCTCCCTGTGGTCGCCAGCGCCACCGGCAACGTCATCGCACTGAACCTCGACGCCAACTACCAGGCGCTCGAAGGCCCCAGCCCCGAGGACGCCTACGACCTGGTGACCGAACCGGGCAAGGTGACGATCACCGCCAAGGAGGCGCATGGGTTGTTCAACGCGACGCAGACGCTGCGTCAGCTGTTCCCGCCGCTGATCTACTCCGACACCGCCGTCCAGCGCGACTGGACCGCGGCAGCGGTGACCATCAAGGATTCGCCCCGCTTCGCGCACCGCGGCACGCAGGTCGACTCTGCCCGCTCCTTCGTCGAGGTCGACGACCTCAAGGACATCATTGACACCCTTTCGTCGGTCAAGATCTCCCGGCTGCACCTCCACCTGGCAGACGACCAGGGCTGGCGCATCGAGATCACCAATGAAGGCAAGGAGGCCGGTGACCCGGTCGACTACACGCAGTTGGCGAAGGTCAGCGGCGTCACCGCCATGCAGGCTGTCAACAGCACCGCCAAGCCTTACACCAACACGTTGGGCCGCACGGGCTACTACACGCAGGAGCAGTACCGCGACATCGTCGCCTACGCGGCAGAGCGGTTCGTCACAGTCATCCCCGAGATCGACGCGCCGAGCCACTCCAACGCGATCCTGCACGCGATCCCCGAACTGAACTCGGCCAACTCCAAGCCGGCCGCGACCGTCTACGGCACCGCGAAGGAACAGAACAACGGCAACGTGGGCGAGTCGACCCTCGACACGCACAACCCGCAGACCTGGGTCTCGATGAAGCACATCTGGGGCCAGATCGTCGACATGACGCCCGGCCAGTACGTCCACATCGGCGGCGACGAGTCCCACTCCACCCCGCACGACCAGTTCGTCGACTTCGTGCAGAAGTCGGTTGCGCTGATCCGCGACATGGGCAAGACCCCGATCGGTTGGAACGAATACGCCGAGGCCGGCCTCGGTGAGGGTGAGGTCGTCCAGTACTGGACCGGTAGCACCACCTACACCGCGCAGGCGGTCGCCAACGGCGCCAAGGTCGTCGTCTCCAAGTCCGACTCGGCCTACCTCGACATGAAGTACTCGTCGAAGACCCCGATCGGCCTCACCTGGGCCGGCCAGGGTGACCTGGACAAGTACTACAACTGGAACCCGGTCAACGTCATCCCGAACAGCAACGAGAGATCTGCTCGGCGTCGAGGGCCCGCTGTGGTCCGAGACGATCCGCGGTGGCGACCAGAACGAGTTCATGATCTTCCCGCGGGCGATGGCCCACGCGGAGATCGGCTGGACCCCGCAGGACGACCGCAACGTCTCCCAGTTCCTGGAGCGGATGGCGCCGATGGGTTCACGCCTGCTGGCACAGGACCGTAACTTCTACGACGGCGCGCTCGTGGCCTGGGCCACGGACGCGGCTGGTGCCACGGCCAAGGTGGGCACCGGCAATACGGCACTGGCCAACGTGGCCACCGTCGTCGCGCCGGGCACGAAGGTGTCGTCAAACGGCACGAGCATCGCGGTCGACGCCGTCAACGATGATGACGGGGTCAGCAAGTCGGCGCTTACCGAGGCACTCAGCGCGACCATCGACTTCGGCGACGGCACGCCTGTGGCTGCCACCTTCTCGCCGGTCAGGGACCGATTCGATCTTGGCGCCGGATCGCGTTACGAGATCGGCGCGCAACACTCCTTCGCGACCTCCGGCTCCAAGTCGGCCACCGTCACATTCTCCGATGGGCGGGTCGTCACCGGCACGGTCGTGGTGGAAGACGGCTATGTTCCCCCGGCTCTTCCCGAGTTCGACGAGTGTGTCGCGCCGACGGCGCAGCTGGCCAATGTGACTGTCCGTGACGACTCCCGGGTGATCGCCGATCTGTCGGGGTTCACGCCCAACGACTACGCGGCCGTCAGCTGGGATGGTGAACACCGCGGCTACGTGGCGGTCGATGACGAGGGCAAGGCTGACCTCAGCCTCTACGTCAACTACCAGGAGATCAAGGGCAAGCACCTGCTGAGGCTCGAGGACTCCGAGGGCCGCTTCGTCGAGAAGATCGTCGACGTCGACTCGCAGACTGCACCGCTGACCGGGGTCGCCATCACGGCCACCTCCGCCACCGCCAACAGCGAGGCGACGAACGAGACGGCCCCCAACGGTCGGATCGCCGCGGCGATCGACGGCGACCGGGCCACGTTCTGGCACTCTTCCTGGAGCCCGGCTGTGCCGTTCCCGCACACCGTCACGGTCGATCTGGGCAAGACCTACGACCTCGACTGGCTGACGTGGGTGCCCCGCCAGGGCAGCGACAACGGTCAGGTGAAGGACTTCACCATTTCGTACAGCACCGACGGTACGGTCTGGACGACGCCGGTTGCCGAGGCGCTGCCCGCCGGTCGCACGGCCACGCAACTGGAACTCGATGGGACCGCTAGCCAGGTGCGCATCGTGATCACGAGCAACCAGTCGGGCGCCGACGAGTTCGCCACCATCGGCGAACTCGAGTTCCGGGGCCTGGAGCCGGGACAGACGCAGCCGGAGACCCCGGAGCCGACCGTCACCGTCTGGACGCCTCCCGCGGGCTGTGAGCCGACCGACACCGAGGGCCCGGAGGTCACCGATCCGGCCGACGTCACCGTCGAACTGGGCGATGAGGTCAACGTGTCGATCGTCGCATCTGACGAGTCCGAGCCGCTGAGCTACTCGGCGACAGGGCTGCCGACAGGCGTTTCGATCGACGAGTCGACCGGTGCGATCAGCGGCGTGCCGACGGCTGCCGGGACCTACGAGGTCACCGTCACCGTCGAGGACTCCGCTGGCAACTCGACCAAGGTCGAGTTCACCATCACCGTCAGCCCGAAGGTGACGCCGACCCCGACGCCGACGCCGACGCCGACCCCGACCCCGACCCCGACGCCGACGCCGACGCCGACCCCGACGCCGACGCCCGGGTTCACGCCTTCTGCTCCCTACACCCTGCCGGGCGTGCACTTCACGAACGGTCGGATCTGGTTCACCAGGTGTGAGGCCTACTCGCAGACCGAACGGTGCCGCACCGAGATCTGGGCAAGTGTCGTCGTGAAGACGGCCAAGGGCTTCGAGGTCCGCCAGGGCTGGGCATTCAACAACCTGACGTACCTGCCGTACATGACCAGGGCCCAGTGGGCGAACAACAACCTGGGCAAGACGACGGCGTGGACGGCAGCCGACGGTCGCCGCTGGTACACCGAGTGCGATACGGCCCTGACGGGGCGTGGCGCGTGCCGCTCCTTCGCCTGGACCACGGTATATGCGGCCAAGGCCAAGGCTGGCGGAGGCTACACGTTCTCGCAGGAGAACAAGTGGGTCTTCAACAACATGGTGATGTTCAAGGACCGCTGATCCTGTTGGGGACCCGGCTTGTGTCGGGTCCCTGATCAGGCCAAAGGTGACGCCCGGTGCGGCCCAGCTTGCTGGGAGCGTGCCGGGCGTCTTTGTCTTCCGCGTGTTCGGCGTCTGCGCGCGTCGTCTTCTGCTGCGTCGTCTTCTGCGCGCGTCGTCTTCTGCCGCGTCGTCTTCAGCGTCTGCGCGCGTCGTCTTCTGTTGCGTCGTCTTCTGCGCGCGTCTTCTTCTGCCGCGTCGTCTTCAGCGTCTGCCCCGGCCGTGCCCAACCGCGTGAAGCTTGGGTCGGCCAACACCCGGGGGTTCCCTCCGAAAATCGACCACTGGCCGATTCTGGTCTGTCTGGCCACGAGGATCGGCCACTGCTTGCGCTATCGCGCGTCGGGGCGGTTGGGTGGCTGTTGGGCTTGCTCCGCCGGTTGGTCCCGTTACCAGCGCTCTTGCTGGATACCTGCGTTATATCGCTGGTGTCGAGCGATGTCGCTGGTAACGCGGCGGGGGGCCTGGTGTCGGGCAGCAATGCTGGTGACGCGCCATATCGCTGGTGACGCGCCATTTCGCTGGTATCGCGCCGCTGGTATCGCGCCATATCACAGGTGACGCGGGGCTCCTGGTGACAGAGGTTTGCGTGGCGGTCGAGCACACTTCGGCGAACGTCAGCCCAACTTCAGATACCGCCTACTTTGGCGTCGGGCCACCGAACATGATCTCGTCCCAGGACGGGACCTGAGCGCGACGCTTGCGGGTCCGGACGGGCTTCTTCAGGTCATCACCCTCAACCAGGGCTTCCTGCGTCGTCTCCTGGTTTGACGCCGCCCCGGCTGCGCCCGCCTCAGACGAGGGGGCCAGGGGGTCGGAGTCCTCGAAGACGACCTTCGTCGTCGGCTCATCGGCCTCGTGGTCTGGAGCCGGGGCGTCGTCGGGAGTGGCCTTCGCTTCCGGTGCGGGCCCGGTGCCGGGGTCTTCCGGCTTCGCCTCGTAAAGCACCGGATCGAGGATGCCGGTGTAGATCCGCACGGAATCCTCGCTGATGCCGCTGAGCATGTCATAGAGCCGGTCCAGCTGCGAGGTGTCTTCATTCCCGTCGTGCATCAGTTCGGAGGCTGGGACGTCGTCTCCGGGGCTCTCGGGGGTCGGCTGGCTCACTGCGCGGACCAGCGCCAACTCATCGTTGAAGTCGACGGTGTTCTCTTCCTCCGGGGGTGCTCCAGGTGGTTCCTCGCCGATCAGCCAGCGCGCGTCGGCGTTGTCGGCGAGGGAGAACCGGGCTTTTGCGTCGAACACGAACTCGGCCGTGCGCGGCTCCGCTTCAGCGCCGAGCTTCGCGACGACCCGCCACTTGAGGTTGCTCTGGCGCCACGCGTCCCAGTCGAGGGTGTCGGGGTCCAGCCCTCGTGAACGTAGGCGTTGCGAGATCAGGTCTTCGAGTCGACGGTGACTTCCCGATTCGCCCCGGCGTCTCACTGTGGAGATCCTGGCGGCCCCCGCAATGTGTTCCCTCTCGGCTAGGACGGGGCCGGCGAAGACCTCGACCCTGCCGTGGTCCATTCCCGACTCACTGGCCACATCCTCGACGGAGGCGCCCGAACGGATCCTTGACTGGATCTCGCGTGGGGTCAGAGCATTATCCATGATTCCTCGTCAGTATGCGCTGGGTTGATTGGCCACAACTTACCAGCGTAAACCATGCCGATGGTGGAGGCGCTTGCGTGACGGTGCACAATGGCGGGTGATCACTGGCGCGTCGGTGTACCCCGGGTAGGCCCCGGTTGTGGTACACATATGCCGGTCGAGGCGAAGAAAGGACAATCCGGATGGCAACAGATTACGATGCTCCCCGCAAGACCGACGAGGAGATGAGCGAGGATTCCCTGGAGGAACTCAAGTCTCGCCGCAACGACAAGAACTCAGGCAAGGTCGACGAGGATGAGGTGGAGGCAGCCGAATCGTTCGAACTGCCCGGCGCCGATCTCTCGCACGAGGAACTCACCGTCCGGGTTCTGCCCCGGCAGGCCAACGAGTTCACCTGTGCATCGTGCTTCCTGGTCAAGTCGATGAGTCAGTTGGCGGAGACACGCGGGAACGAGCGCTACTGCGTCGACTGCGTCTAGCCGACCACGGCGTCGGACATTCCGGTGCAGGACCGGTGGGGTGGCCCGCCGGTCCTGCACCGTTTTCAGAGGTCCAGTTTGTTTCGCAGCCGCCCGGGCGCGGCGTGATCGAAGTTGTGCCTCCAACGGTTCTGCATTAGCCGATTCACCATCAATTGGCTCACGCCGACGCCGAGGCCGCTGGCGACGGCCCATATCAAAGCTTGCGTGATCGGCGTGTCGGGGTCGTTGGGATCCGGCGGAGTGTCGCCGGTGCCGGCCTCCCAGAGCCTGGTGACCAGCTTCTGCGCCGCGATCGTGGTCGCTGCGCCGATCAGGCCCGCGTAGACCTTCCACATCAGTTTTTCAGTCGCCGCCATGCCGTTTCCCTTCACCGCCTGAGCCTTACCGATTTCCATTATGCCGAACGTGGGCGAGCGAGGCGATGACCTTCGTTGAGACGTCGGGCTGAGGTGTGCGTGGGCCTCCGATTGGGTGTCACTTCGACCGACGACGACGACGTCAGTCGCCCGCCTGGCGCCACATGCCGCTGAATCTGCCGCGAGGGGCGGGGCAGTGGCCGATCCTCGCCGTCGGACGGAGCAAAATCGACCACTGGCCGATTCTCGACGCGCCAGGGTCCGCGTCGGCAGGAAGGTCCGCGCTAGCAGCGAAATGACCCTGACACCAGCGAAATGGCGCGTCACCAGTGGAATATCGCAGGTATCCAGACAAACCGTTGGTAACCACCGCACAGTGCTGGTGACGAAGAGTCCCGTTGGTAACCAGGGCACCACGCTGGTGACGACGAGCCCCGCTGGCGACACCGCGTCGACGTCGCCGTCGTCCTCGGTGCGGTCTTGACGTTGAGCACTATCCAGGAGTCGATGGCCTCAATGACCTGTTTTTACGTTCAAATTTCCGTCGAACCCCGGATAGTGCTCAACGCCCGACGCGACCACAGCCCCGAGGCGCAGGCCGCTCGTCGCC
>NZ_FQZG01000086.1 GCF_900141915.1 Tessaracoccus bendigoensis DSM 12906 | reverse complement strand
GCGCGTCACGGCGTGTGCCTCGAGACGACGCTGGTGTTGGTCGTGCACACCAGCGATTCGTGGCCGATACCAGCAGTATCGCTGGACACCAGCCGTATACCGCAGGTAACGAGCCTTTCCGCAGGTAACGGCGCCGGATCGCTGGTGACGAGCCTTTCCGCAGGTAACGACGCCGGATCGCTGGTGACGAGCCTTTCCGCAGGTATCGGCGCCGGATCGCTGGTGACGAGCCTTTCCGCAGGTAACGACGCCGGATCGCTGGTGACGAGCCTTTCCGCAGGTAACGACGCCGGATCGCTGGTGACGAGCCTTTCCGCTGGTGTCGACGTCAGAAGGCTGGTGTCGACGGTGGTTCGCTGGTGTTGAGCCTTCCCGCTGGTGTCGTGGCGGCGCTGGACTCAGGACTCCTCACAGGGTGAGATCTTCGACCAATGACCTGAGCGGGAATCCAGCCTCCGTGAGCCATCACGAGCGCCTTGGGGAGCCGCTCGGACGTCTACCCGACCCGAATCGACCATCCACGAACTTCCTCAGGTTTCTCCTGGATGGGCGTGAGAACCAAGGTCAAAGTGCCTCGTGGGATTCTCGATGGGGCAGCACCGGTCGATTGCGCGTGGCAGGAGGACTCATCGTGGCGGATGTGGGCCGGGCCGCAAACCGTAGTCGGGCGATGCGCTGGGTGTGTCGGTACCCGTCGGCCGCACGGCGGCGCCAGGGCTCGCTCGGCTCAATCGGACCGGCTCAATCGGCAGCGGACTACTGGCTCAGTGCTGAGCGGAACGCTGGCTCCCAGCAAGCGCAATATCCACCCAAGACCCTGTGGTCGGGTTTCTGCACCGAGCGCCAGATGGTAACGACCACGCCTCGCTCGTTCCTCACGAGACGGCTCAACCGACCGCCGGTTGAGCCGGGCCGCGAGCTTGCGAGCCGCCCGTGACGAAACCACCCGTGACATGACCGCAGACTCTCCCAAGACCCTGTGGCCAAGATCCTGCACCGAGCGCCAGATGGTAACGCCCACGCCTCGCTCGTCCCTCACGAGACGGCTCAACCAACGCGACCCCCGACGCTCAACCGACCGCCGGAACCTTCACCAACAGCGCCCCCGCAGCCACCCCGATGCTCACCGCCCGGACCTTCCCAAAGTGGTCGCCATCGAGTTCGATCTCCTCCGGCTCCCGAAGCACGACGTCGATGTGCCTGCACTGCCGGTAGCGCAACTCCAGCGCGCTGTCATCGCGTTCCCGCACCGCAGGCGGCTTCAGCCTGCGGAAGAAGCGGTTGTCAACCAGCACCCGCCAGCCGACCGACAGCCACCCGAGCGGGCCCAACGGCCGCACGGCGACCAGGTCGAGCGCCCCGTCGTCGATCTTCGAGTCGGGCATCACCGTGACGTTGCGGAAGATCGTCCCGACGTTGCCCACCAGAACGGTGTGCACCCTTGTGACCCTCGATGCCCCACCATCGACCTGGAACTTCAGTTCCATCCTCCGGTCCTTGAAGAGTGCGACGATGCCTGCCTTGACGTAGGCGAGGATGCCGACCTTCTCCTTCAACACCGGGTCCGTGGTCGCCATGATCTGGGCGTCCAACCCCATGCCCGCCATCACGACGAAGACGTGGCGCTCCTTCGATTCGTCTTCCCTCGTCCAATCGACGACCCCTAGGTCGATCGCGCGGGTCCCGCCGTTCAGTGCCGTGTCGACCGCGGCTGCCAGATCGTTGATACTCAATCCCAGTTCGTGCGCGAGCAGATTCCCGGTGCCCCTGGCGACCAGCCCGAGCGGCACCCCGCTGCCCTCGAGCCCCTGAGCCGCCCCCCGGACGGTGCCGTCGCCACCGACCGCGAGCACCACGTCACAACCCTGCGCGACCGCGGCGCGCGCCTGTTCTGTGCCCGGTGAATCGACGGCGGTCTCAAACCACTGCGCCTCACCCCAGCCTGCCGCGCTCAACGCAGGGTCGACCACCTCAGCCAAGGCGTCGCGCCCGATCTTGGTCGGGTTGAAGATCACCGCGGCGATCGGCATGGCCCTGCCCCCCTCCTGCACGACGCGGCGACCCTGTGTGACGTCAGGCCTCATTTCGTTCCTGCCAAACGACCACCGACCAGGCCGGGACGATCTGCCCGATCGACTGCTCGGCCCCCTCACCTTCCGGCCAGTAGTTGCAGTGCGACTCTTCTTCGAGATCGGTGTTGACCAAGATCCGCCACACGTTCCCCTCGGTGATGAGTGGAGGGGTGAACACGACGGCCTCGTCGCGCATGTTTATCATCACGAAGAAGTTGTCACCTGGCGAATTGATGTAGACCCCGACGGCGCGGTCGCCGTCCTCGACGCCTCCGATGCCCGACGGCGTTCGGAACAGGAAGGACACGTCCTGATCGTCTGGGATCAGGTCGCCCCAGTGGCCCTGCTGCAGGGCGTAGTGGCGCTGCCGCAGGTTCGCGATGAAGGTGGCGAACCGGAACAGGCCGTTCACCGTCTCCGGGGTTTCGAACTCGCCGAAATTGTCGTGATAGGTGGCCTCGACCCCGGCCTCCACTGCGACTGATTGCGGCGCGTTGGTAGGGATCATGGCGTAGTTGTTGCACATCGCCAACGAATGCAACTCCCAGGGATTGTTGTTGCCGTTCTGCGTGCGACCGAACTCGTCGCCCGCCACCACCATCGGCACCCCACGTGAGAGGAACAGGATCGCCCATAGGTTCCGGGCCCGCTGCCTGCGCAGCGACTGCGAACCGCCAGAGTCCCAAGACAGGTTGTCGTCCGAGCCACCGTCGGAAGGGCCGAAGGGAAACGGCTGGTCGTTGTCCTTCTGCTGGTAGCTGACCAGGTCTGCCAGGTTGAATCCGTCGTGTGCGGTGACGAAGTTGATGGTCTTCTGCGCACCGCCGGCGTCGTGGAAGTGGTGGTAGTCACCGTTGAACATGTCGACGAATACCTGCGCGTTGCCGTCGCCCTTCGTGAAGCGGCGCACCGCATCCCGGAAGCGACCGTTCCACTCGCCCCAGCCCTTCGGGAAGTTCCCGACCTCGTAGCCCCACAGGTCCCACGCTTCAGCGATCACCTCGACGTCGTGCTCCGCCGCGAAGTCCCTGATCGCCAGCAGCAGCGGATGGTCACCGAAGAACCGCTTCTGGTTTCCCCAGTCCTCGGGGTCCGCATTGCCGGGCAGTCGTCCGAGCACCGTCGCAAGGTCGAACCGGAACCCGTCGACCTGCATCGTTTCGGTCCAGTACTTCAACGAGTCCAGCACCAACTGCCGGGCAACCTCGGAGGAATAGTTGATCTGGTTGCCGGTGCCGGTGGCGCCGTCGACCAGGATCTTCGAGTCGGTCATCTGGTAGTAGGCGGCGGTCGCGAAGCCGCCGAGAGTCGTGAACCCGACGGTGTTGACGTCGCCGCCCCAGTTGCCGCCCTCGGCGGTGTGGTTGTAGACGACGTCGAGGTAGACCTCCAGCCCGACGTCGTGGAACGCCGAGACCATGTCCTTGAGCTCGCGGGTCGGGCCGCCGGGGCTCCGGTCGTGCGCGTAGAGCCGGTTGGGGGCGAAGAAGCCGAGGGTCATGTAGCCCCAGGCATTGGTCTTGGAGTTGCGGCCAGATTCGGACGCGTTGGTCTCATGGACGGGCAACAGTTCGATCGTGGTCACCCCGAGTGCCTTCAAATACGGCGCCAGCATCCCGACACCCTTGTAGGTGCCGCGATACTCATCCGGGATGTTCTCGACGGCCTCGTAGCCCGGCTCGTCGGCGAGCAGGTCACCGAGCCTGACGACCGACGGGTGTGCCGTCGCCTGGTCGACCGAGGCCTCGTAGATCGCGCTTCGTTCACCAGGGATGTGGGGCTTGGGGGTGACGGTGGTGTAGTCGGCGATCACCACCCCCTTCGGCACGTAGATTGCCGTGTCGAGTTCGCGGCGGGGCACCCCGTTGACGTCGTCGCCGCCGGTACCGAAGACCCCGTCGTTGACGCCGAGCCTGGCCACCCGGTCGGTGTAGAGGTTGTGCGTCAGTTCGCGGGCGTAAGGGTCGAACAGCACCTTGTTCGGGTTGAACCGGTTGCCGTCCTCGTCGAGGTCGGCGATGAAACCGGCGCTGGAGCCAGGCTCCCACTCCTCATCGAAGGGCCAGTTGCGGCCCCAGACCCGGAAACCGTAGAGCGCGTTGAGCTGCAGGCCCTGCAGGTTGCCTCGCCAGATCCCGTCGGCACCCTTCCCCAACACGAACGTGTCGGTGGCGAACACCCCGATGGCCGCCGGGAAGATCTCCAACTGGACCCGGGTCGCGGCAGGCGCGTATACGGCGAAGGTGATCCCATGCTGCGACGGGTGCGCCCCGAGCGGCCACGTCGCGGTCGGCCACGAGGCCTCATCGAGTGCAATTACTGCGGACATGGGCTGGATTCTAGTGGGGTTCCGAAAAGAGCCGTTCCAGCCCGTCCGCGAATCACATGCCTGGCTGGCTGAGGACATCCTTCATCGATTCCGGCCCCCAGATCAACATCTGCGCCTGCGGGACCGCGGACAGCCGGACGGCGTTGCCGTGGCCGACGAACACGGTCGTTGACTCGTCTGGCTCCGAGTAGACCTCGTAGCCGGACTCCTTCGCGCTGTTCGTCACGGCTTCGATCACCGCGGCGGGGTCCTCGTCGATCAGCATCACGCTGAGTTCCTGGGAGTCGCTGACGAGGCTGCTGTCGGGTAGCTTGATGCCCTTTGGCACCGTGACCTCCTGCGGCCCGACCATCACCGTCTCGCTGGCTACATCGCCCTCGAAGGTCTGCTCGCTTTCCCCCACCGACGGCGACGCGACGCCCTCGGAGGTCGGGGACGCGGGAGTGGACCCGGGGTCGGATTCCGCGGTGCATCCGGCGAAGGAGACGAGGGCGACGGCGGTCAGCGCCGCGGCGGCAAGGCGTTTCAACATGGCCATCAGTCTAGGCGAGCGCAGAAACGCCACCGGTCTCGATGCCCTCGAACAGGTCGCTGGCAGGCGTGGCCGACTTGGGGAACGGCTGGCCGTGGCCGAGCACGTACGCCTCGCCCGCACCCGGGATCTCCTGCACGATCTGGTAGAAGCGCCAGAATGGCAGGTCCGGGTCGACCTGGCTGCGGTAGCTCGCCAGAGCCCGGCGACACACGTCCAGCCAGGGGCCGGTCTCGATGACCGCGACCACCGTCGAAGGGTCGGGGCCGAAAGACTCGGAATCCCGGTCGCGGTCTGGCCACGGATCGATGCCCTGCTCGCGGGCCAGCTCGAACCCCTTCTTCCACATCTCGGCGTTGTGGCCGTTCCACAGCACCCGGGCGACCTGCCAGGGTTCGCCCAGGTCAGGCCTGTGAGAAGGCGACGCGGCGAGCAGCGCCGCATACATGGCGACGCGGTGAGCCTGGATGTGATCGGGGTGGCCGTAGTTGCCGTGCGGGTCGTAGGTGATGAGCACCTGAGGTCTACGGTCGCGGATGACGGCGACGAGGTGGTCGGCCGCCTCCAGGAGGTCGGCGCGCCAGAACGCGTTGGCGGGCATGACGTCGGGGACGGCGGCCTCACCGGCCTCGTCCCTGGTCATGCCCGAGTCGTGGTATCTGCCAACTCCCCCGAGGAACAGGTGGTCGGTGAGCCCGATGATGCCCAGCGCCTCTTCGATCTCTCCGATGCGATGCTGTCCCAACTCGGGCGGGGTCAGGTGCGCGAGTTCGGGCACCAGGATTTCGCCCAGCTCCCCGAGGGTGCAGGTGACCAACGTCACCTGGGCCCCTTCTGCGAGGTAGCGGGCCATCGTGGCCGCTGACTGGCTGGACTCGTCGTCGGGGTGGGCGTGGACGAGAAGGAGGCGACGGTCTGGAATCACGGCAGGCAGCTTACAAGGCGTCAACGAGCGAGCAGGGTCGCGAACTCGACGAACCCGTCGTCGACGGGTCGCTTGACGCCGCCCGCCACGGCTTCGGCCAGTTCGTCGGCCGCCTGGGCGACGCGCGCGGCCAGCGCCGCAGCGCCCGCGCCACCGAAATCGGAGGTCGCCGCGTAGACGCCGGTGCGCATCGGCAGCGCCCCCAGGTAGCTGAGGAGGGGGCGCATCGCGAAGTCGATCATCAGCGAGTGTCGCTCGGACCCACCCGTGGCCGCGAGCAGGACCGGCTTGCCGTTCAGCGTGCCGGGCTCGAGGATGTCGAAGAAGCTCTTGACGAGGCCGCTGATCGACGCCGAGAACGTCGGGCTGACCACGACCAGCGCATCGGCCGCCGCGATCGTCTGGATGACGTGTGCCAGGTCGCCGGTGGGGAAACCGGTGAGCATGGCGTCGGTGATCGGGTGCGCGAGCTCGCGGAGTTCGACGACCGTCTCGTCGAGGGTGTCGTCCTTGAGCGCGAGGGCGTCACGCAGCCGGGCGACGATGTCGTTTCCCAGCACGCGGGTGCTGGAGGGCGACCCGAGGCCGCCGGAGATCACGACGATGGAAGACATGGTTTCTCTACTCAACTTTCGGTGGCTGGATGGGGCCGGTCAGAGCCGGTTGTCGTCCTCTGCGCGGGTTCCGGTCCACCGGTCGACCTGCGCCTCCTGCGTCTCCTGGTCCAGGGGCGGCTCGGCCGCGGCGACGAGGCTGGCGTGCGTCGGGGCGTCGGGCACCCCGGCCGGCCGGAGGGCGGCGAACTCCTTGCGGAGCACGGGAACGACCTCGCCTCCCAACAGGTCGAGCTGTTCGAGCACGGTCTTCAGCGGAAGGCCGGCATGGTCCATGAGGAACAGTTGACGCTGGTAGTCGCCGGCGTAGTCACGGAAGCCGAGCACGCGCTCGATGACCTGCTGTGGTGAGCCAACCGTCAGTGGGGTCTCCCTGCTGAACTCCTCGAGCGAGGGACCCCCACCGTAGACGGGAGCGTGGTCGAAGTAGGGCCGAAACTCCCTGACGGCGTCCTGCGAGTTCTTCCGCATGAACACCTGCCCGCCGAGCCCGACGATCGCCTGGTCGGCCCTGCCGTGGCCGTAGTGCTCGTAGCGGCGCCGGTAGAGGTCGACCATCGCCTTGGTGTGGGTGGTCGGCCAGAAGATGTTGTTGTGGAAGAAGCCGTCGCCGTAGTAGGCGGCCTGTTCGGCGATCTCGGGCGAGCGGATCGAGCCGTGCCACACGAACGGCGCCACGCCGTCGAGGGGGCGGGGCGTCGAGGTGAAGCCGTGCAGGGGCGTGCGGAACTTGCCCTCCCAGTTGACGTAGTCCTCGCGCCACAGGTCGTGCAGGAGGGCGTAGTTCTCGACCGCCAGCGCGATGCCGTCGCGGATGTCCTTGCCGAACCACGGGTAGACCGGGCCGGTGTTGCCCCGTCCCATCATGAGGTCCATACGCCCGTCGAGCAGGTGCTGGAGCATCGCGTAGTCCTCGGCGATGCGGACGGGGTCGGTCGTGGTGATCAGGGTGGTGGCGGTCGACAGGAGGATGCGCTTGGTCTGCGCCCCGATGTAGGCCATGGTGGTCGTCGGGGCGGAGGCGACGAAGGGCGGGTTGTGGTGCTGCCCGACGGCGACGACGTCGAGCCCGACCTCTTCGGCCTTGAGCGCGATCTCGACGGTCGCCTTGATCCGCTCGTGCTCAGACGGTGTCGTCCCGGTGGTCGGGTCGGTGGTCACGTCGCCGACGGTGAAGATCCCGAACTGCATTCCTGCCTCCTTGTGCTCTCACCAGCATACAACCTCGTTGAGCATTCAACTATTCCGCACGGGTGTGCCGCGCGTGTGCCGCGGGTGTGCCGCGGGTCTGCCGCGGGTCTGCCGCGGGTCTGCCGTTGAGCACTATTCAGGGTTCGACGCTGCACAAGACCCATTTGATCGTTCATACCGTCAACGAACCCTGGATAGTGCTCAAACTCCAGCCCTCACTGCGCCATCCGCAGCCTCTTCTTCTGGGCACTGCGCAGGACCAGGCCGACGATGAGGAGGACGCCACCCACCGCCAGGGAGCCGAATCCCACGAGCGCGTATACCACCGAGAGCCCGATCGCGGCGATGTCGATCGCCGGGCCGGCCACAGTGCCCGGCGTGTCGCATTCGATGACGTAGACGCCTTCTGCCTCGCCGGGACCGCCGATTTTCCCGATCGCGTCGTAGTCCACCCCGTCAAGCGAGAAGTGCATGGACATTCCAAGCGCCAGGTCCGGGGTCGACATCCCCGGGCTGGTGACGCTGCAACCCGCGTTCGGGTCTGTGGCATAGATGACCTTCATCTCCTCCCCAGAGACGACGACCTCGGTCGGCCCGTCGATGACGGTCAGGTCGCCGGCATACGGGATGACCGCGCTCAGTTGAAACGCGAACAACGCCACGAACACCGCTCCGATGCCGGCCAGCACCGCGCCGACGATGATCAGGATCCTCGGGGTCTTGCTGGGCTTCGGGGCCTGGAACTGTTGTCCGTACGGCGGTTGCCCGATTGCCTGACCAGTCGGCGGCTGCCCATATGGCGGCTGCATTCCCTGCCACGGCCCGGGCTGCTGGGGCCCAGCCGGCCCCTGACCAAAGCCCGCCCCCTGCTGGCTCGACGGAGGCTGCCACTGCTGAGCTCCCTGGGCCGACTGCCAACCCTGCTGCGGCTGCCAGCCCGACCCGTCAGGGGAAGGCTGGTTGCCACCACCGGGAGGGGTGTTCGGTTGCGTCATGTTCGACGGTCCTCTCGCGTTGCTTGAGACACCAGCGTGGCACCGCAAACGGTCGACGCACCAACGCCTCGCCGATAGACCAGAGGTTCACCGCACGGGTGGGGCCTGCTCAGCAGACCCGCTTCGTCCAACCGAATGGGTCTTCGGCCCGGCCATACTGGATGTCGACGAGGTGCTTCCGGATCTCCTGCGTCTTCGGGCCCGGCTGGCCGTCGCCGACCTGCTGGACGCCGCGTCCGGGCGAGTTGAACCCGACGATCGGGGTCACGACGGCGGCGGTACCGCAGGCGAAGACCTCGGGGATCTGCCCGGAGTCGACACCGTCGAGCACCTCGTCGATCGAGATCGGCCGCTCCACCGGCTTCAGGTCGTGCATGGTCGCGAGGCTCAGGATGGATTCGCGAGTCACCCCGGCAAGGATGGTGCCAAGTGAAGGCGTGACCAGTTCGCCGTCGGCGGTGACGAACATGATGTTCATCGTGCCGCACTCCTCGACCCACTTGTGCTCGGCGCCGTCGGTCCAGAGCACCTGGCCGCACCCGTTCTCGGCCGCCTCCTGCGTGGCGACCAGGCTCGCCGCGTAGTTGCCGCCACACTTCGCGGTGCCGGTGCCGCCCGGGGCCGAGCGGGTGTAGTTCGGGGTGATCCAGAGTTTCACGGGCTCCGAATAGTACGGCCCGGCCGGGGTGGCGATGACGGCGAAGCGGTAGTTGTTGGCCTCCCGCACCCCCAGATATGGCTCGGAGGCGATCATGAACGGGCGGATGTAGAGGCTCTGCTCGTTCTCGCTGACGGGAACCCAGGATTTTTCGAGGGTGACCAGCTCGTTGACCGAGTCGAGGAACAGGTCCTCCGGCAGCGGCGCCATCCCCATCCGCTGCGCCGAGCCGACGAAACGGGCCGCGTTGCGGTCGGGGCGGAACAGCCAGATGGAGTCGTCGTCGCGGCGGTACGCCTTCAGCCCTTCGAAGATCTCCTGGCCGTAGTGGAGGGTCGCGGCCGCGGGGTGCAGCGACCACTCGCCCATTGGAATGATCCGGGGATCCTGCCAACCGTCACCCCCGACGTAGTCGATGACCACCTGATGGTCTACGTAGTAGTGACCGAACCCCGGGTCGGCCAGCGCGGCGTTGCGCACGGCGTCGGAGGTGGGGTTGGTCGTCCGGGTGATCGAAAACTGGGCCATGCAGGGGATGCTAGCCGCGCTGGATTCGACGGCAGCGCCCGTATCACGGTGTGACGCGGCGCCAGCGCGGCGGACGCCGCCGGGTATACGGTTCGGCCGCGCTTGGTGGTGTCGCCTCGCCCCGGCACCGGTCGGCAGAACTGATCAGACCACCAGGCCCTCACCGATCAGCGTTGCCCAGCCCTCACTGGACGGCACTGATTAGAGTTGCCGGATGACTGAAGAGACCAGGCGACCCACCACCGTCAGCATCGCACGCACGGCCCCGCGGAGTTTCATCGCGACCAACACGCGTGGAGGCACGATCAACGTCGGGTCGGGTGAGTCGGACGACTTCACGCCGGTCGAGTTGCTGATGGTCGCGATCGGAGCCTGTGCCGCGGTCGACGTCGACATGGTCACCACCCGACGGGTCGAGCCGGATTCGTTCGACGTCGACGTCAACGCAAACCGCGTCAAGGACGCCGACGGGAACCGCCTCGACGACATCGAGGTCGACTTCCTGCTCCGGTTCCCTGACGGGCCCGACGGCGACAGGGCGCAAGGGCTCGTCGCCCGGGCCATCGCCTCGGCGCACGACCGGTTGTGCACGGTGTCTCGCACGGTCGAGTTGGGCACGCCGGTCGCGATGCGTTCGGTCGGACGCTGAATCTCGGGCCACGCCTCGACACCAACGGTCCGTCCCCGACACCTGCGTCCGTCCCCGACACCAGAGCAATCGCTCAACACCAGCGTTCCCTCCCCGACACCAACCAAAACGCTCGACACCAGCGAAACACCGCAGGTAACGACGCTTTTCGCTGGTAACGCGCCGCGTCCAGGCCCGACACCAACCATCCGTCGCCGGCACCTGCCGTCCGTCCCCGACACCTGCCGTCCGTCCCCGGCACCTGCCGTCCGTCCCCGACACCAGGGCAATCGCTCGACACCAGCGAAACACCGCAGGTAACGACGCTATTCGCTGGTAACGCGCCACGACCAGCCCAACCCCAACCACCCCCAACCCGGGAATAATCCGACCCCTCCCGCGGTTGTCGCAACCACAGGCCCCCAACCGGTGCCCGCCCGCGTCACAGCAAGGACTCCCCCCATGCCCTCACAACGCCGCATAGCCCGAATCGTCGCCTCACTGATCGCCGCCGGGGTCTTCCTGACCGGCTGCAGCAGCTCACCGTCAGGCGACAGCAGCGGCACCCCCGACGCAGCCGCCGAGATCGAGATCGGCTCACTGTACGAGCCGGGCAACCTCAGCAACGTCGACGCAGGCGGCCAGGGCATCACCGAGGCGTTCAATGGCAACGTCTACGAGTCACTCATGAAGCTCGACGACGACGGCTCCATCTCGCCGCTCCTTGCCGAGGCGCAGACGGTCAGCGACGACGGCCTCACCTACACCTTCACGCTCCGCGACGGCGTCAAGTTCCACTCCGGCAAGGACCTGACCTCCGCCGACGTCAAGGCAAGCTTCGAACGGGTGACCGCCGAGAGCTCCCAGGCTGCGCGGAAGTCGAGTTACGCCGTCGTCAGCGACGTCGCGACCCCGGATGACAAGACGGTCGTGTTCACGCTCTCCGAGCGCTCCATCTCGTTTCCGTACCTGATGGCCTACGTGTGGATCGTCAATCCCGATCTGGCCGACCCGAAGACCGAGGCGGACGGCACCGGCCCGTACGTGTTCGACGACTGGCTGCGCGGCTCGACCCTTTCCATCGTGCGCAACGACGACTACTGGGGCGAGCAGGCCAAGAACGCCCGCGTCACGTTCCACTACTTCACCGACGCGTCGGCCGAATCGAACGCGCTGCTGACCGGCGAGATCGACCTGGTCACCAGCATCCAGAGCCCCGATTCGCTCACCCCGTTCGAGGACGACCCCGACTTCACCATCAGCGAGGGCACCTCCACCACGAAGGAACTGCTGGCGTTCAACGACCGGGTCGCCCCGTTCGACGACGCGCTGGTGCGCCGGGCCGTCTACTCGGCCGTCGACCGTGAGAAGCTGCTCGACTCGATCTGGGCCGGCCACGGCAGCCTCATCGGCTCGATGGTGCCGCCGACCGACCCCTGGTACGAGGACCTCACCGCCACCAACGCCTACGATCCCGAACTGTCGAAGGAACTGCTCACCGAGGCCGGGCTCGCCGACGGCTTCAGCTTCACCCTGTTGACGCCCAACTACGACCCGCACCCGCAGGTCGCCGAGTTCCTCAAGTCGGAGCTCGCGAAGGTGGGAGTCACCGTCGAGATCCAGATCATCACGGCCGACGAGTGGTATTCCAAGGTCTTCAAGGAGCGCGACTTCGAGGCCACGCTGCAGGAACACGTCAACGACCGTGACGTCGTCTGGTACGCCAACCCCGACTTCTACTGGGGCTACGACAACGCCGACGTGCAGCGCCTCGTCGCCGAGGCTGAGACTGCGGCGACCGAGGATGAGCAGACGGCCAAGCTGAAGGAGGCCAACCAGATCATCGCGACCGAGGCTGCCAGCAACTGGCTCTACCTCTACCCGCAGATCGTGGTCGCGGCCAGCAACGTCTCGGGATTCCCCGTCAACGGCCTGAACTCGCAGTTCTACGTGTACAACATCACCAAGAGTTGATGCCGATCGAACATCCGGGAGGGCGGCGCAATGGGTAGCTACCTGCTGCGCCGCTCGGCGTTCCTCGTGTTGTCGTTCGTCGGGGCGATGCTGCTGATCTTCCTTCTGCTGCGCGTCCTGCCCGGCGACCCGGCCAACGCGCTGACCTCCATCGACGCCTCGGCCGAGCAGATCCAGGCCGCGCGAGAACAGGTGGGCTCCGACCTGCCGCTGCACCAACAGCTGACGTCGTGGATCGGCGACCTTCTCCGGCTCGACCTGGGCAACTCCTTCATCTCCGGCGCCTCGGTCGCCGACGACGTCGCCCAACGCCTCGTCGTGACGCTGCCGTTGACGCTGATCTCATTCGTGATCGCTGTCGTGCTCGCCGGCCTGCTCGGCTACTACGCCGCCGTCGCCTCCCACAGGAAGTCGGGGATGCTGGTGTCGGGGGTCGCGCAGGTCGGCGTCGCGGTTCCCGTGTTCTGGATCGGCATTCTGCTGGTCTGGGTATTGGCGTTGGAGCTGAGGCTCTTCCCGTCCGGCGGGTTCCCGCGCAGGCAATGGGCCGACCCCGCCGACGCCCTCCGCTCCCTGTTCCTACCCACCTTGACGATCGTCATCGTGATGACGGCGTCGCTGACCCGCTACGTGCGCTCAGCCGTGCTCGACGTGCTCGACAGCGACTATCTGCGCAACGCCCAGGCGCTCGGGTCGGGTTTCGGCCGGGCGTTCTGGCGCCACGGGATGCGCAACGCCGCCGTACCGGTGATCTCGATCCTCGGCGTCGAACTGGCCTCCACCCTGCTCGGTGCCGTGGTCGTCGAGAGCGTCTTCACGTTGCCGGGCCTCGGCAGCATGTTGACGCTCGGCATCGAACAACACGACTACCCGAGCATCCAGGGCGTGCTGCTGGTGACCACATTCCTGGTGCTGCTGATCGGGTTCGCCGCCGACATCGTCCAGCGCTTCGTCGACCCCCGCCTCCGGTTCAGCCTGTCTGGGGCCCACGCATGAGCGCGCACGTCGAGAATCCGCCAACGGTCGAGGCGACGCCGGGGGCGCGACGGCGCTGGCCCGCGACCCTCACCGTCGGGACTGTGCTACTCGCCGTCACCGTGCTGCTGGCCGTCGTTTCGCTCTTCTGGCTACCGTTCCCGCTCGACGACACCAGCGGCTCGCGCCTCGAGGCGCCCGGCGCACAGCACTGGCTGGGCACCGACACGTTCGGCCGCGACACATTCAGCTACGTGATGGTGGGCACCCGGATCGCGCTGACCGTCGGGGTCGGCGGGGCCACGATCGCGATGCTTGTGGGCGTCACGCTCGGCACGTTGGCGGCGTTCGCCCGCGGCTGGGTCGACGACATCTCGTCGTCCATGCTCGACGTCGTGATCGCGTTCCCGACGCTGCTGCTGGCGATGCTGATCGCCGCGACCCGCGGCGCGAGCCTGTCGACGGCGGTCCTGTCGATCGGCCTGGCCGCCTCCGCTGTGGTCGCCCGGCTGACCCGAATCCTGGCGAAACGGCTACTCAGGCAGCAGTTCGTCACGGCGGCGCGCACGTCAGGCACCAACGCGTGGGGCATCGTCACCAGGCATCTCCTGCCGAACATGTGGCCGACGCTGGTCGTGACCGCAGCTCTGACCTTCGGCACCGCGGTGCTCGCCGAGGCTAGCCTCAGCTACCTTGGCCTCGGCGTGCCGCCGCCGAACTCGTCGCTCGGCCGCCTGCTGCAGGGGGCGCAGGCGACGGTGCTGACGGCGCCGTGGGCGGCCATCGCGCCCGGTGTGGTGATCGTCGCGATCGTGCTCGGAGGCAATTTCCTTGCCGACGGGCTGCGCGAACTGCTCGACCCGACAAGGAGGGAACGCGGATGAGGATCGACGTGTCCGACCTGAGCATCGCCCTGCCGTCGGGCCGGAGGGTGGTCGACTCCATCTCATTCGGGCTGGGCGACGGTGAGCGACTGGGCGTCATCGGCGAATCCGGCTCCGGAAAGTCCGTGACCACCCTGGCGATCATGGGCCTGCTGCCGCGCTCGTTGCGGGCGTTGGGGTCGATCGAGGTCGACGGGACGCAGGTCGTCGGGGCGGGTTCCAAGACCTTGCGCGGCATCCGGGGGCGGTCGGTCGCGAAGGTGTTCCAGGACCCGTCGGCCGCGCTGGATCCGCTGATGCGCATCGGGCGGCAACTTGAAGAGCCTCTCGCGCGGCACCAGGGACTCTCCGGGGCCGCGTTGCGTGACGGCGTCCTGGGGGCGCTGGACGAGGTGAGGCTGCCCGAACCGGAGCGGATGATCAGGTCGTACCCGTTCGAGGTCTCCGGCGGCCAGCGGCAGCGGGTCGCGATCGCGCTGGCGCTGGCGTGTCGTCCGCAGGTGCTGATCGCCGACGAGCCGACCACCGCGCTCGACGTCACCGTGCAGGCCGACATCCTGGCGCTGATCCGGCAGTTGTGCGACGACCGCGGGATGGGCCTGTTGTTCGTGTCGCATGATCTGGCGGTCGTGTCGCAGACGGTGACCCGCGGGATCGTGATGCAGCACGGCCGGATCGTCGAGGCGGGTCCGATCGAGTCGCTGATCGGCTCCCCGACCGAGGCCTACACGAAGCGGTTGGTCGGCAGCGCGCGGGCGCTCGATGAGGCGCTGACAATCGGGAGGCTGCCATGAGCATCCTCGCGCTCGAATCGGTGACCTTCAGATACCGCGGATCATCCGAACCGGCGCTCCGCGACGTGTCATTGACGCTCCAGCCCGGCCAGGGCGTCGGCATCGTCGGGGAATCCGGCTCGGGCAAGTCGACCGCCCTCAACCTGCTGCTCGGCCTCACGACCCCGGAGCAGGGCAGGGTGTTGTTCGACGGTGTCGACCTGCGCGGGCGCGGCGTCGTCAAGCGGCTGCGACACGCCGTCCAGCCCGTTTTCCAGGATCCGTACGCGTCGCTGGACCCGCGGATGAGGGTCGACCGGATCGTCGGAGAACCGCTCGACTCGCTGCGGATCGGGTCGACGGGTGCCGAGCGCAAGGAGCGGGTACGGGCGGTGCTGGCTGAGGTCGGGCTCGACGGAGACAGCTTGAAGAAGTACCCGCACGAGTTCTCGGGCGGCCAGCGGCAGCGGATCGCGATCGCGCGGGCGCTGGTCACCGACCCGTCGGTGTTGATCGCGGACGAGCCGGTCAGCGCTCTGGATATGACCACCCGGATCGAGGTGATCGAGTTGCTCGCGAGGCTCCGGGCCGAGCGCGGGATCGGCGTCGTGATGGTGTCGCACGATATGAGCATCGTCGCGGCGCTGTGTGGGCGGGTGTTGGTGCTGAAGGACGGTGGGGTCGTCGAGGAGGGGGAGACGTTGCGGGTGTTGGCCGAGCCGCGGGAGTCGTACACGAAGGCGTTGATCGCGGCGATCCCGAGGTTGCCGGGTTGACGGTCGCCGGTTGAGCCGCCGGTTGAGCCGCCTCGTGAGGAACGAACGAGGCGTGACGAAACCACCCGCCGGTTGAGCCGCCTCGTGAGGAACGAACGAGGCGTGACGAAACCACCTGGCACACGGTGCAGAATCCCGACCACAAGTTCTTGAGAGACTCCCCGATCAAGGTCATCATGGTTTCGACACGCGCAGGCGTCGCTACGCTCCTTCGGCGCGGCTCAACCAACCGCCGGTTGAGCCGCCTCGCCGCCGGTTGAGCCGCCTCGTGAGGAACGAACGAGGCGTGGGCGTTACCACCTGGCACACGGTGCAGAAACCCAACCACAACATCTTGTAGTGGACTCCCCGGACAAGGTCGCGATGGTTTCG
>NZ_FQZG01000081.1 GCF_900141915.1 Tessaracoccus bendigoensis DSM 12906 | reverse complement strand
GGTCCGGATCAATGCTTTGCCTGCGGTGGGGGTGTGACGGACACTGTTTTGGGTTTGGTCGATCACGGTGGTGGCGCCGCAGGCGAACGCTTCGGAGATGATGTGGAGTTTCAACCCGGCCAGTTGGGCTTGTAGCTGGTCGATGCATTCGAGGGTTTCGGAGAGTGTTTGGGCTTGTCGGGTGGCATCCAGGATGCGGGTCTGGTCGTAGCCGGCAGTGATGACCTGCCGCCCAGCTTCCCGCATCGTTTGGTTCATGTGTTCTATTGTTCCGGGCGGGTCCGACAGAAACCCCCGCTGCGGATGCTGTGGAAGATAACGAAACGGTAACGATTCCCGTCGACTTTCGGTCCCCGGTCGGGGTCTGGTTCCTGCGCAAGGTCGCGGTGTCTCAAGAATCGGTGGCCAGGATTCTGCACCGTATGCCAGGTGGTAACGCCCACGCCTTGCTCGTCCCTCGCAAGGCGGCTCAACCGACGGCTGGTTGAGCCGGGCCGTGAGCTTGCGAACGCCCGTGACGAAACCATCGTGACGTTTTCGCGGAGTCTCTCAAGAACCTGTGGTCGGGATACTGCACCGTGTGCCAGGTGGTCGTCACGCCTTGCTCGTTCCTCGCAAGGCGGCTCAACCGTCGGCTCAACCGACCGCACCAGACAGCTCAACCGATACGCCAGGCGACTCAACCAGCCGAAGGACGCGCCAGGCTACCGCGACTGCCCAGAACAGTTCTGGCAGAGCCCGAAGATCTCCAACTCATGCCCCGTGTCCGTGAAGCCGTGCGCCTTTGCCACGCTCGCGGCCCAATCCTCCACGATGTGCGTCGCGATCTCGATCGAATACCCGCAAGCCCGGCACACCAGATGGTGGTGATGCTGCCCCGACGAGCAGGCACGGTAGGCCGCCTCACCGTCGGGAGTGCGGAGCACGTCGACCTCGTCCGACTCGGCCATTGCCTGGAGTGCCCGGTAAACCGTAGCCAGGCCCACCTTGGCACCGGAGTCTCGGAGCAGGTCATGGATCTGCTGGGCGGTGCGGAACTCCTCGCCGCCTTCAAGCAGGTCGCGGACGGCTGCCTTCTGCCACGTCTGTCGGGTCGGCCTAGTGTTCGTCATAGTGGTCTCCGTGGACGGCATGCCTGTGGCCGTCGTGCACGTAGTCGATGTGGTCGCCGTGCTGGATCCTCAGCTTCTCGGCGCGGTGCGGGTCGTGTACCGGGTCGGCGTGCGCCTCGGCCGGTTCGTGCTGGTGAACGCCGTGGTCCTCGATGAACGGAATGAACCGGTCTTCCCTTCGCAGCTTTCCCCCGACCAACCAGGACACCCCGAGCAGCCCGATGGCCGTCACGACGATGGTCGCACCGGTGGCCGAGTCCAGATAGAAGGAGCCGACCGTGCCGCCGATCGCGGCGAGCACACCGATCCCCATCGCTCCGAAGAACGAAGCATAGAAGCCGACGAAGCTCTGTTGGGCCGCCGATACCGGGATCACCATCAGTGCGCTGACCAGCAGCAACCCGACGGTGCGCATCGACACGGTGACGGTCACTGCGGCGAGCACGACGATCAACAGGTTCAGCCACCGCACCCGGATGCCCAGCACCTGCGCGTAGGCCTCATCGACGGTGACCGCGAGGAGCCGGGGCGCCAACCCGATCGTGAACAGCAGAATTACCACGGCCAGCGCGACGATCACCAGGATGTCCTGCTCACTGACCGAAGTGAGCGACCCGAAGAGGTACGAGGAGAGCCCGCCGGCACCCTGCCCGGCCATCCCCGCCATCAGCACTCCGGAGGCCAGGCCTCCGTAGAACAGGATGGCAAGGCCGAGGTCGCCTGACGCCTTCCCGTTCTGACGCAGCAACTCGACGATGACCGCCCCTGCAATACACACCACCGCCGCCACGGGAAGCGGGGCCCAGCCGGTGAGCATCGCGAGCCCGACACCCATGATGGCGACGTGGCCCAGCCCGTCACCCAAGAGCGACATTCGTCGCTGCACGATGAAAGTACCGATCGCGGGGGCGATCAGGCCGCTGAGCACGGCCGCAATCAGTGCCCGCTGCATGAACGGCATGCCGAAAAGCTCAATCATGCAATGCTCCCTGCGATGGGGTCGGCCAGCCCGAGCGAGTCGCTCTCCAACTCCTCGTCGATGCACGTGCTGCCGAAATCCGGCTCGCCGTCGACGACCCGACCGTCGCACAGCGTCACACTCCGGTTCAAGATCTCGGCCATCGGCCCTCGCTCGTGCAGCACGACCAGCATCCCGAGCCCGTCGTCGCGGAGCCTGCCCAGCAGGGTCGCAAGTCCCGCTTGGCTATGCAGGTCGACGCCTGCGAGGGGTTCGTCCATGACGAGCAACTCCGGTTCGGACGCAAGCGCCCTTGCGATCAGCACCCGCTGCTTCTGCCCTCCGGACAGTGATCGGAAGGGCCAGCCCGCACGGGCAGCGAGATCGACCTGTTCGAGGCTCCTGGTGACGATGTCGCGATCGGCACGGCGTAGCCACTGGAACGGCTTGCGATGCGCGAGACGCCCAGCCGAAGCGATCTCCCACACCGTCGCATTGGCCACTGCGATGGCGCTGTGCTGGGGCACGTAGCCGACCTTCCACCAGTCACGGAATCCCGGCACGGCCTCGCCGAAAAGCTTCACGGTGCCCTCCTGGTGCGGCAGGAGCCCGAGGAGGGTCCGCACCAGTGTGGACTTACCTGAGCCGTTCCCGCCGAGCAGCGCGACCGCTTCCCCGGAGCGCACCGATGCGGAAACATCCCTAAGGATCGGGAGGCCACCGATGGAGACGTATACGTGTTCGGCGGACGCGAGGTCAGGAGCAACCATTTGCCACCCTCAGAGCCTCCAGGTTTGCGCGCATGATCGAAGGGTAGTCGTCACCCGGTGACTTTTCCGTGATCCCTTCGAGGGGGTCGAGGACGGCGGTCTCGAGGCCCAGGTCGCCGGCGATGGCCTCGGCGACCGAGTTGGACGTGAGCGTCTCGAAGAAGACGGTCGTGAGGCCGTGCACCTGGGCCTCCTTGTGGATCTCGGCGATCCGGGCGGGGGAGGGCTCGTCGTCAGGGTTGACCCCTGAGACGCCGATCTCCGTCAGGTTGTACCGGTCGGCCAGGTAGCCGAACGCGGCGTGGGTCGTCATGAACTCTGGGCGTTCACACTGTGCGAGGCCTGCCTGGAACTCGCCGTCCAGCCGTGCCAACTTCTCCACCGTTGTCGCGGCGTTGGATGCATAGTCGGCAGAGTTGTCAGGGTCAGAAGCAGCGAGCCGGTCACCGAGCGCGGTGACGAGCACCTGCATCCGCTCCGGGTCCTGCCAGAAGTGGGGATCGAAGTCACCGTGGTCGTGGCCGTCATCCTCGGCGTGCTCCTCTTCTGCGTCGCTATCGTCTCCGCCTTCTTCACCGTGATCATGTGAATGCCCGTCTTCTGCCGACAACAGATCCACGACCCCGCCCACATCGAAAGCATGATCGGCCCCGGACTGCTCAATCGCATCGTCGACGGCCGGTTGGAAGCCCTTCAAATAGACCACAAGGTCGGCTTCAGCCAGCGAGGCGATCTGACGCGGGGTGAGTTCCAGGTCGTGCGCCTCGGCACCGGGTGCCGTCAACGTCGTCACCGAACCATGGTCGCCCAGCACCTGAGTTGATGCCCATTCGAGTGGATAGAACGCTGCCACCACATGCGGACTGGCTGTATCGGCCTCGCCACCGGCAGCGCCGCAGGCAGTGAGCAGGGCGGGGGCGAGCAAGGCGGGAAGGAGACGCTTGAATGACATGAGAACCATTATCAGTTAGACGGTTGGGGAGGTCAAGCTGGCAGACTGAAGGACGGTTCCAGGATCACGAGGGAGGTAACGGGATGTTCGCGGTCAACAGATTCCGTGATGTCGGGGCGGAGTTCGAGCGTGAGGCCCAACAGGTCGTCGAGTTCTGGCGCGCCAGGGAGGGCTGCGAATCGATGGACCTGGTGCGCAATCTCGACGACCCAGGTCTCTGGGCGATAGTGAGCCGATGGCGCGACGTCGGCTCGTACCGGCGCAGTTTCAACGGGTTTGAGGCGAAGATGGTCCTGACCCCGCTGCTCCTGCGGGCGGTCGACGAGCCGAGCGCCTATCTGGCGCCCGGGGATATCTGATCGAGCGGTTGCGTGGGCCCGAAGGAGTGCTCTAGACTCCAGTAACCTTTGCAACAAAGAAAAGTCTGGTGGAGGGGAACAATGGAGTCTCGGATCTCACTTCGTTCGGCAGGGGTTGCCCTGCTGCTGGTTGCTGACGGAGGCCTGCCGCGCGTCGTGCACTGGGGGAGCGACCCCGGCGCGGTGAGCGAGGCGGACTTCGCGGCGCTCGAGATCGGCGATCGATGGATGGTCGCCAACAACTCACCCGATGAAGGCCTGGCGCTCGGGATCATCCCCGAGGGGCGCTTCGGTTGGACCAACACTCCCGGGTTGGTCGGCTCGCGCGATGGCCTCGGGTGGAGCCCCGACTGGCGCCTGGGGTCGGTGTCCATCGATGGCGAGCCGACGTCCGGATTCCGGGCCGTCGGGACTGGGCGGGTCGAGTACCGCGCGGTCGCCCCGGATGCCGGGCTGACCATGGCGCTCACCGTCGAACTCCTCCCGACCGGGCTGGTCAGGGTGCGCGCCTCCCTCACCAACGACGGAGCGGACGGCTATACCGTCGCGGAACTCGGGGTGCGATTCCCGGTGCCGAGTGAGGCGCGGGAGATCCTCGACTTCGCCGGTCGCTGGGGCAGTGAGCGCATGCCGCAACGAGGTCGGCTCGGCGTCGGCACGCATCGACGCGAGGGGCGACACGGCCGCACGGGAGCAGACTCCGCCTATGTGCTGAGCGTCGGGGTGGATGGCTTCGACTACCGCGACGGCGAGATCTGGGCCGCGCACACCGCCTGGAGCGGCAACCATGTGCACATCGCCGAGCGCGACTACCGCGGCGCTCAGGTCATCGGCGGTGGCGAGCTGTTGCTCCCAGGCGAAGGTGAACTGGCCAACGGCGAGACCTATGTCGGCCCCTGGGTCTACTTCAACTACTCGGTCGGGCTCGACCGGCAGGCGGAGCGGTTCCACGAACACCTCCGCGGCCTGCCGGTGCATCCCGATGCCGAACGTCCCGTCACCATCAACGTCTGGGAGGCGGTCTATTTCGACCAGGACAAGGACCGGCTCCTCGACCTCGCCGAACGTGCCGCCGCCCTCGGCGTCGAGCGGTATGTGCTCGACGATGGCTGGTTCGGGGCGCGCCGTGACGACACGGCCGGTCTCGGCGACTGGGTGGTCAGCCGCGACATCTGGCCGGACGGCCTGCACCCGCTCGTGGACCGGGTCAAGGAGCTGGGCATGGAATTCGGGCTCTGGTTCGAGCCCGAGATGGTCAACGAGGATTCCGACGTCGCACGGGCGCACCCGGAGTGGATCATGCAGCCGGGCGGACGGCTCCCGATCGAGTCGCGGCGCCAGCAGGTGCTCAACCTGTCGGTGCCCGGCGCCTATCGGCATGTGTTGGACCAGATGTCAGCCATGCTTGACGAGTACGCAATCGACTATGTCAAGTGGGATCACAACCGCGACCTGATCGATGCGGGTACCGCGCCCGAAGGGCGACCCGCGGTCTCGGCCCAGACGCACGCGTTCTATCGCCTGCTCGACGAGCTGCGGGAGAGGTTCCCGCACGTCGAGTTCGAATCCTGCGCGTCGGGAGGGTCCCGCATCGACCTCGAGGTGATGGAACGCGCCGAGCGGGTCTGGGTCTCGGACAACATCGATCCGGAAGAGCGTCAGCGGATGCTGTGGTGGACGGGGCAGCTGCTGCCCGCCGAGGTCATGGGCAGCCACATCGCCTCCGGCCGGTCGCACACGACCGCCCGCTGGCACGACCTGAACTTCCGGGCCGCCACCGCCGTGTTCGGCCATCTCGGCATCGAGTGGGACCTCGCAGAGGCCACGGCGGAGGAGATCGAGCAGCTCGGCTGGTGGATCGCCTGGTACAAGCGCAACCGCACGACCCTCCTGACCGGACGCCTCGTCCGTGTGGCGATGGCCGACCCCGAGGTCTTCTTCAAGGGCATCGTCACGCAGGAGAAGGCGATCTTCTCCCTGTCGATGCTCAAGGTCTCCACGGGTGTCAGCCTGGGGCGGCTGCGCTTCCCTGGGCTGGAGCCGGAAGCACGCTACAAGGTGAAGGCGATCGATCGGCAACAGACGCCGGACGCCCTCCGGACTCCCTGGCAGCTCAACCCTGAACCGTTGATCGTCAGCGGGGCTCAGTTGGGATCGGTCGGGCTCCGCGCACCCTTGATGCAGCCTTCCTCCGCGGTGCTGTTCGAGTTCGAGAGGCTGGATTGATCGCTGCCTGGTTGGGTGGGTCGATTCCCGAAAGGGGGTCGGCCCACCGCCTTTTTCGAGGGTAGTGCTTGCCCTCGCGTTAACTCTGTGACAGAGTTAAGTTATCTTACCAACGGAGGTAATAGTATGACTTCATCCGAAGCATCGACGGGGCGGCTTGCGCGCCCCGGTCGCAACATAGGTGACCTCAAGCTGGCGATGGTGATGATCGCGCCGGCCCTCGTGGGGTTTCTGGTGTTCCTGCTCTGGCCGACCCTGCGCGGCATCTGGCTGAGCTTCACCGACTTCAACCTGCTCACCGAACCAACGTTCGTCGGCCTCAACAACTACATCCGGATGTTCGGCGACCCGGTGTTCTGGAACGCGGCCTGGGTCACGATCCAATACGTCGTCATCAACATCGGCGTTCAGACGGTGATGGCGCTCCTGATCGCCGTCCTCATGCAGCGCCTGACCCGCTCGACGTTCGTCCGCAGCATCGTGCTCACACCGTACCTGGTCTCGAACGTCGTTGCGGCGCTGATCTTCATGTGGATCCTCGACACGCAGCTCGGGGTCGGGAATCAGATCCTCGGCTGGATGGGCATCGACGCGATTCCGTTCCTGAGCCAGGAGTCGACGGTGATCCCGACCATCGCGCTGATCAACGTCTGGCGACACATGGGCTATACCGCCCTGCTGATCTTCGCCGGCCTGCAGACCATCCCGGAGACGGTCTACGAGGCCGGGCGCGTCGACGGGGCGAGTGAGTGGAGCATGTTCTGGCGCATCACGATGCCCCTGCTGCGGCCCATCCTGGCGCTCGTCCTCATCATGACCGTCATCGGCTCGTTCCAGGTGTTCGACACCGTCGCAGTCACCACGGCGGGTGGCCCGGTGAACTCGTCGCGCGTGCTGCAGCTCTACATCTACGACATGGCCTTCGGACGATTCCAGTTCGGCTATGCCTCGGCGCTGTCAGTGGCGCTGCTGATCATCCTGCTGATCATCACGGTGATCCAGTACCGCATGACTCGCGCCGGCGAGACCGACCTTAACTGAGGCGACCATGACCACCACTCCGATCACTGAAGACAGCGTCAACGAGACCGAAACCGGCAACAGCAGCCGCAAGCCCCGTCCTGGCTGGGGCAGGATCGCGGCCTGGGCCGTGATGATCATCATCATGATCGCCACCCTGTTCCCCTTCTACTGGATGCTGCGCACCGCGCTGTCATCCAACAACGCCCTCTACAGCGGTGCCTCGTCCTGGCTCCCGGTGGACGCGAACCTCGGCGGCTTCGCCCGCGTCTTCGGGATGCAGACCGGCGAAGAGGCGATCGCCGCGGGCGGAGCCGGCCAGCCGGTCAACTTCTGGCGTTACCTGCTCAACAGCGTGATCGTTGCCACCCTGGTGACGGTCGGGCAGGTGTTCTTCTCCGCCTGCGCTGCCTACGCGTTCTCGCGCCTGAAGTGGCCCGGCCGCAACACCGTCTACGGGCTGTTCCTCGCTGGTCTCATGGTGCCGACCATCTTCACGTTCCTGCCGAACTTCGTGCTGATCAAAGAGCTGGGCCTCATCGACACCGTCTTCGGGATCGCCCTGCCGACCATGCTGATGACTCCGTTCGCCGTGTTCTTCCTGCGGCAGTTCTTCATGAACATTCCACTCGAACTGGAGGAGGCGGCGCTGCTCGACGGTTCCGGCAAGCTCGGCAACTTCTTCCGGCTCATCCTGCCGATGGCCTCGGCCCCGATCGCGACCATTTCGCTGCTCACCTACATCGGCGCCTGGAACGACTACTTCTGGCCGCTGATGGTCAGCTACAGCGACAACTCGCGCGTCCTGACGGTCGGGCTCGGCGTGTTCCGCTCCCAGGCGCCCCAGATGGGCCCCGACTGGTCCGGGCTCATGGCGGCCACCCTGGTGGCAGCCCTTCCGATGCTCATCCTGTTCGCGCTGAGCGCGAAGCGCATCGTCAACTCCATCGGCTTCAGCGGAATCAAGTGAGGAAGCATATGTCCAGGAAACTCACCACCATTGCGGCGTCCCTCCTCACCGCAACCCTGCTCGCCTCCGGCTGCTCCACCGGCGACGGTGACGGCGGCGACGGCGTCATCGACTACTGGCTCTGGGACTCCGCGCAACAGCCGGGCTATCAGCGTTGCGCCGACCGGTTCCAGGAAGAGAACCCGGAGCTGAAGGTCAGGATCACCCAGTACGGATGGGACGACTACTGGAGCAAGCTCACGGCCGGCTTCATCGCCGACCAGGGCCCCGACGTGTTCACCAACCACCTCGGCAAGTACGCCCAGTTCGTCGACCTCAACGTCCTGGTGCCGCTGAACGACCTCGAAGCCACCAGCGACCTGGACGCGGACGAGTTCGCCGACGGACTCGCCGCGATCTGGCAGGGTCAGGACGGTTTGCAGTACGGCGCCCCCAAGGACTGGGACACCATCGCGTACTTCTACAACACGGACCTCACGGATGAGGCCGGGATCACCGCCGAACAGCTCGCCGACATGGAATGGAACCCCGATGACGGCGGCACGTTCGAACAGATCATCGCGCACCTCACCGTCGACCAGAACGGGGTGCGGGGTGACGAACCCGGGTTCGACAAGGACAATGTTGCGCTCTACGGGCTCGCCTCGGAGGGCGGTGGAGGCGGGAACTTCGGTCAGACCCAGTGGGGCGCCTACGTCTACTCGATGCCCGATTGGACGCTGCTCGACCAGAACCCGTGGGGTACCCACTTCAACATGGACGATCCCGGCTTCCAGAAGACGATCGAGTGGTACTTCGGCCTCGCCGAGAAGGGCTACATGCCCTCCATGAGCGACGTCAGCACCAACAGCGGGGAATACCAGCAGGTCGCCGCAGGCAACGCCGTCCTGGGCATGAACGGGTCCTGGATGACGTCGCTGCACGCCTCCCTTCCCGACTTCAATCTCGGCATCGCGCCGACCCCTGTCGGGCCGTCCGGGCACCGCGCCAGCCCATTCAACGGCCTGGCCGACTCCGTGAGCAGGTTCTCCGACGACCCCGAATCGGCGGCGAAGTGGGTGGCGTTCATGGCCTCGGACGAGTGCCAGAGCCTGATCGGCGAAGCGGGCGTCGTCTTCCCCGCCCGCCAGTCGGGCATGGACGCGGCCCTCGCAGCCAAGGAGGAGGCCGGTATCGACGTGTCGGCGTTCACCGTCCATCTCGAAGAGGGCACCACCGTGATGCAGCCGGTCACCAGCAACGGGGCCGACATCACGGCCCTGACGGAGCCCGCCTTCGACGCCATCTACATCGGCTCGAGCCCTGCATCCTCGCTCACCGACCTGAACGAGCAGGTCAACCGGCTGCTGGAATTGACCACCGACTGATGTGAGGGGACAATCCGATCCATGTTGATCACCGACCTGGACCCGACGTCCAGAAGGATCGTCGGCCTGGTGCTGCGCAACGGGCCGATCTCCCGGGTCGGGATCTCCCGCGCCACCGGGCTCAGCTCCGGGTCGCTCACCAGGCTCACGGCGCCGCTGATTGCGGCCGGGACACTCGTTGAGGGCGATCCGGAGAAGACGGAGGTCGGCCGCCCGCAGCGCCCGCTGCAGGTGGCCGACGCCGCCGGTCTGTTCGCCGGGGTCAAGATAATCGAGGGTGAACTGCACGCGGTGCTGACCGGCTTGGCCGGCCAGATCCACGCCACCGCGATCCGGGCGGTGGACACGACGCAACCCGAGGCTACGGTCGATGCCATCGTCGAACTCGTCCGCCAGGTCGCGACCGGTGCGGAACTGACGGCCGTCGGGGTCACGCTCGGGGCTGCCGTCGACCCGGCAGGCAGCATTGGCAGCGCGAACCTGCTCGGCTGGGGCGAGGTGGACCTCACGAGCCTGCTGACGCAGGGCATCGGACTGCCCTGCTTCGCCGCCAACGATGTGGGCGCGTTGGCGTTGGCGGAGCACTGGTTCGGACACGGGCGCGGAGCCGACGACTTCGCCGTCGTGACGATCGGCGCGGGGATCGGCGCCGGTGCCGTCGTGGCTGACGAACTGCTGGTCGGGCATCAGGGCACCGCGGCGCTGCTGGGTGCGGCCTGGGCCCGCGACGGTCGGCCCTTCTGCGAGGTGCTGAGCACCGATGCGCTGCTGCGGGCCGGCAGCGAGGCCGCCGGAAGGCCCCTCACCCCGGCCGAACTGCCGACCGAACCTGCAGCGGCGACGGTGCTCGACTCGGCGGCAGGGACGCTCGGAGAACTCGTCGCGCTCGCCACCCTGGCCTGGGGGCCCGAACGGATCCTGCTCACCGGCGACGGTATCGGCGTGTTGGCAGGGAGACTGGAGCTGGTCCGGGAGGCGACGGCAGGAAGGCTGGTCCCGGACCTGCCGCAGCCGGAACTGGTGTTGCAGGAGTTGGACTTCCTCGCATGGGCGCAGGGAGCAGCGGCGATGGCCATCCAGCGCTGCCTCACCGCAGGCTGAATCGCCGTCGGCCGGGATTTCGGAGGCCCGTCGCCGCCGATTAGACTCGTTGATCGTGTCAATTCCCCAGCCGCTCCGCCTGCACGCACCTAGTCGTCGTGACGCAGTCGTCGTCGATCTGCCGGTCGTGCTCGCACCGATGGCCGGGGTAACCAACGCGGCCTACCGGCAACTGTGCCGAGAACAGGGCGCGGGACTCTACGTCTGCGAGATGATCACGTCACGCGGGCTCGTCGTCGGCGACCAGAAGACCCACGCCATGCTGCAGTTCGATGCGGGGGAGAAGACCAGGTCGGTCCAGCTCTACGGCGTCGACGCCGACGTCATGGCAGACGCAGCGCGCATCCTCATCCGCGACTTCCGGGTCGACCACATCGACCTCAATTTCGGTTGCCCCGTCCCGAAGGTCACCCGCAAGGGGGGCGGGGGAGTGCTGCCCTACAAGCGGGATCGGCTCCGCGCCATCGTGGGTGAAACCGTCCGGGCGGCCGACGAGTTCGGCGTCCCGGTGACGGTCAAGACCCGCATCGGGATCGATGAGGACCATGAGACCTTCCTCGACGCCGGGCGGATCGCACAGGAGGAGGGTGCCGCGGCGATCGCGCTGCACGGCCGCACCGTTCAACAGGCCTACTCCGGGGAGGCCGACTGGAGCCGCATCAGGGAACTGGTCAACGCCGTCGACATCCCCGTGCTCGGCAACGGCGACATCTGGGAGGCCGAAGATGCCTTGAAGATGATGTCCGAGACCGGGTGCGCCGGGGTTGTCATCGGACGCGGCTGCCTCGGCCGACCCTGGCTCTTCGGCGACCTAGCGGCCGCTTTCCGCGGCGAGAAGCTGCGCCTCCGTCCGACCCTGGGCGAGGTCGGCCGAATGATCGTGCGTCACGCGGAACTGCTGGTCGCCATCTCGGACGAGCGCCACGGCCTGACCGACCTGCGCAAGCACATGGCCTGGTACTTCAAGGGCTATCCCGTCGGCGAACTACGCAGGCGGTTCGCCATGGTCTCCACCATGGATGAACTCCACGCCCTGGTGGACCTGCTGGACGCCGACGCCGGCTTCCCCGAGGCCGAACTGGGCACTCCGAGGGGACGGCAGGGATCGCCCCGCGGGAAGGTCGTCCTGCCATACGGCTGGTACGACGACACCTCCGGTTGCGATCTCGACCTGGCCGACGCCGAGATCGGCGTCTCCGGCGGCTGACCCCCGATTGGTCGCTCACCCACGCTTAAGTCGACCCGCCCGACATCGCGGAACCGGGGGTTCGCTAGCCTCCTGACTGGGCCATCCCGGCCCGGATCGGAGAAAATGACCATGTCCGAAACCGCAAATCTCACCGTAAACGGCCAGAGCTACGACTTGCCGATCGTCACCGGCTCCGAAGGGGAACAGGGCGTCGACATCTCGAAGCTGCGCTCCTCGACCGGGTTGATCACACTCGACGACGGCTACGCGAACACCGGTTCCTGCACCTCGGCGATCACCTTCATCGACGGCGAAAAGGGAATCCTGCGCTACCGCGGCATCCCGATCGAGGACCTCGCCAAGAACTCGAGCTTCATCGAGACTGCCGAACTGCTCATCTTCGGAGACCTGCCCAATGCCGACGAGCGCGCCGAGTTCCGCTACCTCCTCAGCGAGAACTCGTGGCTGCACCGCGACATGCGCAACCACTTCGATGCGTTCCCGAAGAACGCACACCCCATGAGCATCCTGTCGGCGATGATCAGCGCCCTACAGAGCCACGATCTGCCCGAGCACCGTTTCACCGACGAGAAGGGGTTCAGGCTCGCGGCCGCCAGCCTGATCGCCAAGACCCGCACCATCGCGGCCGCCTCCTACAAGTCGCACATCGGCCAGCCGATCATGTTCCCACGCTACGACCTCTCGTATGCCGAGAACTTCCTCCACATGATGTTCTCGATGCCCTACCGCGACTTCGAGACGACACCGGAGGTCGCCCACGCCCTCAACATGTTCCTCGTGCTGCACGCCGACCACGAGCAGAACTGCTCCACCTCAACCGTGCGGATGGTGGCCTCGTCCGGGGCCAACCTGTACGCGTCCGTGTCCGCAGGCGTCAACGCGCTGTGGGGCCGGCTGCACGGGGGCGCGAACATGGCCGTCATCGAGATGCTCCAGCAGATCCACGAAGGCAAACTGACCCCGAAGAAGTACCTGGATCTGGTGAAGGACCGCCGTAGCGACATCAAGCTCATGGGGTTCGGGCACCGCGTCTACCGCAACTTCGATCCGCGCGCGGTGATCCTCAAGGACGCAGCCGACTCGATGCTCAACGCGATGCACATCACCGACCCGCTCCTCGACATCGCCCGTGAAGTAGAACAGCTTGCGCTGGCCGACGACTATTTCGCGTCGCGTCGGCTCTACCCGAACGTCGACTTCTATTCGGGCATCATCCTGCGCGCCATCGGGATCCCGCTGGATATGTTCACGGTGATGTTCGCGATCGGGCGCACCCCTGGCTGGATCGCGCACTGGAAGGAAGTCACCGACAACGCCGCCCAGCGGATCTACCGGCCGCGGCAGATCTACGTCGGCCCGACCGAGCGGGCCTGGCTGCCGCGCAGCGAGCGCTGATCGCGGCTCGGGTAGGTTGGACGCCGATATGAACGACTCCCTCCTGCCCCGGGCCAGGCTTTGGGCCGAGACCATGCACGGCCACGGCGTCGACGTGATCTCGGCCCACTCGACTTCGAAAGTGAGCATCACACCGAGGAGCCCCAGGCAACGGGTCGCACGCGAGGCGCTGGAACGGCTCCAGTACATCGGTGAGGCCAGCTTCGCTTCCGGGGCCGGCGAGCGGGCCAAGGACGAGGAGCCCGACCCGTTCCGCACCTGTTTCGAGCGCGACCGGGACCGCATCGTCCACTCGGCCGCCTTCAGGCGGTTGGCGGGCAAGACGCAGGTGGTCGTCTATCCGACCGATCACCAACGCACCCGCCTGACGCACGCGCTTGAGGTGGCGCAGGCAGCGATCGCCATGGCACGCGGCATCGGGGTCAACGTGACGCTCGCGGACGCGATCGCACTGGGTCACGACTGCGGCCACGGGCCCGGGGGCCACGCGTCTGAGGACGCCTTCGACCAGTTCATCGTCGGCGGCTACGACCACGGCCCATGGGGCTCCGACGTCGTGCTCGCCGACCTGAACCTGACGGCGCAGACCCTCGACGGCATCCGCAACCACTCGTGGTCGCGCCCGGCACCTATGACCATCGAAGGGGAGATCGTCAGTTGGGCCGACCGCATCGCCTACTGTGCCCACGACCTTGAAGACGCGATCCACGCGGGCATCGTGGGTGTCGGAGACCTCCCGGGGGTGGTGGCCGAGGTGGCGGGCACGACCCGCCGCAGCCAACTCGCCACCTTCATCACCGCGGTGATCGAGACCACAGCAGCCACCGGGGTGGTGGGCATGGATGCGACGACGGCCGAGGCACTCGCCGAGCTGCGACGGTTCAACTACGAACGGATCTACACCAGGCCCGAGTCCGTGGCACAGTCGTTGACGGTGGTGTCGGTCCTGACGGACCTCGTCGGCTACTACCTCGACCATCCGGAAGCGCTCCCGGCCGAATACCGGGGCGACGACCCGGTCATGGGGGCCGTCGCCTACGTCGGTGGCATGACCGACAGGTTCGCCTTCGAGCAGGCTGCCGCGCTGCTCGGTTGGGACCCGAAGAAGCTGCCCCGCGGCATCGGGAGGGGGGCCTAGGGCCTCAGCGCCTGCGCGAGATCGGGCGGAAGCAGCCAGGCCTGCGCCATCAGCCAACGGGCCGCAACCGCGGTGCAGGCCTGCCCGGTGTTGATCCCGACCAGGACGAGCACTTGCGCGGCCGCCGCAGCCCATGGGCTGCCCCCACCCAGGAGAACGCCGATGTAGGCGCCGGGCAACGTGACGAGGCCCACCGTCCTGGTCTGGTCCAGCGCCGGGACCAGACCCTCGTGCAGGGTCGGCGACACGATCGCGCTGATCGCAGACCAGCGGTCCAGGCCGAGGGAGAGGTAGGCCTCGTACTGGGGGAGCCCGGTACGCAGTTCCGCGAAGGCACGTCTGGCGACCAGGGTGTGGGCAGACATCATGTTGCCGACGACGATGCTCGCGATCGGCACGATCGAAGCGCCGGCCAAAGGTGCCGCGCCCGTGGCGAAGATGATCGTGAGCACCGGCAGCGCCCCGGCCAGCATCGCCGCCCCCGCCGCTAAGAAGGCCCTCGGGGATCGGAGCCCGGAACGTCCGGCGGTGGTGTAAACGCCTATTGCGAACATGATGGAGACGAACACGATCGCCATCCAGACCTGTCGAAGCGCGACCCCGATGATCAGCGAGACGGCCAGGAGTTGAACGCCCGCGCGGAGTGCCGCCCACGGGATCGCTCCTGTGACAGAGATCCGGCCCCACCACGCCACGGCGGTCCCCAGCAACACGAGCAGCGACAGCGCCAACGCCAATGGCAGCCCGATCTCCACAGTCACGTGGGTCACCTTAGTTGGCTGCGGCTAGACTCGGGTGCCATGGCAGGCCGCATCAACGAGGAGGACATTGCGTCCGTCCGTGAACGCAGCCGGATCGAGGACGTGGTGGGCAGCTACGTCGCCCTACGAAACGCGGGAGGTGGGTCCCTCAAGGGGCTGTGTCCCTTCCATGACGAGAAGACCCCCAGTTTCCAGGTCACCCCGGCGCGCGGCTTCTACTACTGTTTCGGGTGCGGTGAGGGCGGCGACGTCATCACATTTCTACAGCGTCAGCAGAACCTCACCTTCGTCGAAGCCGTTCAGGTGCTCGCAGACCGTGCGGGAATCGTGTTGCGCGTCGAGGACGACGGCACAGGCCCGGGTCAGACTCCCGGGCTCCGCAAGCGCATCCTTGAGGCCAACGAAGCGGCCCAGGCCTTCTACAGCCAACAACTCGACTCACCGGAGGCGATCGCCGGGCGGCAGTTCCTACACGGTAGGGGGTTCGACCGCGAGGTGGCGCAGCACTTCTCAATCGGTTACGCGCCACGCCACGGCGCCGCGTTGCGGCAGAGCCTGGCGGCGCAGGGTTTCGGGGACGATGTGCTGAAGGCCGCGGGGCTGGTTCGCGACTCGGCACGGGATTTTTTCACCGGGCGGGTGCTGTGGCCGATCCGCGACTCTGCCCAGGCCGTCCTCGGGTTCGGCGCGCGACGCATCTACGACGATGACAGGATGCCGGCGAAGTACTTGAATACACCCGAGTCGCCGGTCTACAAGAAGTCGCACGTCCTCTACGGGCTCGACCTGGCGCGTCGCGAGATCGGGAAGAAATCCCAGGCGGTCGTCGTCGAGGGATACACCGACGTGATGGCCGCCCACCTGTCAGGCGTTGAGACGGCCGTCGCTTCGTGCGGAACGGCCTTCGGGGAAGATCACGGTCGGCTGCTGCAGCGCCTGATGGGAACCCATGATGGGCTGCACGGCGAGGTGATCTTCACCTTCGACGGCGACAAGGCCGGTCAGGCGGCCGCCCTCAAGGTGTTCAAGGGTGACCAGAACTTCATCAGCCAGACGTACGTGGCCATCGAACCAACAGGCCTGGACCCCTGCGATCTGAGGATCCAGCAGGGTGAGGCCGCCGTCCGTGAACTCGTGGCTCGCCGGATTCCGCTCTACCGCTTCGTGATGAGCAACATCGCCAAGAGCCACGACCTGGACCGGGCCGACGGTCGCCTCGCCGCGGCCCGGGAAGGTGCGGAGCTCATCGGGTCGATCCGGGACCAGTCGCTCGTCAACCAGTACCTGCGCGAACTGGCGGGGGTGCTCGGCATGGATCTCGACGATGTCCGCCGCGAGGCCGTCCGCGTCGGACGTCGCCACCAGGGCGTCGAGGTCGTCACGCTGGAGGAACCACCGGAGCCGGACCCCGGGTGGCCCAACCCGAACGACCCAGCGCTGAGGCTGGAGCGTGACTCGCTGAAGTTGATGCTGCAGCATCCGCTGACCTTCGATGCCAGTTGGAACGGCGTCGAGGCCGACGACTTCCAGCATCCCGGCTACCGTGCGGTCTTCCGACTGCTGACTTCGGTGGAGTTCGGGGAGAGCTGGGCGGACCGGCTTCGGGCCGCCGCACCAAACGAACTCGTGCAGCAACTCCTCGTGGCCCTCCTTGTCGAACCGCTTCTGCGCGAACCCGATGAAACCTACTCGCTGACCCATAGCTCGAGGCTCCAGCTGGCCCGGGTGTCGAAGCAGATCGCCGATCTCAAGTCGAGGTTGCAGCGCACCGATCCCGTCAAGGACCCTTCCGACCACCGCGCGCAGTTCGCCCAGTTGACCGAGCTTGAGATGCGGAGGAAGCGGCTGCAATCGGTTGGCCTCGGCTGACCGATGGCGAAACCGTGCGGTCCGAGTCGAGGACCGCGCGTGCCTCCCTGATCGCGGAGCGCTCCCAACGCATCACCGTGGTGCTTGAGACCCGGAACTCGGCCGCGATCTCGTCGAAGGTCTTGCTGCTGCTCAGATATCGGGCTTGCAGCACCGCCCGGTGCCGGGTGCTCAACAGTTCCAGGAAGCCGAGGCCGGTGCGCATGACCTTGTCGAAGCCATCCTGGGCGGTCTCATCTGCAGCCGCTTCCGGGTCGAAGGACACATTTCTGATGGTGCCGCGAGCAACCGAGGACACCGACACGCCCGCGGCGGATGCTGCCTCCTCCAGCGGGATCTCCAGATCGTCCCCGCGGGCACGCTCAGCCAGCCTCACGGCCCTCCGGTCGCCCCTGGTGCTGCCAGGAGCACAGACGCGGAGTTGGTCGACATCGGAAAGCGCCTGTGCGGCCACATGGTGGACGAAGGTCGTGTAGCGGAACCCCCTGGCATGGTCGTAGGAGCGGACGGCCGTTGCCACCCCCAGCGCTGCCTGCTGGAAGAGTTCCTCCTGGGAAACCCCGGTGTTGATGGCCAGCCGGGCTGCGACCTTGCCGCCGACCCTCAACCCGACCCACCACAGGATCTCCATTGCCTTTGTTCCTTCCTCCACCACCCTGCGGAGGAGGTCATCGTCGCCTCGGGTGTCTATCAAGTGCTGCGCGTAGAGACCGGCCTCGACGCACCGGGCAAGTGCCACGTCCTCGCCGTCGGCCAGCCAGACCAGGGGGATGTTCAAGTTCTCCATGCCGACCACTTTTCCCGGGAGCGCCCCTGTTCGGGTGCGAACGCAGCAACCTGTGGATGGATCGGTACGGACAACACTTCTTTTCCACAGGCGGGCACAATGGGGGTATGGCCCTGTTCAGACGCAAAGGAACCCACTTCGACGGCTTGGCCGATGCCCTCGGTCAGCCTGCGGAGGTCCTCGCACACGGCACTGGGGATGGTGTCGTGGTGGCAGGCACGCGGGAAGCCCTCGCCGTGCTCTCAGAGGGAGTGTGGCGGGTGTGGCCCTGGGAACGGGTCAGCGGGGGAGCATGGAGTAGCGAGACCGCACAGTTTCGTTGGAAGACGGTCGACGGCGAGTCGCACGCTCTGACCCTCACGGAAGCCAACCGGCTCCCGCAGTTGTTCCGAGAGCGGATCGAAGCCTCCACCGTCATCCAGTCCCTGATCGATGCGCCCGTGCGAGGCCAGGTCCAGATCATCGGCCGCAGGAGCCTCGGAAAGCAGACGAGCGTCGACTGGTACGCCGTGCCGTCCGGCGGGGCAGATCTGGACGATCCGACGACCCGGGAGGCGGTGGTTGCGGAGACCGACCGGTTGTCGGCCGAGTACTTCGGGGACGGCACCAACCCCGATTGGCGTTCGGCTCGCGAAGTCTGATAGCGTAGCGCCTCGCGTGGGAACGCAATTCCCTGGTAGCTCAATTGGCAGAGCATTCGACTGTTAATCGAAGGGTTACTGGTTCGAGTCCAGTCCGGGGAGCCAATCCGAGAGCCGCCTTGGCAAGCTGAAAGAGCTTGTCAAGGCGGCTTTCTTGCGTCCACGACCCATACCTCGATTCCCGATCGTGGAGGATCTGTCGAGGTTCTCCCAGACCAGACCCCTCCCGAAAATCGGCCAGTGGTCGATTCTGATCCGTCCAGGCACGACTATCGACCACTACCCCCACGTCCGAGCCGCGGCCGCCCAGACCAGAC
>NZ_FQZG01000079.1 GCF_900141915.1 Tessaracoccus bendigoensis DSM 12906 | reverse complement strand
ACACCGTCGTTGCTTCAATGAGTTGCAAATCCTGCTCAAATCTGGGTCCAGCTGACGGGGCTCCGACGGCGGCTCAACCGCCGCTCAGTCCTCGACCGCCAGCAACGACAGCGCCTCCTCGACGCTCGCCGCCGTCTCGACCCCAGGCTCCTGCGGCGCCCGACGTACCACCACGACCTGCGCCCCCACCTCCGCCGCCACAAGCAGTTTCGCCGACGTGTGCGAGCCGCCAGAATCCTTGGTCACCAGGGCGTCGATGCGGTTGCGCCTGAACAGGTCCCGCTCACCCTCCAACGTGAAGGGGCCTTTGACCGCCAACAGTTCCCAACCTTCCGGCAGCGATGCGTCAGGGGGTTCGGCGACCCTTGCGAGGACGAACCGGTCATCGAGGGCAGGGGAGTAGTCGAGGGTGTGCTGCCTGCCGACGGTGAGCAGCACGCGCGCGCCGCGGACGGCAGCAGCCGCGGCAGCGTGGTCGTCGACCCAGTCCCAGCGCGGCGCATCGACATGAGAGCCCCAACTGGGTCTTTCCAACCGGATCAGCTGCACCCCGGCCGACCTGCAGGCCTGCACCGCATTCCGGCTCATAGTGACGGCGAACGGGTGCGTCGCGTCGATGACCGCCGAAATCCCACCGTCACGCAGGAACCCGATGAGACCGTCGACCCCGCCGAAACCTCCGGTGCGCACCTCGCCGACGGTGACAGGGTTGTCGGTGCGCCCAGCGAGTGAGTACACGTTCGGGACCCCGACCCGTCGGAGCGCTTCGCCGAGACGACGGCCCTCCGCCGTCCCCCCGAGGATGAGCACCGGGCCGGTCACCCCTACGCCTCCGAATTCGCCTCGGCCCGCAGCGCCTCGGGCTGGTAGACGCAGGTCGGGTCGCTGGCGAGCGGGTCGCCGAGCATCGCCTGTGCCCTTGCCCTCGACCCGCCGCAGATCCAGTTGAACTCGCACACGCCGCACTTGCCGGAGTACCCCGACGGGTCGCGCAACGCCTTCATCATCGGCGACCCGGCGTAGATCTCGTGGAACGGCTGCTCCTTCACCGAACCGCACCGGTGAGGCAGGAAGCCCGACGGGTAGACATCGCCGATGTGGTCGACGAACGCGAAGCCGCGACCCGAGTTCACTCCGATCGGCGGACGAGAGGGTCGGCGATCCGTGACCGGGCCGAGCAGCCTCTCGGTCTCTGCGGTCAGCCAGGCGTGCAGTTCCCCGGTTTCAGGCATCGGGAGTCCCGCGGAGCGGGCGTCGTCGCGTTGCAGGGCAACCCTGCGGTAGTTCGGGGCCTCGGTCACCTTGACGGCGATACGGTCGGAAACGTCATGCAGCCAGTGCAACACGTCCTCCATCTCGTCCGGGTCGAGGGGCTCGAGGTTCGAGCCGCGACCCATCGGCACCAGGAACAACACGTACCACATGCCGGCCCCCATGCCCTTGACGGTCTTCAGGATGCTCGGCAACTCCCGTAGGTTGTTGCGGCAAATCGTGGTGTTGACCTGGAACCGGAAACCGTGCTTGACCACCAGGTCAGCGGCTTCCAGGGAGTCCGTGAACGTGCCGTCGATCCCACGGAACGAGTCATGGGTCTCTGCCGTGGCCCCGTCGAGCGAGATGCTGAACGCCTTGACGCCCGCCTCGCGAACGGAACCCAGACGCTCGTCGGTCAGCAGCGGGGTGACCGATGGCGACAGCGCCATCGGCAGCCCGATCGACGTGCCGTAGCTGATCAGCTCCTCCAGATCGTCGCGCTCGAACGCGTCCCCACCGGAGAGGATCACGATCGGACGAGGGGTGCCGTAGGCCGCGAAGTCGTCGAGGAGCGCCTTGCCCTCGTCCGTGGTCAGTTGCCGGGGGTCGGCTCGGGTGAACGCGTCCGCTCTGCAGTGGCGACAGGCGAGTTGGCAGGCACGGGTGACCTCCCAGACAAGGACGTGCGGTCTCTCGTCGGGGGAATGGTGCAGGGTCCGGACGACGCCGCGCCGGGCGGCGTGTGGGTGCTCGACGGTGCTCACGAGCCGATACTACTGGCCGTAGTGTCACTCCCGGGCCCAGGGGCGGGGGTCGGGTTTGGGGTCGCCACACCGCTGCTGCCAACCGAACCTGTACTAGGGTCGGGTTGCGGAGGTGGTGGAATGAGCGACTATCAGGACTTCGATTTTGACAGCACCCAGAAGGAGGCGTGGGACGAGTTCTCACGCAGACTCGACGAGGTGCTCTCAGTCATGGACGCGACCGCCGACCTGACCATCTCCATAGCTCCCGCGGCTGAGGGCAGGCCGATGGCGGGGATCAGGTTCTCGATGGTCGCTCCGCAGCGGCTCGGCGGGTTCGTCACCGGGTCACAGGACGGGCACCCCAGCGCCGAGGAAGCCAAGCTGTTGAGCGACCTCGGCTGGTCCGAACCGACCGCCGAGATCACCCAGTTCCACACCTTTGAGGATCAGGAATCGTCGGCCTCGCTGGCCCGGCTCGCCACCGACACCCTCGTCGACGTGTTCTGCGTGCTGCACCCGATCTTCCTCGAGCCCGATCAATTGGCCGAGATCCTGAAGGGCCAGAGCAGTTGGCCACCGCTCGAAGCGCGGAAACTGGGCAAGGATGAGGTCTCCGTCCGCACCGCCAGCCAAGCCGAGCTCGACCAACTGGTTGACGGGGTGCTGCGTCGCAAGTTCGGGCACCCACCGCTGCGCAACGAGCAGGGCGACGTCGCCATCAGGGTCGGTTCGACCGTCGTGTTCCTCCGCTCGACGGCCGACGCGGCGGAACTAGTGCTGTTCTCCCCTCTCGTCCACGACGTGAGCGGTCGCTCCCGGGCTTGTGAGGTGCTCAACGACCTCAATGTGGAGTCCCGTTTCGGACGGTTCTCGTTGCACCGCGACCGCGTGTTCGTCCAGTTGTCGGTGCCCGCGCAGCCGTTCGTGCCAGCCCACCTCTTCCAGGCGCTGAGGGCGCTCAGCCAGATCGCCGACGCGATCGACGACGAACTGGCACACCGCCTCGGCGGCCGCACCACGTTCCAGGCATCCTGAAGCACCGCTCACCGTTCGACGCAACCCCCGCCCGCGCCCCGTAGGGCTGGGGCGAAGCCGCGGTTGGAGATAGTCTGAGCGTATGACGAGTGACCCGGGGCAGCACGTGACCTACTTCTCGAAGATCGAGGCGGACGAGTGCTGGGCGCTTCTCAGCGAAGCAGAGGTGGGCAGGATCGCCTGGCAGGGTGACAACGGAATATCCATCGTCCCCGTCAACTTCCGGCTCCACGGTCAGACCATCGTCTTCCAGACTGCCGACGGCGGCAGCCTCGCCCGTCTCGTCGAACCGACCGAGGTCGCCTTCCAGGCCGACGACATCGACGGGGAATCGGTCGTCGGCTGGTCGGTGCAGGTCCAGGGCCTCACCCGCTCGGCTGAAGCCGAGAAGGAAGGCCAGGTCAGCTGGCTGGCCGGGAGCCGTCCCGTCTGGATCGCGGTAACCGCAGGTGCCATAACCGGGCGTGTGATGTCCGGAACGAAAAGGAGCTGAGTCATGACCGAGCCCAACGACAGGCAGAACAACAACTCTGAACAGGAGAGCGCGTCGGCGACCCCGGCCCACGTCCCTCTCGTGGTTGTCGGCGTCGACGGCAGCGACGATGCACTTCGCGCCGTGCGCTTCGGCACGAACGCGGCCATGGTGCACGGCGGCGAGTTGATGCTCGTCAACGCGGTCGACGACACCCTGATGGCTGGGGCCTGGGGGGTCGTCTACGACCCCGAGGTCCTGCAGTCGGCCGGCGTCACGGCCAATGAGCAGGCCAAGGACGTCGCCCTCGAATTGGGGCTGGAAGAGTATCGGATCAAGACCGAGGTCGTGATGGGTTCGCCCGGTGGTGTCATGGCCCGGCTGAGTGAGGTCGCAGATCTCGTGGTGGTCGGCAGGCGTGCCGCGTCCGGCCTCGAACGGATGTTCGTGGGATCGACGTCGGTGTCCGTCGTCGCAAACTCCGCCTGCCCCGTGGTGCTCATCTCCGCCGCCGCGCACCCTGACAAGGTCGGCTCGAAGGGTCTGGTCGGGGTCGGTCTTCAGTCCTCGCCCGGGTCCGAGCACACCCTCAAGGCCGGGTTCCGTCAGGCGAAACTGCTCGGCGGGCGACTCGACATCGTACACGTGGTCCAGCCGCCGGTCGGCCTGTTCGCCCGCCGTCTGAGCCCCACGGAACTCGACGAGCAGATCCGGTTCGCCACTGGGGGCATCGAGGCGATCGCGCGGGAGACGGCCAAGGACTTCCCCGAGGTGGAATACCAAGTCAATGTGGTGACGGGCACGCCCATCAACGAACTGGTGAGCCGCAGCGCAAAGTACGACATGTTGGTGCTCGGCCTCGGTCAGCCCACCATCCCCGGGTTCGGGCTCGGCGGGCTGATGCGTGGTCTGATGGCCCACGCCGAGTGCCCGCTGTACATAATTCACGGATGACGGGAAGCGCCACACCCAACATCCAGGTCGATCCGTCGCTGCCGATCGCGACGGAGTCAGTAACGATTGCCAGGCTCATCCGCGACAACCAGGTGGTGATCGTCGCGGGTGAGACCGGGTCCGGGAAGACCACCCAGCTGCCGAAGATCTGTCTGCTCGCGGGCCGGGAGAGGATGGCGCACACCCAACCGCGGCGCATTGCGGCGCGCACGGTGGCGCAACGCATCGCGGCAGAGTGTGGGGTCGAGCTGGGCGACTTCGTCGGCTACCAGGTGCGATTCACCCGGAAGGTGTCGGCCGCCACCAGGATCAAGGTGATGACCGACGGCATCCTGTTGTCAGAGTTGACGCACGACAGGATGCTCAGCCGGTACGACACGATCATCATCGACGAGGCTCACGAACGCAGCCTGAACATCGACTTCCTGCTCGGGTACCTGAAGCAGTTGCTGCCGAAGCGTCCCGACCTCCGAGTCATCGTGACCTCCGCGACCATCGACACCGCCCGGTTCTCCGAGCACTTCGACGGCGCCCCGGTGGTGGAGGTGTCTGGGCGCACCTTCCCCGTCGAGGTTCTCTACCGCGATCCGCAGGCGGGAGAGGATGAGATCGACGCGGTCACGTCCTCGGTCGAGGAGATCGTCACCTCGTCGTCGACGGGCGACATCCTTGTGTTCCTCAGTGGGGAGCGTGAGATCCGGGACACGGCCGACGCGATCGAGGGTCTGGGAACGGGGCTTGAGGTGCTGCCGCTGTTCGCCCGGCTCTCGGCCGCAGACCAGCAGCGGGTGTTCGCGCCCCAGGCCCGGCGTCGGATCGTGCTGGCCACGAACGTCGCGGAGACCTCGATCACCGTGCCTCGGATCCGCTACGTGATCGACGCCGGTACCGCGCGCATCTCGCGCTACTCGGCGCGCACCAAGGTGCAGCGGCTGCCCATCGAACCCATCTCACAGGCTTCTGCCAACCAACGCTCCGGCCGCTGTGGCCGTGTCGGCCCCGGGGTGGCCATCCGGCTCTATTCGGAGGAGGATTTCCTGTCGCGCCCCGAGTTCTCCGACCCGGAGATCCTGCGCACCAACCTGGCCACCGTCATCCTTTTGATGGCGCAGGCCGGGCTGGGCGACATCGAGGCCTTCCCCTTCGTCGAGGCTCCCGTCATCTCGCATATCAACGACGGCGTGCGGGTGCTCAGCGAATTGGGCGCGATCCACCCGCGCAAGCGGCACGACCTTCTCCGTCTCACCCGAACCGGACGCATGCTGGCCCGGATGCCGGTCGACCCGAGGCTCGGAAGAATGCTGATCGAGGGCGCCAAGCGCGACTGCCTGGCGACCGTCCTGGTGCTGGTGGCCGGGCTGACGGTGCCCGACGTGCGCGAGCGGCCCGCCGACTTCCAGGCACAGGCGGACGAGTCGCACCGCCGATTCTGGAGCGGTGTGCCGGGCAGCGAACCCGTCAGGGAGCAGAAGGTTGAGCGACCGAAACGGCACACCGCCCACACCGGAACCCGGCCGGAGGCCGAGCAGAAGCAGTCCGCTCCAGAGGGTGGCGACTTCGAGGTCCTGCTGAACATGTGGACCTATCTTCGCACCCGGCGTCGTGAGCTGGGCAGCAGCGCCTTCCGACGCCTGTGCCGATCCGAATACCTCAGCTTCGTGCGGTTCCGGGAATGGGAGGATCTGGTCTCCCAGCTGAAGGAGGCGACCCGCGAACTCGATCTCGACACGAGTGGCCGCGGCACCATGCCCGAGGTGCTGACCAGCCTGCTCAGCGGGCTCCTCTCCAATGTCGGCCTGGCCGAACAGGAGCGCGCCAAGCGGCAGCCTGGCAAGCGTCGTCCGCTCACCGAGTATCAGGGGGCACGCGGCGCCCGGTTCGCGCTGCAGCCCGGCTCTTCACTCTCGAAGTCCACCCCGCCCCTGGTGATGGCCTTCGAACTGGTCGAGACCTCACGGCTCTGGGCCCGCACCGGCGCCGCGATTACCCCGGGGATGGTTGAACAGGTCGGGGGGCACGTCCTCACCCGGACCGTGTCCGAGCCGCACTGGTCGTCCAGATCGGCCTCGGTGCAGGCGTCGGAGAAGCTCAGCCTGTTCGGTGTCCCGATCGTCGCCGGTCGACCCACCGACTATGCGGCCGGTCACCCCGTCGAAGCGCGGGAGATCTTCATCCGCAGCGCGATGGTGGAAGGGGAGTGGGAGACCAGGAACAAGGTCGTCGCGGCCAACCGGGCGACGCTGAGGGAGGGGGAGTTGACCACCGACCGGATGCGCCGACCCGACCTGTTCATCTCCGACGACGCCCTTTATGCCTGGTTCGACGCGCGGGTGCCCACTGACGTGGTCTCCGGCGCCACCTTCGACAAGTGGCTGCGCCGAACGCCACAGGAGGAATGGCCGCGGCTCACCTTCGACGATGTCGTCGTCAATCCAGGCCAACTCAAACCATCCGACTTCCCCGACCGGTGGGAGGTGGGCCAGCACCGGCTGCCCGTCAGCTACGTCTACGAGCCGGGGGCAGGATCTGACGGCGTCACGGTCACGGTGCGGCTGGAGTTGCTCAACCAGTTGGACGGGGCCACGTTCAGTTGGCAGGTGCCGGGCCTGCGCCGCGAGTTGACGGTCGAGCTGATCCGCACCCTCCCCAAGGCCCTTCGCACCAGCTTCGTGCCCGCGCCCGACTACGCGCTCCGGGCCCTCGACAAGTTGAACGGAGAAGAAGGCTCCGGGTCATTCCCGGACGCCCTGGGACGCGCCCTGACGATGTTGACTGGCACCCGCGTCGTCGGCTCCGATTTCCAGCCGGAGAAGCTCAGCCCCCACCTGCGCCCGACCTTTGTGATCATCGACAACGGGCGCGAGATTGCCCGCGGCACCGACCTCGATGCGCTGGCGCAGAGGTTGTCCCCCAAGGTCGCCGAAAAGCTCACCCGATCGGCTGGGGGGCTCGTTTCCACGGGGCAACGGTCCTGGACGTTCGGGACCATCCCCACTCAGAGCAGCGTCGCCAAGGGGGTGGTGGGCTACCCCTCCCTGGTCGATGAAGGTGTCACGGTAGGGGTCGTGGTGCAAGACGATCCGTCCAAGGCGGCACGCTCACACGTCCACGGCGTCCGACGGTTGCTGACGTTGACGAATCCTGAGCCGGTCAAGTGGGTCGTCGCACACATGGGCCGGGTCGAGAAGCTCTCGCTGGCCGATTCCGCCTACCCGAACGTGCCATCGCTGTTGGCCGATGCCTGGCTCAAGGCGGGGGAACAGTTGGCCGCGGAACAGGGCCCGATCGTCGAGGTCCGAGACGAGGCCTCGTACCAGCGGGTGGCGTTGGCCGTGCGTCAGGAATGCCCCGGGCGGACCCTCGAGGTCGTCAACACCGCAGCCCACGCGCTGGCCGCGGTCGCACGGGCCCGCGTTCTGATCGGGACGGGAGCAACCCCGGCGGGCCGCGACGTCGGTGTGCAACTCGAAAACCTCTTCTTCAACCGGTTCATCTCGGCGACGCCCGACCCCTGGTTCGGTCACCTCCCACGCTATGCCCGGGCCGCCGTGCTCCGTCTGGAGGCCGCGGCCACGAACCCGGCCAGGGACGCGTCACTCCAGGCCCAGATCGACGAGGTGGAGGATCTGTATGAGGCCGTCGTCGACGCGCAGCCACCGGGGGCACTCAGCCCCAAGATCGAGGAGATCGCGTTCCTGATCGAGGAGTTCCGGGTCAGCATCTTCGCTCAACAGCTGCGCACGTCGGTGCCGATCTCGGCCAAGCGGATCAGGCAGGCCATCCGGCAGGCCTGATCCGTGGCAGGATTGGCCGGTGCCGAAAGACGTGACCGAACTCCTCTCCCTGTTCGAGCTTGAGCAGACGGGAGACCAGACGTTCCGCGGGCCGCAACCGCGCACCTTGATGCAGCGGCTCTTCGGAGGGCAGGTGCTCGGCCAGACCCTGATCGCCGCTGCCCGTACCGTCGAGCCGGGTCGCATTCCCCACTCCCTGAACGCCTATTTCCTCCGCCCCGGTGCGACGGATACCGCGCTGGATTTCGATGTCGAGGTGATGCGCGACGGCCGGACGTTCAGCAACCGGCGCGTCCTGGCACGCCAGGGGCAACGGGTGATCTTCGAGATGACCACGTCCTTTCAAGTTCCGGAAGTCGGCCTCGACCACTCGGCGGTCGCCCCGACAGATGTCGCCCCTCCCGAGGCTTCCCCCGAACTGGCGGAAGTGCTGGGTCGGCGCTTCGGGACCGGAGTCGCGCTGATTTCCGAATGGGACGCGCTCGAGGTACGTCTCGCGTCGCGGCCGGAACCGACCAGGCACGGCGGAAGCATGCGGGCCTGGGTCAGGACCAAGGAGGAGATGCCAGACGACGCGCTGCTCAACACCGCCGTGCTCGCCTACCTGAGCGACATGACGCTGCTCAGCGTCACGACCGTGCCGCACGAGGTGGAGTTCCTCTCGCCCAAGATGCAGGCCGCCTCGATCGACCACGCGATGTGGTTCCACCGTCGCACACACGTCGACCGCTGGCTGCTCTACGACATGATCTCGCCGTCGGCCTCCAACGCCCGCGGCTTTGCCATGGGCAGGCTGTTCCAGGACGGTGCCGCCGTCGCCTCTTGTGCGCAGGAGGGCCTGATCCGCGTCCTCGACTGATTGACGGCGGGCGCGGGGAGCATCCCACGCCCACCCAGGGAAGGCCGGATCGAAAGGTCAGCCCGAGAACCGGACGATGTTGTTGAACACCCACTTGGATGTCTGACGGTAGCCGGAGCCGGTCGCCTCGATCACCTTGGCCATGGCCCAGCTGCGGCAACCGTTTCGTCCCGTCGTCGGGGTCTCGCACTCGGTTCGCCACTGACGACCGTCAGAAGCGGTCCAGCCACCGGGCTCAGCCAGCGGGTTGCCGCTCCACAGCGACCTCGGAGCCGCAAGGTAGGTGAGGTTGTTGAAGGCCCAACCGTTGACCGCCACGAAGGAACCGGACCCCTGATGGATCTGGGTGGCCCAGATGAAGGTCCAGCAGCGTTCGGTCGCAGAATAGGGCTCGCAGACGGTCATCCAGCGCCGTCCTCCCGACTCATGGAAGCCGGGGGTCGCGTAGATGTCCACGTCTCCGGGCGGGGCCGACTGCGACGGGCTCGGGGACGGCGTGGGCGTGGGGGTCGGTGTGGGAGTCGGCGTGGGTGTGGGGGTGGGCGTCGGCTGGTTCGGATCGGCCAGCCCCGCCACTTCGGCGTCGGTCAGCGCCGCGTTGTAGACGCGCAGCTCGTCGATGGCACCTTGGAAGGGGGTGTCCCACCAGTTCACACCAAGGCTGAAGACACCGTCGGTGGTGGTCAGCACGTCAGGGAATCCGGTGCCTTCGAAGACCCTGGCACCGTTCAGCCAGGCGGTGAGGCGGCCGGAGTCCACGGTGAACGCGAGGTGGCTCCATGCGCCGGCGGGGATCCGGGAGCCGAGTGGGGCGTCGTACCACTGGGAACCGGACCAGAGCATCGACTGCCCTTGGACACCGTCATGGCCCTGCGGAAGGAGGCTTACCCAGGAGTCCTGGGTCCTGGCCGCGAAAAAGGCGGTGGTGTATTGCGTCGTCACCGTGGGGTTGATCCACAGGGCGACCGACCATGTCGAACCGGAGATGAGCCCTTCCGGCAGCCTGATGCCCGAGGCGCCATCGAATGCCGCGGCCTGCCCGACGACCCCGTCGATGAAGGTGATCTGACCGCCTTCGGTGCCGATCCTGGGGCCGCTGACGATGCCCGAGGTGCCACCGGATGCCTCTGTGAGGTCGCCGTCGAATGAGTAGGTCGCCAACAGCGTGCCGTCTGCACGAGCCGGAACCACCACCTCGAAGCTGACCTCGGCGCTCGCCGGTGGGTTGGTCACCTTCGCCGTGAGGGTGACGTGAGCGTCGACCTGTCCGGAATCCGGCCTGGTCACGGTGCCGTCGGTTGCGATGATCTCCGGGTGGGAACTGGTCCACGCGATGCCGGAGCCCTGGGTCCCGAGGGTGGGGAGGGTGAGATCGGCCACGGTGCTCGCCGGGAGGGTGAGGTCGGCGATCACGCGTTGAACCGCCTCGCCCGGTGCGACCTGCTCGATCTTGACCCCCCACAAGGCGGCCTGCCGTCCGGTCAGCCCGGTAAACGTCCATTCCCAATCGCCGGTGTTCTGATCGAACTGCCGGGTGAGCGTCAGGTCCGAGTCCGAGCCCTCTACGCTGACCCTGACGATGTCGGCGCTTGGCGTGCTCCACGATCCGGTCAGCGCCCCTGACACGCTCCCATCGCTGGAGAACGTGGCAACGGAAGCCTCATGGATGTCGGTGCCGATCGTCCGTGGAGCGTGGTCCACGATCGCCCAGTCGCCTTCCATCCTGGCTTCGTCAACCGAGTTGAGGGCATCGCCGCCGTATCGGAGAGGGGAAACGACGGGCCAGCCGTCGGCGTCGAAAAAGAACTGGTGCACGCGGATCTGGTGGGTCTCTCCCTGGCCGGGGAACCGGGTGTGGAAGATGAGGTATTGGTTGCCGGTCGCGTCGTCGGTGAAGGTGGTACTTCCGCCTGGGGACACGTAGCCGGTGCCGCGGCCGGTTCCGGGATCGCCCGGAACCCGTCCGAACTCGTAGTTGCCCATCAGTTTCACGGCGGTGTTCTCGATGCTTGCGTCATCGAACAGCGGCAGGGTCGGGTCGGCCTTCACCGTGGCCATGTCGCGGCCCTCGCGGTCGAGGTAGGGGCCGTCGGGAGTCGTGGAGCGGGCGACGCGGATGTTGTACCCGCCTGTTGAGTCGAGGCCGCCGTAGGTTACCAACAGGTAGTAGAAGCCGGTGGCCGCGTCGAAGTGGATGGCCGGGCCCTCGATCCTGGCGTGGTTACCGCCCCAGAGATGCTTGCCGTAGCCCTGGTCGGGGAGAGGAAATCCTGTGGCGGGGTCGAGTTCCAGGATGAAGATGCCGCCCGAATAGCTGCCGTAGACCATCCACCAGCGGCCATCCTCATCGACGAACACGTCCGGATCGACGACGTTCGGGTGGACGGTGGCGTCGTAGATGGTGCCATCCTCGCTCGTCTCGCCCCACATGCCTGAGCGGAGGAAGATCCCCTGGTCCACATACGGCCCGGTGACTTCGTCGGCCACCGCCAGCCCCATGGCTGAGCGGGGGGAGTCACCCTTGCAGGCGTTGTACCACATCGCGAACCTGCCATCCGGGAGTTGCCGGACGTCCGGGGCCCACAACGTGTCGGTCTGGGCCCATTCAAGAGCCTCGGCGAGTTCCTGCGTGACATCGTTGAACAAGGGGTTCTCCGCGTTCACTCCCTCGGCCACCTGGTCCCAGGCCATCAGGTCCCAGCTCGAAGCCACCTGGAGGTGGGAGCCGAAGACGTAGTGGACGCCGTCGACCTCGATGTGGTCGGGGTCGTGGACCGTGGCGTCCTGGAACTGGGGAGGAGCGGCAGCGGCGACCTGGGTGGCGGGCGACAAGGCCGCGGACCCTCCGCCCAGCAGCGCGAGACTGAGGCCGAGGGAGAGCAGTACCCTCAGGCCCTTGGTCGATGATGGCATGGCTGGAGACTCCTTCTTTGGAGCTTGCATCTGTGCAAGGCGTGAGCTTGGCCTGCGGGATAGTTGAGTCGCAGGCACCTGGGATTTCATCTACAACGTTGTAAACGAGATCATTGCACGCCCTCGTCCGAGGCGCAATGGGTGGACGTCTTGTGAGATGGTCCAGCCGTCGCCGATCGGACAGCAAAAGACCCGCGCCCCCCGCAAGGATGCGGGGAGCGCGGGTCTTGGCCGGTCAGCGCGTCAGGCGGCAACACCTTCGCGGGCGCGCATGGTGGCAAGAGCCTGCCGCTCGATCTGGCGCACCCGTTCCGCGGTGATGCCCCAGTGGGTGCCGATGTCGGCGAGCTTGGCCTGGCGACCGTCGAGGAGCCCGTAGCGGCGACGAACCACGTCCTGGGAGCGTTCGTCCAGGCTGGAGAGCATGTCGTCGAGCCTGGCCCGCTCTTCGGCGTCGAGCACCATCTCGTCCGGGCCCGGTGCCGTTTCGCGGGCGATCAGGTCGCCGAGTGCGGTGTCGCCGTCGGCCTCGACCGGTGCGTCGAGCGAGACGTGGTCACGCGAGTAGCGCAGCAGATCCACGATCCTGGATTCCTCCAGCCCGAGTTCCTCGGCGATCTCGATGAGTTCGGGTTCGCGGCCCAGTTGGCGTTCGAGGTTGCGGCGCACCGCCGAGACCTGGTTGACCTGTTCGGCCACATGCACGGGGAGGCGCACGATGCGTCCCTGCTGCGCGATGCCGCGGGAGATCGCCTGCCGCACCCACCAGGTCGCATAGGTGGAGAACTTGAAGCCCTTTGCGTAGTCGAACTTCTCGACCGCGCGGATCAGGCCCGTGTTGCCTTCCTGGACCAGGTCGAGCAGCGGCATCTGCGCGCGACCGTACTTGCGGGCCACAGAGACCACGAGGCGCAGGTTGGCCTGCACGAACTGCTGCATGGCACGTTCGCCTTCTGCGGCGACCTCCCGCAGTTCGTCGTCGGTGGCTTTGACCGACGAGGTAGCCTCGCCATCGAGGACCTTCTGGGCGTAGAGCCCGGCTTCGATGCTCCGCGCGAGTTCCACTTCGCCCAGGGCGGTGAGTAGGGGGGTCTTTGCGATGGCGTCGAGGTAGAGCCCCACCGCGTCCTTGCCGTCAATGCCATCAGAGTTACGCATACGTGTAGAAGTATTCATGATCAGATCGGACCTTTCGCCAGTCGTCATCTACTACAACGCACAGCCAGTACCCCAAGTTCCACTTTGTTACACGCTGTGGGCGAACTCATCCCCAGGTCTGACGCTTCGGAAGCCGCACCCCGACCCTGGTAGGGGTAGACCCTGAGGGATTTCGTGTTTGAGTACCGGGGCATCGCGTGCCAGAATGGACGACGCGTAACCCTTGACTGATACGGGGCGGCGCATGCGCAAAAATCAGCCGTCTGGCTCGAGAGGACAACCGTGACGCAGAACGCTGAAGGCACCGGCAAGGCACCCCGCACCCGTCGTAGTACTGCCGAAGACAGCGCCGCCGCGCCCAAGGCAGCGACGCGCAGGACGAGAACGACGGGGGCCACCTCGACTCGTGCCAAGAAGGCGCCAGCGAAGGCCGCCGGGCCGACGATCGCCCAAGCTTCCACCGGTGAGGTGGAGGTGCAGTTCAAGCGCGAAGGCGACGATGTCGTGCTCACGCTCGGGGGTAAGAAGCGCTCGCTGGACGAGGTCGACGATTCCAAGTTCGAAGAGGCCAAGGAAGCGCCGCTCGAGAAGGAACTGACCTCCGAGGACGAAGGGTTCGCGCTCTCCGACTCCGACGACGCCGATGAGCCGGAACAGCAGGTGGTCTCTGCGGGTGCCACGGCCGACCCGGTCAAGGACTACCTGAAGCAGATCGGCAAGGTCGCGCTGCTGAATGCCGTGCAGGAGGTCGAACTCGCCAAGCGGATCGAGGCCGGCCTCTTCGCGGAGGAACGGATCGGCTCCACCGATGGAGTGGCCGCGGCCGACCTGGAGGACTTCGAGTGGATCTCGGACGACGGGCACCGGGCTAAGAACCACCTTCTCGAGGCCAACCTCCGGCTCGTGGTCTCGCTCGCCAAGCGCTACACGGGCCGCGGCATGCTCTTCCTAGACCTGATCCAGGAGGGCAACCTCGGCCTGATCCGTGCGGTCGAGAAGTTCGACTACACCAAGGGCTACAAGTTCTCCACGTATGCCACCTGGTGGATCAAGCAGGCGATCACCCGCGCGATGGCCGACCAGGCCCGCACGATCCGCATCCCCGTCCACATGGTCGAAGTGATCAACAAGCTGGCCAGGGTCCAGCGGCAGATGCTGCAGGATCTCGGTCGCGAACCAACCCCGGAGGAGTTGGCGGTCGAGCTGGACATGACGCCCGAGAAGGTCGTCGAGGTCCAGAAGTACGGCCGCGAGCCCATCTCGCTGCACACCCCGCTCGGTGAGGACGGCGACTCCGAGTTCGGCGACCTGATCGAGGACTCCGAGGCGGTCGTGCCTGCCGATGCGGTCAACTTCACCCTGCTGCAGGAACAGCTCAACGACGTCCTGGACACGCTGAGCGAGCGCGAGGCAGGCGTCGTCAGCATGCGGTTCGGCCTGACTGACGGCCAGCCGAAGACGCTGGACGAGATCGGTAAGGTCTACGGCGTAACGCGCGAGCGGATCCGCCAGATCGAATCCAAGACGATGTCGAAGCTGCGGCACCCGTCCCGTTCACAGGTGCTTCGCGACTACCTCGACTGATCAGGCGGTGCGTCGGCGCGCCAGGCCGACGAAGTTGCTGAGGATGCGGTGTACCTCGGGAGTGATTGTCGCCGATTCTGCGAAGCTCACCAGTTCCTGGGTCTCCGACGGGTCGAAGTAGCCTTCCTCCTTGTAGATCCGGATGCGGGAAGCCATCCCCACCCGGTCGAGTTCCGGGTGGAACTGCGTCGCGTACACGAAATCCCCGACCCTGAACGCCTGGACGGGGCAGACGTCGCCGCTGGCCAGGAGCACCGCGCCGGGGGCCAGTTCCCTGGACGCCTCCTTGTGCCCGACGAACGCGCCCAACCTTGAGGGAACCCCCTCAAACAGGGGGTCGCCCTCGCCCTCCGGTGTGAGGGTGACGTCTGCGACGCTGACCGGTTCGCCGTAGGTCCGGTCCACGATGCCGCCCAGCCGGCTGGACACCGCCCCGATGCCGTAGCAGAGACCCAGCAGGGGGAAGTCGCGTTGGATCACCTCATCGAGGACGCGACCCAGGTCGGCCTCGACCCGGAGTTGCAGGCCCGACTTGTCGGTATCGCTGGCGTTGAACGGGCCTCCGCCAAGGAAGACGCCGGTGTAGTCGTCGAGGTTGATAGGTGGGAGTGGGGCCGCCTCTACGCGCACCTGCACGAGGTCGTCGTCGGCGAGGCGCCCAAGGCGGACGACCGCCTCCCGTTCACCCTCGGTGGCCTCGTCCTCCGGGCGGGTGCTGAGGAGCAGGAACGGCTTCATTCGACTTCCTTGAACTTCGGGGTGGCTGAGCGCAATTCGTCGACGAGCAGGCGCGCCCCCGAGACCGCATCGCCTGCCCGGCGCTGCCTCAGATAGCTGGGTCCGCCCTCGACGAGCCGACGCACGTCTTCCAACTGCTCGGGGCAGCCGAGCTCGTCTGCGATGTCGCGAAGCTCTTCCACCCACCTGATGATCCCGTCGTGGACGTGGATCAGGTATTCCTCTTTGCGGGTGGTGATCACATCGGCCGCCAGCCCGTAGCGTGCGGCGCGCCACTTGTTCTCGCGCATGAACCAGTACGGCAGTCGGTCGATCGGCTCACCGACCGCCAGCGCCCGTGACATCCGTTCGACCAGGCACTGGCTGAAGGCGCACAACGCCCCCACCTCCATGAGGCTCGGCACCGAGTCCATGATCCGGTTCTCGACCGTTCCCCAGGTCGATGGACGCACATCCCAGCGGATCTCCGAGGGGCTCTGGATCATGCCGACCCCCTCCAACTGGGATGCGTACCGCTCCAACTCGTCCCAGTCGGCCATGTGGTAAGGCAGGCCGTTGGTCGGCAACTGCTGGAACATCATCGTGCGCTGTGAGGCGAACTTGGTGTCCTCGCCCATCCAGAACGGGGAGGATGCGGACAAAGCTATGAAGTACGGAGTGAAGCGGGCGATGCCGTAGACGATGGGAAGCGCCTTCTCACGGGCGTCGATGCCGGTATGGATGTGCAGGCCGTTGATCGCCATCCGGCGGCCCCACCAGGCGTTGCGTTCGGTGACGCGCCGGTACTGCGGCTTGTCGCCGGGGGACTGTTCCTTCGGGTCGCCGAACGGGTGGGCCCCGGCGCCCAGCAGGGTGAGGCCGTGCGGTTCGAGGATCGACAGCGAATGCTCCAGCAGGCCACGCATCTCGGCGATCGCGGACGGGACGCTCTGGTGTACCCCGGAGACCAGCTCGATCATCGAGGTGAGGTACTCGCGGCGGATCGGCCCATCGGTCGGGTCGTCGACGGTGCTGAGCAGCACCTCCGCACCGGGGACCTGCTCGAGGGTCCCGGCGTCGACCACGGCCAGTTCCCATTCGATGCCGACGCTGGATTGGCGCGACCGCCCGAACTTGATCTTCATGGCCCCTCCAGATGAACTGGATGCACTTTAACAACGCCACATCCCCGGCCGGTGTGGACTCCAAGAAGCGGACGTCGAGCCGGTGAATGGAGCCACCGATCCGGCGTGGCTTGTGTGTCGGTCATGGTCGTGGCCGCCCCGTCCTCGAACCGGCCTGTACCGGCTGCCGGCAGGGCGCGTAGCTGGCAGGATGTGTTGAAGGTTGCCGATGGGGGTGGTTTGGATGGTTGGCCTTGTCCATGTGATCGGTTCGCGCGTTCGCCTGGCTGGAACGTCCGAGGCCGAGTTGGCCGTCACGGACGAAATCAGGCTCCGATGGAAGAGTTGGATCGACGGCTACCGTTACGCGGTGGGTAGTGGCCGCCCCGACGGGCTGCTCGCCATCGGCCAGGAGATGCTGCGTTGGCTGGATTCCACAGGCTGGGCGGCACATTGGCTTGCCCATCCCGGGGCGCGTGAGCTGGAGATTGTCGGCGACTCCCCGGAGACGGCCGACCAGCAGCGGGTTTTGGCGCTGCCATGGGAGTTGCTCGCGACCGGGCAGGGATTCCTGGCCGCCGACGGGGTCCAGCCGTTCGTTGTTTGGCGCCGGATCGGTCGGCAATGCGCACCGGTCCCGGCCGAGCATTGTGACCTGTCGGTGTTGTTCATGGCGGCCTCGCCGGATGCGGCCGGCTCGGGCCTGCGGATTTCGGATCTGGACTACGAGGCCGAGGAGGCAGCGATCCTGGCGGCGAGCCGCCCCACCGCCTTGAACATGGCGGTCGAGGAGAGCGGCTGTGTGGAGTTCCTGCGCGACCGGTTGTCCGGCGAGGAACTGTTCGAGGTTCTGCATCTTTCATGTCATGGGACCGTGCTGAAGCCCGACGAGGCGGCCCCGCTCTCCCGTTTCGGTGCCCAACCTGGACCGGCTCTGGTGCTCGAGTCCGCGGTGGGGGCAGTTGAGTTCGTGTCCCCAGCCGATCTGGCTGGGGCGTGGGCAGATCGAGTGCCGGGGCTGGTGTTCCTCTCTGCCTGCCGGACTGCGGAGGCCGACGGCAGCGCCGTGGAGTCTTTCGCTCGGGCGCTGGTGCGTGCGGTGCCTGCGGTCCTTGGCTGGGACGGTTCGGTCTATGACCATGACGCCATTGCCTTCTCATCGTCGCTCTACGATGGCTTGTCGCGTTTCGAGCCTCCTGCCTTCGCCGCGGCGGTTGCCCGCAGGGAACTGCTGCGGAAGCATCTGGCCGATCCGGCGTCGGGCGCCCATTGGCACCTTGCCCGCGTCTGGGTGGGAGCGGGCGGCGGGGGTCCGCTGTGCGTGAGGACCGGTGAGCGGCGCCGCTTCGCCCGGAATGCCGGTGTTCAGGCGTTCCTTGATGTGAAGAACCAGCGGGTGCCGGTCGCGAGCCCGGAGGAGTTCGTCGGCAGACGCCGAGAGCTGCAGCAGGTGCTGCGGGCATTCCGGGCCGACTCGGCTCCCGGTGTGGTGATTCATGGGATGGGCAACCTCGGCAAGTCGAGCCTCGCGGCGCGGATCGCCTCGCGCCTGCCGGACCTCAGGACAGTTGTCATCGTCGACGATTACGATCCTCTGGCGGTGTTCGACCGGATCGTTGCTGCCGTGCCTGCCGACAGCCGCCGGGATGTCTCGGAGAAGTGGAGACAGCGCATCGCAGGAGACGATGAGCTGCTCGCCGATGCCGTCGAGGACATCCTCGACAATGCGCTGCGGAGCCACCCGATACTTCTCGTGGTGGACGACTTGGAGCAGGCGCTGGAGATTCCATCGCCCGGGCAACAACTGGTGCCGGTGCGTCAGGACCACGGTTGGCGATCCGCGATAGTGTCCCTGATCCGGGCCTTCGGGGAGCGGGGACGATCGCGGTTGCTGTTCACCACGCGCTACGACTTCGAGGCGCTGGATTCCAGGGGCCGCGACCTGGCCTCCCGGTTGGTGAGGGTTGCGTTGACTCCGTTCAACGCACGCCAGCAGGACAAGCAACTCCACGCAGCGCTACTGGCTCGACGACCGGCCGACGCAACCATGCGGGCAGTGGCTGCGTTGACATGCGACGAGGTGACGGCGCGGGCGATGGCGGCGGCGAGGGGCAACCCAGGTCTGCAGAACCTGTTGACCACGCGCATCCTGACCGGTGAGATCGACGCGGCCGTCGCGGCGATCGAGAGCATCGAAGCCTACGTCCATTGCGAGGACACCGCCGGTGTCACCGACCAGGTATCCAGTAACTCAACCGTCGACTTCTTCCGGCGGATGGCGTTCGAACGTTACCGGCAAGCACTGACCGACGATGAGGCGGAGGCCCTCCGCACGCTACTGCTGATCGGCTCTGGCGCCTGGCCTGCAGAGGTCGATGCAGCCGCGCTCGAGCGGCTCCCCCTTGGGGAGATTCCGGTTCCCCTGTCGGTGGCTCAGGCCCTGGCGGCCAGAGCCGGGGTCAGCGATCCGGGGAGGGCCGTGCAGCGTCTGGTGTCACTGGGGCTGGTCGATTCCTACAGCGACAGGATCGGGCTGGGAGGCGAGGGGGTCGCCGTCAACCCGCTGGCCCGCCCGCTGGTCGAACAACTCGGCGCGCAGGACACCGTCCTGCTCGCCGAGGCGGCGATGACCCATCTCGCCAGCGCATGGTGCCACCCATCCTCAACGCGTTGGCCGGTTGATGCACGTTCGCTGGAGGCAACCCGGCTTGCCCTGCTCGCGGGCGACGCGGCCAGGTCACAATCCGCGGCGTTGGCCACTGTAAATTACCTGTTCGACAACTTGGGGACCGCGGTGGCAGCTTGTGCGGCCCTGGCCGTCAGCGTCGCCGCACTCGACCTCGCCCTCCGCACCGGTGTGGCTCCGGACCTGATACTCCTTCGACGAGCCTCCGAGATCGCCACTCGCATCGGCGATGCGGAGGCACGCCGACACCTGAACGAGATCAGCCAAGAACCCGGGCCAGGAGAAGACCTCGGAGCGCGGGCAGGACTCGATGCAACCAGGGCAGACGATCTCGCCACCCGCGGCAAAGTGGATTCCGCGATGGCCCTGCTCCGCGGCGCAAGCACCACCTTTGAGCAGATTGGGGATACCCGGTCGCGGGCGGTCACGATGGGCAAGATCGCTGACATCCTCACTCAGCAGGGGCAGGTGGTTGAGGCGCTGCGGATC
>NZ_FQZG01000077.1 GCF_900141915.1 Tessaracoccus bendigoensis DSM 12906 | reverse complement strand
CGGCCCGGCTCAACCGACCCCGGCCCGGCTCAACCGGCTGCTGGTTGAGCCGCGCCGAAGGAGCGCAGCGACGCCTGCGCGTGACGAAACCTTCTGGCGCCCGGTGCAGGGTCTTGACCACGGGTTCTGGGTGAGAGTTTGCGGTCAGGTCACGGGTGGTTTCGTCACGGTACCCGGCGCTTCGCGCGGTGGGACCGGCTCAACCGACCCCGGCCCGGCTCAACCGACCCCGGCCCGGCTCAACCGACCGCGGCCCGGCTCAACCGACCGCGGCCCGGCTCAACCGATCGCGGCACGACTCAACCGACCGCGGCCCGGCTCAACCAGCCGGGTGCCACGCCTCGATCGTCGCGATGATCGCCGGGCGGATCTCGGCCGCCCGAATCACCCTATCCACCGAGCCGACCTCCACCGCCCGATGGATCGAGTGAACCCCGTCGAACTCCGAGGCGATCTCCGAGATCTTCTCAGCCCTGACCGACTTACGCGTCGTCTCCAAGTCCAACTGCAGCGCCGCCTGCGCGTGCGGAGCCGCGACCCGCAGCCGACCCTCCAACGCGACGACCCGTCCATCGTTCGACGTTCTCGTCTCGACGTCGCGCGCGAACACCACCGCCGCGGCCGGAGCGCCCCCGATCACCGAGGCGAAGCTGCCCTCCACCGCCAACACCGTCATGTTCGGGTTCAGCCGCTTTGAGAACACCACGAACGCGCCACCGTGGTAACGCGAGATCACCACGAAGACGATCGGGCCGTCGAAGTTGACGATCGCCCGTCCGATCTCGGCGCCGTACTCCAACTGGACGTTGCGCATCGACTCGGGCGAACCGTCGAACCCGGACAGGTTCGCCAACACCACCAGCGGACGGTTGCCCGAGGCCGCGTTGATCGCGCGGGCGACCTTCTTCGACGACTGCGGAAACAGCGTGCCCGCGGTGAACGTGTCCGGCCCATCGGTGGGAGGGAACCCGGCGCGGGGCACGGGCTTCGACTCGATCCCGATCACCGAAACCGAATGCCCACCGATCCGCGCGTCGATCACCACCGCCGTCTCGGCATCGGCCATGCCTGCCCAACGTTCCGAAAGGTCATGATCCTGGTCAGCGACGGCCGCGATCACCGTGCGGATGTCGAACGGCTTCTTCCTGTCCGGGTTGTGCTCGGCAGAGAAGATCTGGCCGACCGTCGCGAAGTCGGAGCCTTCGGCTACGTGCGGGAAGTCGGAGACGTCCCGGTCTGACGGGTCGCTCGTCTCAGCGCGACGGGGCCCCGCCTCGCCCGGTAGCACGTAGGTGTGCGCGTAGTGGGCCATCAGGATCTTCATCGCCGCCCCCAGGTTCGGCGCCCAGTACTGCGCCTGCCCGTTGGGGCCCATCACGCGGTCGTAGCCGCCGATGCCGAAGTTGTCCTCGGCCGAGACGCCACCGGAGAAGTCGAGCGACTGTTTGCCGGTCAACACCATCGCCGAATCAGGCGTCATCACGAGGATGCCCCTGGTGTGCATCAGCATGGTCGCCTCGGCGTTCCAGTAGGGCTGCGCCCCGACGTTGATACCGGCCACCACCACGTTGATCTCGCCGCCGGCTTGCGTGAACTCGACGATACGTCGCAGCGCCGCGCCGACCCAGTCCATGTTCTCCGTGCCGGAATCCATCGAGATCTTCGCGCCGGAGCTGAGCGTGAACCATTCGATGGGCACGCCCATCGCCTCGGCCAGGTCGATCGCGGCGATGATCCGTTCGCACTCGGGCCGGGCCAGCGCACCGAGGCCCTTCGTGGGGTCGCCGGACAACACGATCCGCGTCAGGCCCTCCGGATATAGGGGGGTGGGGGTGACGACCTTCGCGACGATGATGGCTGCCCTGTTCAGGCCAGGGGCCCGATCGGTCTCGACGAGCCGACCGTCAGCGTCCAGGTCCAGTTCGGTGAGTGTTCCGCCCCGGCCAGCGAGGGTAGCCGACAATTCATACGGGTAAACCAGCCCCCGGCGACGCGCCCGGAGCACCTTGGCGGCATAGTCGTCGAGCGGCTTCAACGGCTCGGTGGGAGGCGGGCCGACCGTCGTGGTGACGCCCGCGCCGGGCTGGGCGTAGAAGCGCACGGCGAGCGGAACCAGCGAATCGCCCTGCCTGAACCGACCCTGGCAGAGGACCTCTTCGATGCCCGCGCCGTCGGAGAGCGGCGTGATCTTCGCACGCAGCGGCCGGATGTCGTCGACAGAAAGGTCGACCTCGGGCCACACGTCGACCCAGACGTGGTTCATGTCCAGCCTGTTGCCTGCGGCGCCGCGCGCCGAGCGGGTGCGCCGGATGGCCTCCAGACAGTTCGCGATGGCCCGTTCGGCGTGTGGCAGCGCGACCAGGACGCCGTCGCGGTCACGGACGGCGGCCAGCTGCCGCACCTGCGCCATCGCGACCAGCCGACGGTCGTTCGGGTTCGACTTGGCGACGCATTCGAACAGCCACACGTCGTCGGTCGACGGCAGACGGGTGGTGTCGAACTCGCGCAGCCGCCACAGGTCGAGGCGTCGACCGGCCATGGGATGCGACCCGCGCACCAGCACATCCTCGACGGCGACACCGTCCTCGAACCGGAATGTGAAGTACTGCACCTGACCGTCGGGCGGGCAGAGCCCCACCGCGATCCGCTTGACCTCCGGGCCGAACGCCCACGCCGTCAGGGCATCGGCCAGTTGGGCAACCACGGCCTCCGGGTCGGGCTGCGTCGGCCACGCCACATAAATCTCGGAGACGGCGTCATCGCCGGGGTTGCGTGCATCGAACCGTTGCTTGATCAGGGTCATCAGCGGCCCGCCGGGGGCGAGTTCGTCGGCCGTTCCGACTGTGGCGACGAAGCGGCGCGGGCGGGATTCGAGGACGTATTCGGCGGTGAGGACGGCACGACCATCGGCGGTCTCTGAGTGCACGTTGTCCAGGCCGAAGTCGCTGTAGTACTTGCGGGCGAGGACCTCAAGCATGGGCTCGACGGCGGGCACGCCCGTGGCGAGCCGGGTAGCCAGGTAGTCCGCCGTCCACTCATGCACGTTCGCGAGCTGTCGGATGCGCGACCCGTAGTCCGGGGCCTGCGGGTCCGCGGCCAACGATTCCAGCGCGTCGCCGAACCCGGCGAGCACCGAGGCTCGTTCCGCGTCGACCTGCGGCTGGTCGAACCAGCGGAACCGGATCGAGCGGGTCATGTCGCCGACGGCGGGGAACCGCAACTGCGTTGCCCGCAGCACGCGCTCCAGGTCGGCACGAGCCGAGGCGGCCCGGGCCGGCTCCGGGGCGGGTTCGGTCATCCAACGATCCAGGATGCCAAGCACGATCGGCACGTCCGAGGCGACCCGCTTCTGCGCGAGGAAGATGCGGAACACGGCCTCCTCGAGCGCCGGGGTGCGGTCGAGCGAGTCGACGCCGTAGTGTCGCAGCACCCGACCGAGCCGTTCCACGAACAGGCCGGGCAGCTTCGAGCGATCGGTGTCGAGCGTGGTCAGGTAGCGGTGCAGGTGCTCCCGGTCGGAGTGGATCCGAAGCTCGGTGTGGTCCTGCTCCCCGAACGGCCGGTTGCGGGAAAGCTCGGCGAGATCGGCGAACATGCTGATCAGCGCGATTTCACCAGTGAGGACGTCGCCACCCTCAGCCAGCACCTCTTCCCTGGCCGCGAGATAGTCGGCCAGCATGGCACCGTTGGGGTCGACGTCGTAGCCGAGGAGGGCTGCCGACAGCCGGGACCGCAACCGGTTGAGCCGCGAGGTGGCGTCGGCGTCGACCAGAGGCTGCGGCAGATCGATCGCGGTGGGGGTCAGGGTGTCGTCGTCGGCGCCGTCGCCGATCGGTTCAAGCTTCACCAGCGGCGCCATGGTCTCGACCTGCGAGCCGGTCATCACGTGCAGTTCCTTCACGCGCCCGGTGAACGGTGCGGCGATGGCTGTTTCCATCTTCATGGATTCCAGCACGATCACCGGGGCGCCGACCTCGACCACGTCGCCGACGGCGACCGGGGTGGCGACCACAAGCGCGGGCGCGGGGGAGCGCAGGACGCCGCCCTCATCGCGGGAGACGCGGTGCGTGACGCCGTCGACCTCGATCAGGTGCACAGGGCCGTGTGTCGCGCTGACGATGCGGAAGGTCTCGTCGCCGACCCGGACCCGGCTGTGTACGTCGTCGAGATGGGTGATGGACGCCTCGGCAGGCTGGCCGTCGACCACGACGCGGTAGCTGTCCGGGCCGGTGCCGAAAGTGATCACCTGGTGTGTGACGCCGCGGAGCTTCAGCTCGACAGTTGCGCCGGGCTTGTGCTGCGTCTGCGGGCGGCCGCCCTGCGCAGTGGCCAGCAGACGCTCGGTCTCCCAGCCGCGGTTCTCCTCGTAGGCCTCGATCGCGGCGATCACCAGGGCGATGCCCGCGTGCTCGTCGGCGACGAGGCCGCCGTCGGTGCGGACGCGGTCGATCCAACCGGTGTCGGCCCATTCGTTGCCTGAGCCGACCACTTCGGGTTGGCGCAGGAGTTCCAGCACGAAGCTCTTGTTGGTGGCGCCACCCTCGATCACGACGGTGGTCTCACGCATGGCGCGACGCAGCCGTCCGAGCGCCTCGTCGCGGGTGCGGCCGTGCGCGATGATCTTGGCGATCATCGAATCGAAGTCGGCGGGGATCAGGTCGCCCTCTGCGACCCCGGTGTCGACCCGGATTCCGGGGCCGGCTGGCAGGTTGAGCCGGCTGATCCGGCCGGGCGCGGGCGCGAAGTCGCGGTCGGGGTCCTCCGCGTTGAGGCGGGCCTCGACGGCGTGGCCGAACTCGGTGGGCCGCTCGGTGAGCCGTCCTCCCGCTGCGACGTGGATCTGGGCCTTGACAAGGTCGAAGTCGTTGGTGACCTCGGTGATCGGATGCTCGACCTGGAGACGGGTGTTGACCTCAAGGAACGCGAAGAGGCGGTCGGCGTGGTGATAGAGGAACTCGACGGTGGCGGCGCCACGGTAGCCGACCTTGAGCGCCAGGCGCTCGGCTGCGGCCTTCACCTCGTCGGTCTGCTCGGCGGTGAGCAGTGGGGAGGCCGACTCCTCGATGATCTTCTGGTTGCGACGCTGGATCGTGCAGTCGCGCACCCCGAGCGCCCACGCCGTTTCACCGTCGGAGATGAGCTGCACCTCGACGTGCCGGGCGCCGGTGACGAGCTTCTCCAGGAACACGATCCCGGAGCCGAACGCGCGCTCGGCCTCGTCGCGGGTGCGCTGGTAGGCGTCCTCGAGTTCGTCGGGGGAGGTGACCTTGCGGATGCCTCGGCCGCCGCCGCCCGCGGTCGCCTTGAGCATGAGGGGGTAGCCGATGGAATCGGCTGCGGCAAGGGCATCTTCGAGGGTGTCGACGCCGCCGCGCGACCAAGGTGCGACCGGCACACCGACCTCCTCGGCGATCAGCTTCGAGCCGATCTTGTCGCCGAGTTGGCGCATGGCGTCACCGGAAGGGCCGATGAAGGTGATGCCGAGGCTCTCGACGAGGTCGGCGAAGGCCGAATCCTCGGCGACGAAGCCCCAGCCGACCCAGACGGCCTCGGCCCTGGCCTCCTTGAGGACGCGGGCGAGCAGTTCGTGGTTGAGGTAGGGCCGCTCGGAGGCGGGTCCGATCGGGTAGGCCTCGTCGGCCTCGCGGGCGAACATCGCGGAGCGTTCGCCGTCGGTGAACAGGGCGATGGTGACGAACGGGTCGCGGTCTGGGTGCTCGGCGTTGAGATCGCGGACGGCGTGGATGAGCCTCATTGCCGATTCGCCTCGGTTGACGATCGCGATTCTCTTGAACACAAATACCTCCTGGGCGCGACGGATGTCGGACTATGCAAGACTTCCGCATCCGGGGCTCAGCCGTGCGCTTTGTCTCACCCAATGTCGGTAGTTGAAGTTTGTGGGAAAGCTACAAGGGGCGGAGGGTGGGGGGCTGAGGTACGGGTAGGGTCGGGCGGCGTCGGGTCGGGTCGGGTCGGGCGGCTCGGGTCAGGCGGCTCGGGTCGGGTGGGGTGGGGTGGCTCTGGTGGGGTGGGCCACGTCGCGTCCCGTCGTGAAAATCGACCAGTGGTCGATTTTGGTGTGTCTGGGGTCGAGTATCGGCCACTGCCTCTGCTGGGTGGGGTGGCGTCGCGTCGGGTGGGGTCGTGAAAATCGGCCAGTGGTCGATTTTGCTCCGTCTGGGGTCGAGGATCGGCCAATGCCTTGATGCACAGAAGTCGGGGCGCAGACGGGGAAGTCTGCGCCTCCGCGTGCTGGCCCAACAAGGATGGGTCAATCGGCCGACGCTGGCGACACTGGGGACGACGCTGACGTGGGCGAGGACGCCGAGTTCGGCGACGCTGGCGAGGCCGGGGACGCCGGGGACGCCGGGGACGCCGGGGATGACGCTGACATGGGCGAGGACGCCGAGTTCGGCGAGGTCGGGGATGTCGGCGACGACGCTGACACGGGCGATACGGGCGACACCGCCGTCTGAGGCGACACCGCTGTCTGAGCCGACACCGCTGTCTGAGCCGACACCGCCGTCTGAGCCGACACCGCCGTCTGAGCCGACAGCACAGACTGCGGCATCGCCGGTGCGTAAGCACCCACCGACGGCGTCAGGGTGGGCGTCGCGAACGCACCCAGTGCGCCGCCGCTCGCTGCCGCAACACCGAACGCGCCGGCCAGCACCCAGGGGGTTGACTTCTTCCAGGTCATGATCACTTCTCCTTCGATCGGGATGTGCCAATCACACCGCCCGAAGATGAGGAGGCGGGTGCGCTGAACGTGAGAGTGTCCTCATCTGGATGGATGCAGACGGCGAGGCGACCGAGGTTCGGGCAGGATGGCAGCATGACGGTGCAGCATGGGGACGGTGCGCGGACGAGTCTGCGCACCCGGATCGTGCTGCCGATGATCCTCATGGCCGCTCTCACGCTGGCCGCGTCGGGCGCCATCGTCGCCGCCATTCAGTACCGCGAGATCCACTCGACCATGGACCAGCACCTCACCCGCACCCGCGACGAGCTACGCCTGCTGGCAGACGAGGGCGTCGACCCCGGCACCGGCCAGCCCTTCGCCGGGCCGTCCGAGTTGCTGCGCACTTACCTCATGCGCACCGTCGTCGGCGAGGCCGAGGGGGAGGTCGCGTTCGTCGGTGGCGACGTGAAGTGGGTGGCCTCCTCCGACGTGACGCTGCGGCTCGAGGGCGACCCGCAGCTCGTCGACGCCGTCCGCACGCTCGCGCTCGGCGACGAGATCGTCATCCGGTCGTTGCAGACGGATCAGCGTGACTACCGAGTCCTCGTCGCGCCAGTTGTGTTCCCCACCGGGCAGGGGGCGCTGGTGCACGTCTTCGACGTCGACCTGACGTTCCAACAGCTCCGCAACACCATGCTCGTCTACGCCACCGTCGCCGTCGCGATGCTCGCCGTCGCGTCGCTGATCGCCTGGCCGCTGGTCGGCCGACTCCTGCGACCCATCGACGAGCTGCGCGTCGCGGCCGACTCCATCGACGAAGGCGACCTGACCACCCGGGTTCCGGTGACGGGACGCCACGAACTGGCCGCCCTTTCGGCCACCATCAACCGAATGCTCGACCGGGTGCAGCGCTCCGTCGAGGCGCAACGTCGGCTGCTGGACGATGTGGGGCACGAGCTGCGGACCCCGATCACCGTCGTGCGTGGACACCTTGAACTCGTCGACGTGGCCGACCCCGACGACGTCGTCCAGACCCGCGAACTGGCCATCGACGAGCTCGATCGGATGGGTGCCCTTGTGGGCGACCTGCTGGTGCTCGCGAAGGCAGGGCAGGCCGATTTCGTCGTGCCCCGTTGGAGTGACCTGGCGGCCCTGACCGACCGCAACTTCGAGAAGGCCCGCACGCTGGGCGAGCGGAACTGGCGGCTTGAGGAGGTCGCCGACGTCGAGGCCTGGGTCGATCCGACCCGCATCACCCAGGCGTGGCTCCAACTTGCCGCCAACGCCGTCAAGTACTCGGAAACAGGGTCGGTGATTGCGCTGGGGTCGCGCCTGCACCGCGGCGTGGCCCGGCTTTGGGTCAGGGACAGCGGCATCGGAATCGCCGCGGACCAACTGGCGCGCGTGCGGGAGAGGTTTGCCCGCGCGCCTGAGGCTTCGACCCACGCGCAGGGGGCTGGGCTCGGGCTGAGCATCGTCGAGTCGATCCTGGCTGCGCACCACGGCCGACTTGAGATCGAATCGACGCCCGGCGCCGGGTCAACGTTCACGATGATCCTCCCGTTGGCACCAGTCGACGACGCCACAGAGGAGACAGCGTGAGTGCCATCCTGATCGTCGAGGACGAGACCCGCATTGCGTCCTTCATCGCCAAGGGTCTGAGGGCCGCCGGGTTCAGCCCTCGGACGAGCGCATCCGGTCGCGAGGCCGTGTCGCTCGTCGTGCAGGGGGAGTTCGACCTGGTCGTGCTGGACGTCGGCCTGCCCGACATCGACGGGTTCGAGGTGCTTGAGCAGATTCGGGGGCAGGGGGTGACGGTTCCGGTGATCATGCTCACTGCCAGGTCGTCGATCGAGGACCGGGTCGCCGGGCTTGAGGGCGGCGCCGACGACTACATGCCGAAGCCGTTCTCCTTCGAGGAACTGTTGGCGCGGATCCGGTTGCGGCTGCGCCCGGAGCCGACGGCCGGGGCCGTCGGCGCGGGCACGCAGCTCAGCCACAACGGGCTGGTCCTGGATCTGCGTACCAGGCGGGCGCAGGTCGACGGCGCATGGATCGACCTGTCTGCGCGCGAGTTCGCGCTCACCGAGACCTTCCTGCGCAACCCAGGCCAGGTGCTGAGCCGGGAGCAGCTGCTGAGCAGCGTGTGGGGGCTTGACTTCGATCCCGGCTCAAACATCGTCGACGTGTACGTGCGCTACCTCAGGGGGAAACTCGGGAGGGAGCGTTTCGAGACGGTTCGTGGGATGGGCTACCGGCTCCTGTAAACCGGGGACCGTTGTCGGTTGAGTCACCTCGTGAGGTAGGAGCGAGGCATGAGGAAACCGCCGCTCAACCGTCTTCGTCGCTATCCTCGTCGTCTTCGTCTACATCATCGTCGTCATCGTCGTCGTCGACCGGTTCAGGCGTGGGCGCCGTTACGGTTCCCGGGCCGGACGGCGTCGCCGAAGTCGTCGGCGTCGGTATCGGGGTGGGGGCTCGACCCGGGGTCCGGGTCACCACGATCGCGGGCTGCCGGTCCGGATCAGGGCCCGGACCCGAGAACGCGGCGACCACCCAGACCGCGAGCAGCCCCAAGAGCAGCACAAGACCGGCACCGACGGCCAGGCGTCTGAACATCGTCCACCTCCTCACAGCCAGGAAACCACGAAGCGATGATTCCGGGGACAAGCGGAGATGAGAAAGCTCTCATCCGTTCAGGCGGGAATGTGGCGGTGCAGCCGCCAAAGCGGGACGAAGGCGAGGGTGCCGAGACCCGCGGTGATCCACAGGAAGCTCCCGACGCCCATCGACTGGCTCGCCCACCCCGCGACGATCGAGCTGACCGGCATGATGCCCCACACGATGAACCGCACTGACGCGTTCATCCGGCCCAATAGATGCGGCGGGCACAGCCGCTGCCTGAGCGAGACCTGCGTCACGTTGTAAACCAGGATCGCCGAGTTGCCGATGAACGCCCCGACGACCAACACGACAAACTGCGTCGCCTTGTCGCCCAGCAGCATCGCGAACGGGTAGCAGAACACCGCGAGGGCGCCGGCCAGGGTGGAGAATCGGACGGCGTTGGCCGTCCCGACCCGGCGTGTGACCCTCCCCGCAGCGGCGGCGCCGAGCAGCCCGCCGACCGCGCCGAGCGTCATGATCACGCCGTATTCGAAGGGTGAGAAGCCGAGCAGCCGCAGCACGACGATCGGGACGAGGGTGTAGGTCGCCGTCGAGGCGAAGTTGCTGAGCAACGACGCGAGGGTGATCCGGCTGATCGCAGGCTGCCTGAGCACGAAGCCGAGCCCCTCCCGGATCTCGACGACGAGGTTGCGTCGCTCCCGAGGTGGACGGCTGGCGCGGTATTCGGCCTCGTGGTCGCGGGTCACCAGCAGGAAGCCCCAGCTCGCGAGGTAGCCGAGGCCGTCGGCGATCAGTAGCAGCGGCGCGCTGACGACCTTCAGCAGCAGGCCGCCCAGAGCGGGCCCGGCCAGCCTCGCCAACTGTGCGGTGGCCTCCATCCGGGAGTTCGCCCGCGAGATCTGCCCTGGGCCGACCAGCATCGGGATGAAGCTCTGGTAAGAGACGTCGAAGAACACCGTCGCGATCCCGACGACGCCCGCGATGACGTAGAGGTGCCACAACTCCAGCACCCCGGCCAGGTAGAGCACCGGCACTATTGAGATCGCCAGCCCGCGTACCAGATTGGCCCAGATCATCGTCGGCCGTTTGAACCACCGGTCGACCCAAGCGCCGGCCGGGAGGCCAAGCACCAGAAAGGCCGCCGTCGAGGCCGCGTTGAGGTAGCCGAGTTGGGACTCGGAGGCGTGCAGAAGGTCGACGGAGATGACGGGCAGCGCGACGGCGCCCAGTTGAACTGCGAAGTGGGACAGTGATTCGCCCGTCCAGAACCGGTTGAAGTTCCTGCCCAGCCCTGGGTTCCGCAACCCGATCACATCCCATCCGCGGGGCCACTCAGGTGAGGGACCCGGCCGAGGAGCTTACCGATCGGCCGGATGTCGGGCCAGTTCGCCCTCGCATCGCTGGCGGAATCGGCGTCACCAGCGATGCTTCGGCGTTACCAGTGGAATGCCACGCTACCAGCGGTACACAGCGGGTAGCCGGGGAAAGCGCTGGTAACGGCCCAGACCGGACCATAGCGCAGGGCAGGGGCCGATCCTCGTGGCCAGACGGGTCAGAATCGGCCAGTGGTCGATTTTCGGGGGCGCTGACGGGGTGGGGGGCGGTCAACTCGGGCGCCCGCGCGCTCGCAATTGGCTCCAGCCTTTCCTGGAAGGGCCCATCGCGCAAAGAGTCCTGGGATCCGTCGGCTGGGAACGAATTGGTAGCATGTTCCCATGGAAGCGACCATCGATTCTGCAGGACGGATCCTGCTGCCCAAGAGCCTGCGTGACGCGCTCGGACTGGCGCCGGGTTCGAAGGTCGACATCTCGGCCTACGGTGCGAGTCTTCAAGTGACCCCCGGCGGCAGAACCGCCCGAATCGTCAGGGGGCCCGACGGCCGATTAGTGGCGGTCAGCGAAACCGTCGTCACCGACGATGACATGTTCGCATTGATCGACTCGGCACGGCGTTGAGCATCGCGGTCGACACGAGCGTCGCGGTCCCTCTCCTTGTTGCGACCCACCCCGCGCACGCCGCGGTGAGCCGGTGGGCGAGGGACCTCTCACTGGTTCTCAGCGGGCACGCCCTCGTCGAAACCTATTCGGTACTGACGCGCCTACCGGGCGACGCTCGCATCTCCGCGGCCGACGCCGTCACTCTGATAGATGCGAACTTCGAAGATCCGGTGACCTTCGACAGCGTCACGTTCCGGCGCATCCATCGTGACCTGGCAGAGCAGGGGATTGCGGGCGGGGCTGCCTACGACGGGCTCGTCGGGGCCGCCGCCCGGTTCCACGGGCTATCGCTGGCGACCCGCGACGCGCGCGCCCGCGCCACCTACGAGGCGGTCGGCGTCACCGTCGAACTCCTCGCCTGAGCGGCGCAGCCGCGCGACCCGTCAGAGGCCTTCGCGCTTCGGAATGCTCAACACCAGCGGCTTGTTGACCTCCGCGAAGAAGTCGTTGCCCTTGTCGTCGACCACGATGAACGCCGGGAAGTCCTCAACCTCGATCTTCCACACCGCCTCCATGCCGAGTTCCTCGTACTCGACGACCTCGACCTTCTTGATGCAGTCCTGCGCCAACCGGGCCGCGGGCCCGCCGATGGATCCGAGGTAGAAGCCGCCGTGCGCCTGGCAGGCGTCGGTGACGGCCTGCGAACGGTTGCCCTTCGCCAGCATGATCATCGAGCCGCCGGCGGCCTGGAACTGGTCGACGTACGAATCCATCCGGCCGGCCGTCGTCGGGCCGAACGAGCCCGATGCCATCCCGACTGGGGTCTTCGCCGGGCCCGCGTAGTAGACGGGGTGGTCCTTCAGGTACTGCGGCATCTCCTCGCCTGCGTCGAGGCGCTCCTTGATCTTGGCGTGCACGAGGTCGCGCCCGACGATCAGCGACCCCGTCAGCGACACCCGCGTCTTGACCGGGTGCTTGCTCAGCTCGGCCAGGACCTCCGGCATGGGCCGGTTCAGGTCGATCCGGACGACCGCGCCCTTCCCGGTGCCGGTGACGCCGTCGGTTTCGGCGTCGAGGTCGGCGTCGATGGTCTCTGGCATGAACCGGGCAGGCTCGGTTTCCAGCTGCTCGATGAACACGCCGTCAGGGGTGATCTTGCCGAGGCACTGCCGGTCGGCCGAACAGCTGACGGCCATCGCGACGGGCAGCGACGCGCCGTGGCGGGGGAGTCGGATGACGCGGACGTCGTGGCAGAAGTACTTCCCTCCGAACTGCGCGCCGATCCCGAGCTTGCGGGTCAGCTCGAGCACCTGCTCTTCGAGTTCGACGTCGCGGAAGCCGTTGGCCGCCATCGAACCCTCGGTCGGCAGTGTGTCGAGGTACTTCGCGGAGGCGTACTTGGCCGTCTTCAGCGCGAACTCGGCCGACGTGCCGCCCACGACGATCGCCAGGTGGTACGGCGGGCAGGCCGCGGTGCCGAGGGCGCGGATCTTGCCTTCCAGGAACTTGATCATCGAATCCGGGTTGAGGATCGCCTTGGTCTCCTGGAACAGGTACGACTTGTTCGCGGAGCCGCCGCCCTTCGCCATGAACAAGAACTTGTAGGAGTTCTCGTGCCCCTCGGCGGTGTCGGCGTACAGCTCGATCTGTGCAGGCAGGTTGGAGCCGGTGTTCTTCTCCTCCCACATCGTCAGGGGGGCGTTCTGCGAGTAGCGCAGGTTCAGTTGGGTGTAGGCGTCGAAGATGCCGAGGCTGAGCGGCTTCTCATCGGTGCCTTCGGTGAGCACCTGCTGGCCGCGCTTGCCCATCACGATCGCGGTGCCGGTGTCCTGGCACATCGGGAGCACGCCGCCGGCGGCGATGTTGGCGTTCTTCATCAGGTCCAGCGCGACGAACTTGTCGTTCGCGGAAGCCTCTGGGTCGTCCAGGATGTTGCGCAGTTGCTGCAGGTGCGCCGGGCGCAGGTAGTGCGCGATGTCGTGCATCGCGGTCTCGGCCAGCAGCGTCAGGGCCTCGGGGGCGACCTTCAGGAACTTGCGGCCGTCGGGTCCGTCGAGCACCTCGACGCCCTCGGTCGTCAGCAGCCGGTAGGGGGTGTTGTCCTCCCCGATCGGCAACATGTCAACGTAGCGAAACTCCGGCATCGGTCCTCCTGGTTGTGTCTTTCGTCATTTTCCCAGACGGGCTCTACGGCGTGACGTCCGGGGTCGGCATCGGGGTCTAGCCAGCCGACGACGGCGAGGACATCACCTGGGTCTCATCGCTTGTCGGAACTGCACGGCGAGCGTCAGCGCTGGATCTCGGTGTCGCGGATCAGCTCGGCGAGACGCTCGGTGTCGCCGTCGCTCCAGCCGGGCGAAGGCAGGATCCGTGCCCATGCGACGACGGGCGCCTGGCCGAACTCGTGGCCCTGCCCGTCTGGCACGGCGCTGGCCACCAACTGGTCGGCCGCCAGTTGCAGCCACGTGACGACCGGCACCCAGGTGGTCTCGGGGAGCACGCCGCGGCCGCGCGGCTCGCGCAGCCAGTCGGGCCGCTCGAAGGCGAGCGACCCGTCCCACCAGGTGATCGGGTCGTTGGCGTGCTGCAGGTAGCCGATCCGCGGCTGCGGCCAGTCGGTGCCCGGCCTGTCCCAGTCCTCGGGGGTGTCGGCGAAGCGCACGTTGATGCCCTGCTGGTAGGTCGGCAGGACCTCCGGGGTGCCCGCGTCGCGTTCGGCGGTGAAACGCGACCAGAGCCGGTTGTTGCCCGTCGGGCCGACGAACAGGGCGCCAGCGGTGCGCTCCGCCATGTCTTGCGCCCCGCTGAACGCGGCCTCGCCGCCGAACGAGCCGAGGCTCTCACCGCTGACCACCAGGAGGGGGCGGTCGCCGTCGGGGAGGTCCTGCCAGCGGGCGTAGACCGCCTCGAAAAGGAACCGACCGGCGTCCTGCGCCCGCTGCGTGTCGACCAGGAACGACAACCAGCTCGGCAGGTAGGAGTACTGGAGGCTCACCGTCGCCGTGTCGCCGTTCCACATGTATTCCAGCGCCCGCGACTGGTTCTCATTGACCCAGCCGCGCCCGGTGCCCGTGACGATGTTGATCACGGCCCGGTCGAACCCGCCGAGGCGTTCCAGCTCGTCGACGGCCTCCTCGGCCTGGCCGCGTAGCTCGACGAGCCGGTCGCCGCCCACCCCGACGTAGGCGCGCACCGGGTCGAGCCCCTCCTTGCCCGTGAACTCGGAGATCTGCTGCCCGGTCGGGGCGGCGGCGATGAACAGGCGACCTTGGCGGCCGAGGTCGTCCCAGGTGACGTCGGAGGCGGGCCCGGCGGACAGATGAGAGCCGGTCGGCGCGGGCGTCTCGGTGCGGAACTCGTCGTTGACGAGCATGAATGCGCTGTCGAGCGCGGTGAGCAGCTTTCCGGTCAACGAGGCGTTGATCCCGAGCAGGACGGCGACCGCCACCACCGCGGCGCCGAGCACACGTCCGAGATTCGGGGGCAGCACCTTGCCGACGAGCCGCCCCAACAGTCGACCGGCGGCCCGAATCAGCCTCGACACGGCGAGCAGTGCGGCGCCAACGGCGGCGGCCACGAGCACGATGACCGGGATGTCGATCAGGCCGACGGTGTCGACCCCGATCGCCGCCCCCATCCGCTGCTGCTGGCGCACATGCACCACCAGCACGACGATGCTGCCGACGGCGCCAGCCACGGCGAGGCACCTCCAGGCGATGCGGCGCGGGCGGCCCCGCAGCTTCAGGCCGAGGCCCCGGGCGACCCAGCCGATCAGGGCCCCGACGGCGTAGGCCAGCATCCCGACGACGGCGCACAGGGCGCCCTGCAGCACGGCCGCCCGCGGAAGCAGCGACGGCGTCAGCGCCAGCCAGGCCCCGAGGACCGCGAAGCAGGCGGGAGCGAAGGGGACCCGCAGCCGGGGGATTTGAACAGCCATGGCCGAATCCTCCCACGCTGGGAGACTGGCTTCGCCGTCAGAGCGCGGCGGCTGAGACGACCGCGTCGACGACCGCAGGGTCGGCGAGGACCCGGAAGTGCCCCATCGCCTCGACCGCCACGTTGGTCGCCCCGTCCAGGAACGAACCGCCCGGGATGTGGGGGTCGAAGGATGGGCAGATGGAGACGATCTTCTCGTTCAGGTCGGCGCGGGCGACCAGCGCGACGATCGTCTCGTCGTCCGGGCCGAGGGAACGCACGACCTGGGTCGGCACCAGCGGCGCGAGCCGCGAACCGGCGAACGGGGTCGCCACGGCCACGATCCGACGCACCCGGTCGGCGGCCGTCCCGCCTGACGCCAGCAACTGCTTTCCGATCAGCCCGCCCTTGCTGTGCGCGACGATCACGACGTCGCGGAGGTCGTGTGCGACGAGGTAGGCCTCGGCGAGGCGGGCGGCGTCGATGATGCCGATGGTGTTGCGCCCCAGGTCGGGCAGCACGTGGATCGGGTGGCCGGCCTCGTTCAGCCGGTCGGCGACGTGACGCATCACCGTCCACTCCTCGTACACGCCGGGCAACAGCAAGACGGGGCGGCCGTCGCCGTCGGCGTATCGTGCCGGGAGGTCGCGCCGGACCAGGCCTCGGGCGAGCGCCCGCAGGATCCACACGTAGTCGCGCCCCCACGACCACCCACGGTGGGCGGCGAGGCGGAGTCGCGCGGGCGTCAGGGTCGGCCTCGGCCTCGGTCGGGGGCTACCGATGGGCATGTTCATCGATCAACTCGGCAATCGCTTCGGGGGCGGCGAACATGGAGGCGTGCGGGCCAGGGATGGTCGCGAACCAGCCGTGGCGGAACCGTCCGGCGAGCTGTTCGCCCCAGCCGAGCGGCACGACCGGGTCGTCGGCGCCGCAGATGATCAAAGTCTTTGCGTCCACGCGGTCGGCGATGGCCTCGAGGTCGGTCTGGAAGAGATGCGGGGTCTGCCGGAACATGTAGGGCATGCCCGTTCGGAAGAGGTAGTCGTGGATCGCGGTCGCGGAGACCAACGGCGGTTCCTTCAGCCCGTCGGCGAGCAGGCGACCGAGCGCCTTCGGAAGTGACCGGACGGCTGGGGCGAGGACGGGGGCGATGAGTGCGATGTGGTCGACCTCATCGGGGAAGTCGGCCGCGAGTTCGGCCACCACCTGGGTACCCATGGAGTGGCCGACGACCACCGGATGGTCGAGCTGCTTGTCACGCAGGAATCGGCTGAGCAGTGCGGCGTGGTCGGCGATGGTGAGGTCATGGTCGGGGCGCGGTGAGCGTCCGTAGCCGGCGAGGTCGACCAGGTGGACGTCGCCGTGGTTGGCGAGCTCCACCGCGGTGGGGCCGTAGGAGCGGGCCGAGACGCCGATGCCGTGGACGAGCACGAAGTCGGGGCCGGTCTTCTCCGGCACCTGGCAGGGGAAGCGGTAGGCGACGATGGAGGCGTCGCCGTAGCCCGTGCGGCTGGTGAGGTATTCGACGGTGCCGACGTAGTGCCTCTTGTAGACGATCTCGTCGCGGGTGGTGTGTCGCCGCGAGCTCATGGGGAAGAGAGTAGTGGATGGACGTTGGGAGGGTCGGTGCTTGGTGGTCGAGCGGGTCCAGGCTGGACTGCTGCCGCTGTCCGAGCGGGGCTGGTTGGGCTGGGGGCTGGTTGGGCTGGGGGCTGGTCGAGCTGGGGGCTGGTCGAGCTTTGAGCACTATTCGGGGTTCGTTTGTCGAATTGACGCCCAAGTGCGGCGTGTCGTCGATCGAGTCCGGGATAGTGCTCAACGGGAGGGGTGGACGGGGCGTGGGAGGGCGTCGGCCGGGGTGCGGGTGGGGTCTTGAGCACTATTCGGGGTTCGTTTGCTGTTGTGACGTTCAACTGCGTCGTTTCGGGTATCGAGTCCGGGATAGTGCTCATCGGGACGGGGTGTGGGGGCGTGGGAGGGCGTCGGCGGGAGTTGGTGGGGTTTTGAGCACTATTCGGGGTTCGTTTGTCGAATTGACGCCCAAGTGCGGCGTGTCGTCGATCGAGTCCGGGATAGTGCTCAACGCGAGGGCAGACGTGGCGAGGGCAGACGCGAGCTCAACGCGAGGGCAGACGTGGCGAGGGCGGACGCGAGCTCAACGCGAGGGCAGATGTGGCTAGGGCAGACGCGAGCTCAACGCGAGTGCAGACGTGGCGAGGGCAGACGCGAGCTCAACGCGACGGCAGACGCGAGGGCCGATCAGAGGACGGCGGGAGGCGCGGAGGGATCGCGAGGGAGACCGCGTCTCAAACCCCGCTACTGCCCACGCAATCGATGCGCCGCGAACACCACCGCCCGATCCACCCCCGCAGCTTCACCCTGCTCCTTCAACATGCCCGGGATGAACTCTCCCGGCGCCGGGTGCCACGGCAGGTCGGCCAAGTAGGCCTTGTGCGCACTCAGCGACTCGACGGCGCGAGCCTCGGCGTCCGCGTCGACCGCCACGAAGTGGGTCGGACGGGTACCGGTGAGCAGCAACCAGGTCACGCCCCAAGGCTCGAGTCCCTCGTCGGCCAGGTCGCGGAACACCCACCGATTGTCGGCGTCGCGGACCGCGTCGATCGAAGCGACCCCCGCGGCGCGATGATCCGCGTGGTCGATGCCCCACGGCGTGTGCAACTCACCCGCCCCGCACACGACGGCGTCCGGGCGGAAGCGCCGGATCTCCCCGGCGATGGCCTTACGCAGGGGCAGGCCGTACTCGAGCATGCCGTCGGGGAAGTCGAGGATTGTCAGGTGCTTGACGCCGACGCTGCGGCAGGCGTCCTGTTGTTCGACGGCGCGCAGCGGGCCAGCCTCCTCCGGCGGCCGTTGCATCCCGGCTTCGCCCGCTGTCAGCAGCAGGTAGCCGACCTCGACGCCCTTGCTCGTCCAGTGTGCGACCGCAGCCGAGGTGCCGTACTCGGCGTCGTCGGGATGGGCCACCACGACCTGCACCCGCCGGATGGCGGCGTCGTCGAACGGCTCGATTGACGGTTGCTCCATGCGGTTCTCCATGACGGCACATTACGCGCAGTCGACCACAGGGCATACCCTTGCGCCATGGGTGAGGAGATGAGCGAGCGGCAGCGGGCGGCGCTGGTGCGCCAGCAGTTGACCGACGCGAATGCGCGGGCCGAGGCGGCCAGGGCGCAGGTGATGATCGACCAGTTTCTCAAGGATGCCGAGGCGGCGGGGCTGGCCCCGCGCCCGCTGAAGGCCAGGACGCTGGACGGTCACGTCGTCAAGACCGACAAGGTCGGCTGGTACCTGCGCACCAACCACTCCGTCGCACTCGATACCGAGGGCAATTACTACTCGCTGGTCGTGCCCGGCGGCTGGAAGGAGCGGCTCCGCGGGGTCAAACTGCAACCGACTCTCGCGCCGCTGGTGATCGGCCGTGGTGGCCGCGACGGCGAGACCGGCGACCTGAAGGAGTTCCTCGCCTGGACGCTCAGCGGCGGCATCCCGCAGGACTGAGGCCCGTGCACAGATCTCTCTATGCGTCGAGGCGAGCCCGATATGGGGATGCCTTCACCTATACAGAGATTTGTGCACGCGCCTGACGTTGAGTCGAGCCCGATATGGGGATGCCTTCACCCATGCAGAGATTTGTGCACGCGCCTGCCCCGGTCAGTGTTCCGTGAAGCCCCTCCCGAGCACGTCTGGGCCGGGTTGGTCGGGCGAGGGACCGACTATCTCCGACGTGTCGTCGGCGGTCAGGTCGGCGTTGACGTCGCCGGCCGCGTAGCTTGCGTTCAGCAGGCGGTAGGTCCTGGTAACGAACACCAGAGCCGTGATCACGAACCCGACGGCGCTGGAGAGCACGAACACCAGGGCGATCCCGCGCGCGTCGCCGTCACCTAGCAGCCAGCCGAGATCCTGCCGTCCGGACGGTGACTCGGCGTAGGGGATCAGCCAGTATTCGGCGATCGGGCCAATCAGGAATGCGCTGATCGGGGCCGCCGAAACCTCGATTGCCTGCGCGAACCCGAACACCCTTCCCTGCTTCTCCAACGGCACCACGCGCTGCAGCAGGGTCTGCTCAGCTGCCTCGATGAACGGGATCAATATCATGTAGGCGAAGATCCCGACGATCAGCAGGGGCACCGATTCGCGCAGTGTGAACACTCCGCCCACTACCCACATCCCGAGGTTGGCGAGCAGCAGGGTGCGCAGCGGCTTGGACCCGAGCCCGGTCTTCGCAATCAGCGCACCGCCGATGATGAAGCCGACGCTGGACAGGCCGAACACGATGCCCCACGTCTCGACCGGCATCAGTTCGAGGCCGTACGGGTCGAGCAGGGACATGAAGACGCCGCCGAGGAAATTGTTGAACGTCGAGAAGATGATCAGGCCGATCAGCCCAGGAACGACGATGATCGCGCCCCAAGCGCCCTTGAAATCGACGGCCTTCGGGGTGCCGTCGGCATGCACGATCGTCGGCTCGGGGATGCGGATGGCCACGAGATGCACGAGGGAGACGGCCATCACGGCTATTGAGATCAACATCACAGGGCCGAGACCGAGTTGGCCGATCGCCAGGCCGGAAAGCACTCCGGTGACCAGCATCGTCATCCCGTTGACCGCGCCGACCATGCCGTTGGCCTTCGCCCGGTCGTCGGAGGGGACGAGCATCGTCACGCACGTCGACAGGGCGAGCCCACGGATCATCGCGAGCATCGCGCCCAGGAGCACGAGGCTGGTGAATACCCAGAACCAGGGTCGCCCGAGGTCGATCAGCACGTCCTCTGGCGCGAGGATGAAGACGAGCCCGGCCAGAAGGAACAGGGCCGTGGTGCCGACGGCGGAGATCGTCATGACGACGTGCTTGCGGTACCGGTCGATCAATGACCCGAACGGGACCCCGAGCACCGCCATTCCGAGCATGTAGGCGCCGCCGAGGAAGGCGGTGGTGATGACGGAGCGGGTGGACAGATAGGCCCAGAAGGTGATGGCGTACCAGAGGAACGCCGTGCCGAGCATGGCGGCTGCGGAGTTGAGGAGGACGTGGGTGAAGGCGCGGCTTCGGGCCTGTTGGTCGGAAAGCACACGGAAACCTAACACGGTGGCGGCGCAGGGGACATCCGGTCGCGACCCTGATTCAGTCCTGGCTCAGCCGGCGGTTGGTTGAGTGGGGCGGCGTGTCGGTTGAGCCGCGCCGAAGGAGCGTAGCGACGCCTGCGCGTGTCGAAACCAAGGTGGACCTTGATCGGGGAGTCTCTCAAGATGTTGTGGTTGGGTTTCTGCACCGTGTGCCAGGTGGTAACGCCCACGCCTCGTTCGTTCCTCACGAGGTGGCTCAACCGGCGGTTGGTTG
>NZ_FQZG01000075.1 GCF_900141915.1 Tessaracoccus bendigoensis DSM 12906 | reverse complement strand
GAGAGTCCATAGACAAGGTTGCGTTGGTTTCGTCACGGGCCGTTCGTTCCTCACGGCCCGGCTCAACCGTCGCTGGGTCCGGCTCAACCGGCGCTCAACCGGGGCTCGGCCAGGCTCAACCGTCGCCGATTCAGACCCCGGAAGTGACCCTCCCATGAAAGGCCGATACGGTTCAGGGCATGCGCATAGGGATTCCCAACGAGGTCACGCCCGGTGAGAACCGGATTGCGGCGACCCCCAAGACCGTCGGACAGCTACTAGGCCTCGGGTACCAGGTTGTGATCGAGTCCGCGGCGGGCGCTCGCGCCGCCTTTCCTGACCATGCCTTCGAGGAGGCTGGCGCCGTCATCGGTCGCGCCGAAGACGCGTGGGGAAGCGACATCGTCCTCACCGTCAACGCCCCCTCAGTTGAACAGATCGGGCTGCTTCGGCCCGGCGCGACGCTGATCGGCTTCCTATTCCCGCGCCAGGACGCCGACCTCACCAGCCGCCTCGCCACGCGCGGCGTCACGGCGATGAGTATGGACATGGTGCCGCGCACCAGCCGTGCGCAGTCGCTCGACGCGCTCAGCTCCATGGCAAACATCTCCGGCTACCGGGCAGTCGTCGAGGCCGCACACGCCTTCGGCAGGTTCTTCACCGGGCAGGTCACGGCCGCAGGCAAGGTGCCCCCCGCCAAGGTGCTGGTCGCTGGTACCGGTGTCGCCGGGCTTGCCGCCATCGGCGCCGCGAACTCGCTCGGCGCGATCGTCCGGGCGACCGACGTTCGTCCCGAGACCGCTGAACAGGTCGAGTCGATGGGTGCGACCTTCCTGCACGTCGACACCGCGGGGCAGGGGGTCAGCTCCGACGGCTATGCCAAGGAGGTCGGTGCCGACTACGCCGCCAAGGCCGCCCAGCTCTACGCCGACCAGGCCGCCGACGTCGACATCATCGTCACCACGGCCGCCATCCCCGGCCGCCCATCGCCGAAACTGATCACCGCGGAGATGGTCGCCACGATGCGCCCGGGCTCCGTGATCGTCGACCTCGCCGCTCAGGGCGGAGGCAACTGCGAACTGACAAGGCCGGGCGAGAGCTACACGACCGACGGCGGCGTCACGATCATCGGCTGGACGGACCTGGCCAGCCGACTGCCAGGGCAGTCTTCCCAGCTCTACGGCACCAACCTCGTCAACGCGCTCGCCCTCATGACCCCGGAGAAGGACGGCCAACTGGTCGTCGACTTCGACGATGAGGTCGTGCGCACCATGACCACCGTCCGTCAAGGTGAGATCACCTTCCCGCCCCCGCCGATCGAGGTCTCCGCGGCGCCCGTGGCCAAGCCCGTCGCCGAGGTCGCGCCCGTCGTCGAGGCCCCGAAGAAGGAACGGCCCTGGTGGCACCAGGTGGTCCTGGTCGGGGTGGTGGCCGTGGGGCTGATCGCGATGCTGACGTTCGCGCCGTCCTCGTTCGTCAGCCTGTTCGGCATCTTCACCCTCGCCTGCGTCGTCGGCTACTACGTGGTCTGGAACGTGACGCACGCGCTGCATACCCCGCTGATGAGCGTCACCAACGCGATCAGCGGCATCATCATCGTGGGCGCCATGACACAACTTGCCAGCGGCAGCCTCGCCGTGAAGATCATCGCCATGATCGCGGTGCTGCTGGCATCCATCAACGTCTTCGGCGGCTTCGCCGTCACGCACCGCATGCTCGGCATGTTCAGGAAGGGCTGAGACCATGCTGACCAACTTCATCAACGCCACCTACATCGCCGCAGGGCTGATGTTCATCCTCGCGCTGGCCGGGCTCTCGCGGCACGAGACGGCCCGCAAGGGCAACGTCTACGGGATCATGGGCATGGTGTTCGCCGTAGTCGCGACCAACTTCGCGATCGCATACCGCGACTACGCCAACCACAATCTCCAGATCGACGCCGCGATCATGCTGTACGCGGCGCTCGTCGTCGGCGGGGCGATCGGGATCTGGCGGGCGAAGAAGGTCGAGATGACCGGCATGCCCGAACTGATCGCGCTGCTGCACAGCTTCGTCGGTGCGGCAGCCGTGCTGGTCGGCTACAACGTCCATCTCGAAGCGCAGGGCCACGCCGACGCGCTGCACTCGATCGAGGTGTTCCTGGGGGTGTTCATCGGGGCCGTGACCTTCACCGGTTCGCTGGTGGCATGGGGCAAGCTGAACGGCAAGTTCGCGTCCAAGCCGTTGACGCTGCCGGGCCGCAACTGGCTGAACCTCGGAGTCGTGGTCGTGATCGGGCTGCTCGGCTGGTGGTACCTGGCGACTGGGTCGATCATCCCGCTGCTGATCGCCACCGTCTTGTCGCTCCTGCTGGGCATTCATCTGGTCGCCGCGATCGGCGGCGCCGACATGCCCGTCGTGGTGTCGATGCTGAACTCCTACTCCGGCTGGGCGGCCGCAGCCAGCGGCTTCATGCTCGACATGTCCGTGCTGATCATCACGGGAGCCCTGGTCGGTGCCTCCGGCGCGATCCTCTCATTCATCATGTGCAAGGCGATGAACCGTTCGTTCGTCTCTGTGATCCTCGGCGGGTTCGGCGACGATGTCGCCGCGACGGGGGAGCGCGACTACGGCGAGCATCGGGAGGCATCCGCCATTGAGGTCGCCGGGTTGCTCGGCGATGCCCGGTCCGTGATGATCGTCCCTGGCTACGGCATGGCCGTGGCTCAGGCGCAGTACGCCGTCGCCGAACTCACCGACCGGCTGCGGGCGCAGGGAAAGAAGGTCGGCTTCGGGATCCACCCGGTTGCCGGGCGCCTGCCGGGGCATATGAACGTGCTGCTGGCCGAGGCTAAGGTGCCCTACGACATCGTCTTCGAGATGGATGAGATCAACGACGACCTAGCCGACACCGACGTGGTGCTGGTCATCGGCGCCAACGACACCGTCAACCCGGCCGCGATGGAACCCGGGTCGCCGATCTCGGGGATGCCGGTGCTACGGGTCTGGGAGGCCGGCACCGTCGTCGTGTTCAAGCGGTCGATGAACGCCGGCTATGCCGGGGTGCAGAACCCGCTGTTCTTCAACGAGAACTCGGTGATGTGTTTCGGCGACGCGAAGGCGACGGCGCAGGCTATCGTCGCCGCGCTGCCCGTCGGGGTCAGCGGCTGAGCCTACGACCCAAGTTGTTCAGGAGGACGACGCTCTGCCGGGCGGTGGTCGATTCTCGCGTCCAGACGCAGCAGAATCGGCCAATGGTCGATTTTCCGGTGTTGAGGGGACCGAGGATCGACCAGGGATCAGTCGTCTGCCTGCCCCATCGTCCTGGTGTTCTGGGTGATCAGCGCGGCTTCGGATTTCGGGCCTGTGCGTTTGGACAGCCAACGCGCCAGGGCGGAGAGCGCAAAGTTCACGATCAGGTAGACGGCCAGCACCACGAAGAAGAGGGAGAAGGCGTAGCGGTTGCCGTAGAACTGCTTCAGGGAGTCGGCCTTGCGGAGGATCTCTGGATAGGCGACGACGTAGGCAAGCGAAGTGTCCTTGAGTAGGACCACGAGTTGCGCGACGATGATCGGCAGCATCTGCCTGAACGCCTGCGGGAACTCGATGAGCAACTTGGTCGCCGTCCCGGTCAGGCCGAGGGAGAGCCCGGCCTCGCGTTGCCCCTTGGGGAGCGCGGCGATTCCCGCACGGAGAGCCTCACCGATGATGGCCCCGTTGTAGATCGTGAGGGCCACCACCACAGCCCAGTAGCCGTTGGTGCCGACCGCCAGCATGATGAACAACATCATCAGCAGCACCGGTAGCCCGCGGAAGAACTCCAGCACGATCGTCGTCGGCACCCGGATGAGCGCCGATCTGGCGCTGCGCGCGAAACACAGCAGCACCCCGACGATCAGGGCAAGCACCGCGGCGAGCCCTGCCGCCCTCAGGGTGCCCATCACCAGGCCACGCCACAGGAGGTCTTCCCAGACCGTCTTGTCCTGGAAGATGTCCCACCGGCTCGGGTCCCACACACCGGACAAGACGGCGCCGTTGACGGTCGTGCGCGGCTGGCCGACCCGCCAGACGAACCAGACGACCAGCCCGACCAGGCCGACCAGGATCACCGTTGAGGCGATGCGGGAAAGCCTGCGGGCCTTCGGGCCGGGGGCGTCATAGAGGACGCTGGAGGCGCTCATCGTTGCACCGCCGCCTTCCGCTCAATCAGCCCGGCGATCTGGCCGAGGGGGACGGTGATGATGAGATAGCAGACAGCGACCCCGATCAGGATCGGGATGACCGCGTTGCCGTTGGCGTTGGCCAACTGTTTCGAGATGGCGATCAACTCGACGATGTAGAAGCCCGCGGCGACCGAGGTGTTCTTCGTCAGCGCGATGAGCACGTTGATCAGCGGCGGGATCACCATCCGGATCGCCTGGGGCAGGATCACCAGGCCGACGGTCTGGCCGAAGGTCAGCCCGACCGAACGTGCGGCCTCCGCCTGGCCGATGGGAACCCCGTTGATGCCGGAACGGATGGCCTCGGCGATGAATGCCGACGTGTAGAGGGCCAGCGCCAGGAACGCGCCGACCTTCGCGTCGAAGCGCACGTCGAGGGTCGGCAGCACGATGATGATGAAGAAGAACACCAGCGTGAGGGGGGTGTTGCGGAGCAGCTCGGTGTAGCCCGTCGCGACCCCCCGCAGGCTCGCGAGTGGGGAGATCCGCAGCAGCGCTACGAAGCCGCCGAGAAGGAGGGCGCCGAGCCCCCCGACGAGGAGCAGTTCGAGGGTGACCCGGAACCCGGCCCAGTACTGGTCCAGGTTGGCGAACACGGCCTCCATCGGCGCCTCCTTCTCGGTCGGTCAGGCTTGGGTCGTCAGTAGCGGTCGATGGTCGGGGGCTCAGGCGTGGGGAGCACCGTGCCTGCGGTTGCTTCCCATGCGGCGGCCCAGGAACCGTCGTCGAACGAGGCCTGGAGAGTGTCGTTGATGAACCCGCGGAACTCGTCGTCGCCCAGCTTCAGGCCGATACCGTAGGGCTCCTCGGTGAACGTGTCGGGGGTGACCTCGAACTCGTCACCGTTCTGATCGACCAACCCGGCGAGGATGACGTTGTCGGTGGTGAGCGCCTGAGCCGTGCCGTTGCGGATCGGTTCGAGGCAGTCGGAGTACTTGTCGACGGTGATCACGTTGTCGGTGAACTCCTTGATGTTCTTCTCGGAGGTCGAACCGGTGACCGTGCAGATGACGTTGTCGCCGAGGTCCTGCGGGGAAGTGATGCCTGCGGGGTTGCCCTTCGCCACCAGGAAGGACTGGCCTGCGATGTAGTAGGGCCCGGCGAAGTCGATGACTTCCTTGCGAGTGTCGTTGATGGTGTAGGTCGCCACGACGATGTCGACCTGACCGTTCTGGATGAATGGCTCACGGTTCTGGGAAACCGTCTCGACCCATTCGATCTTGTCGGCGGGAATGCCGAGGCCGGCCGCGACCAGCTTGCCGATCTCGACGTCGAATCCGACAGGTGTGCCGTCGGGGCCCATCAGCCCGAACAGTGGCTGGTCGAACTTGGTGCCGATCGTGATCTTCTGGGCTTCGTTCAGCTTCGCCATTGTGGTGCCCGCCTCGAAGGCGGTTTCGGCGACGGAGGGGGCGGGCGACTCCCCGGTGCCGGTGTCACCTCCACACGCCGTCAGGGCGACTGCGGTGAGGACGGCGGCTGCGCCGGCTGTGATCTTCTTCAGCAACATGGTTACTCCTTGTTCTTTGGATTCACTGGCGGTCATTGATTCACTGGCGAGCTTTGTCGCCGGGACTTGGGCGGTGGCCTTGGGGACGGACGGGGCCTCCTTGCCTGCGGGGCGGGCGCCCTCCAGCTAGAGGATCTTGGAAAGGAACTCCTTGGCACGCTCGGTCTTCGGATTTGAGAAGAACTCATCGGGGGTCGACTGTTCGACGATGGCGCCGTCGCTCATGAAGACGACCCGGTCGGCGGCCTTCTTCGCGAACCCCATCTCGTGGGTGACCACCAGCATCGTCATGCCGCTGCGGGCCAGCCCGACCATCACGTCAAGCACCTCGTTGATCATCTCGGGGTCGAGGGCGCTGGTCGGCTCGTCCAGGAGGATCACCTTCGGGTCCATCGCAAGCGACCTGGCGATCGCGACCCTCTGCTGCTGCCCACCTGAGAGTTGCGCGGGCAGCTTGTTGGCGTGGTCCTCCACCCCGACGCGGGTCAGTAGTTCCATGGCACGCTTGTTCGCTTCGGCCTTCGACTGCTTCAGCACCCGGATCGGCGCGAGGGTCACGTTCTGGAGGACGGTCTTGTGTGCGAACAGGTTGAACGACTGGAAGACCATGCCGACCTCGCTGCGCAGGTGTGCCAGGGCCCGGCCCTCCTCGGGGAGGAGTTTGCCGTCGATGTGGATCTCACCTGAGTTGATGGTCTCGAGCCGGTTGATCGAGCGGCACAGCGTCGACTTCCCCGAACCGGAAGGCCCGATCACGATCACGACCTCGCCGCGGGCAACGTCCAGGTCGATGTCCTTCAGGACGTGGTGCTCGCCGAAGTACTTGTTGACACCTCGGATTTCGACCAGGGGGCGTTCGGTGGACGTGGGTGGCATGTCCGCACACTAACAGCGTCGCGGGTGCAGGTTTCGGGTATGAGGCGGATTGTTGTGCGAACGTAACGCACTTCGAATTGTCCGGACGGTTTGGTTAAAGTCCTTGTCGCAGGGCGAACCGGACACGGCACTTGCGCGCGGCATGACGCTGCGGGGAGTGCGTTGGTGGGGGTTCCCGTCCGACCGGGGAGGCGGGGGCGGGTCGCCGAGTTATCCACAGATTGGTCTCCGGGGCAGGTTTGTGGCCCCTTCTCTTGGTTCAATGGCGTGCATCTACCTGGGAGGTGTCAGATGCTTCGTCGTCTTGCTGTGGTGCTGGGCGTGGTGCTTCTCGTGGGCTGCGGCGATGTGGAGTCGCCGGGCCCGTCGCCGACGCCGTCCAGCGTGTCGCCCTCGCCGACGCCCACCCCCACACCGACTCCCACGCCAACGCCGACTCCGAGCCCGACGGCGTTCCCGTCGTATCCGGCCGACCTGCCGACTGAGGATCCGGTCAAGGCCGCGATCATCGCCGGTTGGCAGGAGTACTGGAGGGTGTATGAGATGTTCGCGGCCGATCCTGCGGGGTTCACCGACTTCACTGAGACGCAGTACGTCACCACGGGCGAGGCCTCCAGGCTGATCATGGATTCTCTGGGCATGCTTCGCGACGAAGGACTGCGTAGCGAAGGCGGTTTCGAGTTCCGCGACGTCACCATTGCATTGGATGATGATTCGACGAGCAGTGCGGTGATCAGCTACTGCATGAGGTTGTCTGGCCTGAAGGTGTTCGAGGCTGCCTCGGGTGAGCGCATCCCTCGATCGGGAGCGCTCCTGGAGGAAGTGACAATGGAGAAGGGGCTGGACGGCGTTTGGCGGGTCTCGAATATCAGTAATGAGACGGCGCAATGCTGAGGTCCCGTGTGAAGTCCCTTGTCTTCGCACTGTTCCTCGCCCTGGGGTGGACGTCAGCCGTCATCGACGCACGTGCGGATCCGGGAGACCCGTTGTGTACGCTTGTCAATCCCATCAACGGGCGCTGTCTCAAATGGATCACAATCTCGACACTGGATGGGCAGGTTACTGCCACGGGTTCTGCCGACGGTGGCTCTGGACCGCCTCGGGTTTGTGCCTACGCTGGAAAGCCGCTGCTGTGTGAGACGGCTCTCGGGAGTTGGAGCTCCTATGCAGGTGCCTGGTGTCGTCTGTTGCCTGATCAGCCCGCACTGACTGACCCGATTTGGGAGGGGCGTTCGGACGGGGCCGTCTACTCGTGTACCCGGGCCAGGTTCGATGGGTTGCCGGACCCGGCGTTGACTTCGCTGTGGTGGCTGCCAGCGGCTCCCGAGGCGCCCGATCCTGAGGTGCTGGCGCGTCGCCTGCTGGCCAGTATCGATTTTCAGTCGCCGGAGTTGGGGATCTTTCCGCGCGGCGACACGATGCAGCGGATGAGTTTCGTCGGGTGGCACATGTGGTTGTGGGCCGCTCCGGCTTCGGAGTTGCAGTGGGGTCCGGTGACGGATTCGGTTTCGGAGGGCGGGGTGACGGTGACGTTGACTGCGACGGTTTCGGAGTTGGTGTGGGACATGGGCAACGGCGATTCGGTGTCTTGCGGGAAGGGCACCCGTTGGAGTGCGTCGGTCACGGGGGGTCGCAACGTGGCGTCGCCGAATTGTGGGTATGTGTATGCCGAGGATGGCCGCTACACGGTGACTGGGACTTCGCATTGGGATGTGGACTGGTCGGGTGCGGGGCAGTCGGGGAGTATGCCGTTCACGCTCAGTCGTGACGCAGAGGTGATCGTCGGTGAGCTTCAGTCGGTGAACAGGTGAGGCGCGACGAGCGGGGGCTCAGCCTGTCGGTGTGGACGGCGGTGGCGATGCCGGCGTTCATCGTCGCGGTGGGGCTCGGCGTCGATTTTTCGGGGCATGCGGAGGCTGAGCAGGAGGCGCGGGCCATCGCCGCGGAGGCGGCGCGTGCGGGGACGCATGCGGTGGTGGTCTACGATTCCGGGCCGCGTCTGGATGCTGCTGCGGCCAGGCGTGCTGGTGAGCGGTTCGCCGCCGCTGCGGGCTATGCGGCGAGGGTGGACGTGCAGGGTGATTCGACGGTACTGGTCACCGTAACCGGTTCGTACGAGACGCTGTTTCTCGGCCTCATCGGGGTGGAGTCCATCGGTTTCACGGCGACCTCCTCGGCAGACGCGGTCAGGACTCTGGACGGCGCCGAGGCGTAACCCGCGGGCGGTGTCACCTTGCGCTGCGACATTGGCGGTCCTGGGGGCCACCCGAGCTCTGGAGTTCGGGCCGTTTAACACCTACAACGGCTGTGCAGACCCCCCCACTCCCGTGGATCAGGGGGTCTTGCTGTTTCCGCGCCTAAATGGGCATCGGTTTGCGTCGCGGGTCGCGTTCCAAGAGATGTTTGGCGTACCAGTCCCACGCGAACTTGTTACCGAGGTGGGGGTCGACGCAGGCGTTGGCGCTCCAAGCGACCAGGTCCGCCATCTGGATCAACTGCGAGTGTTTCGAGTCGATCAGTACCGCATCCTCGACGACTCTGCGGGCAGAGAGTTTCAGGTTTCGGTGCGTGGCTCGGTAGGTGGTGTCGCTGCCGTCGCCGTCCATGAATACCATTGCGAGAGAATCCGACACTTGGAGCTCCGATTCCGTCCGGGCGATGAGTGTGGAGTAGACGTCCTTTCTAGTGCGGTGGAGTGACTGCGGCGCACCCCTTCTCCGCACCGCACCGACACGCAGCCCTTCTGTGCAGCGGAGCGTTTCGCGGCACTCGGCCGCCACCTCCCTGCCGAAGTCCTTCCAATGCGCCTGCCCAGCATGGATGTGACGTGAAGACAATTGGGTTGAGATTCGGCCCCGCCCGCCACACAGCCGAATGGTTGAACGCCGGACGAGTTCGCTCACGGCGATCACGGGAATGATGCCGCCGCACATCGGGTTGCTCGCAGGTAACCGATCAAAGGGAAACGTCATGTCACAAGCGACCGCACGCCCAGCGCGCAACCAGGTCACCGGCGCCTGGGCCGACGGCGACAGGACGCCGCTCAACGCGAACGAGGCTTTCAAGGCCGACGACGACGGCCTGAACGTCCGGACGCGCATCGAAGAGGTCTACGCCAAGGAGGGGTTCGCGTCGATCCCCGGAGACGACCTGCGCGGCCGGATGCGCTGGTGGGGTCTCTACACGCAGCGGCGTCCCGGCATCGACGGCGGCAAGACCGCCACCTTGGCGCCGGAGGAACTCGATGACGAGTTCTTCATGATGCGGGTCCGCTCGGACGGCGGGGCGCTCAGCAACGAGCAGCTCCGCGTCGTCGCGGGCATTTCCACCGAGTTCGCCCGTGACACCGCAGACATCAGCGACCGCCAGAACATCCAGCTGCACTGGATCCGAGTCGAGGACGTGCCGGAGATCTGGCGCCGCCTCGAAGGGGTCGGCCTCACCACGGCCGAAGCCTGCGGCGACGTGCCGCGCGTGATCCTCGGGTCGCCGGTAGCTGGCATCGCCGAGAACGAGGTCATCGACGGCACCCCGGCGGTTCGCGAGATCCTGGAGAAATACATCGGCAGCCCCGAGTTCTCCAACCTGCCCCGCAAGTTCAAGACCGCCATCTCCGGCAGCCCGAACCTCGACGTCGCGCACGAGATCAACGACGTCTCCTTCGTCGGCGTCGAACACCCCGAACACGGCCCCGGCTTCGACCTCTGGGTCGCCGGCGCCCTGTCCACCAACCCGATGTTCGCCAAGCGACTGGGCGCGTGGGTGCCGCTGGACGAGGTTTCGGAGGTGTGGCGCGGCGTCGTCTCGATCTTCCGTGACTACGGCTATCGCCGGCTCCGCAACCGGGCGCGCCTGAAGTTCCTGATGGCCGACTGGGGCCCGGAGAAGTTCCGCGAGGTCCTCGAGACCGAATACCTTCACCGCCCACTGATCGACGGCCCTGCCCCCGACGCCAACCGGTTGCGCCGCGACCACGTCGGCGTCCATCCCCAGGCCGACGGCAACTTCTGGGTCGGGGTCGCGCCGATCGCAGGACGGGTCTCCGGCACGCGCCTCACCGAGATCGCGGACATCGCCTCAAGGCATGCCTCGGGTCGCGTCCGGCTGACCGCCCACCAGAAGCTGTTGGTGCTCGACGTGCCCGAGGGAGAGGTCGAGGCGCTCGTCGCCGAGCTCGACGCCGTCGGCCTGCCCGCGAGGCCGTCCGAGTTCCGACGCGGCGTCCTGGCCTGCACCGGCATCGAGTTCTGCAAGCTCGCACTGGTCGAGACCAAGGCCCGGGCCCACACCATCATCGAGGAACTTGAGGCCCGCCTGCCCGACTTCGACGTGCCGTTCACCATCCACGTCAACGGCTGCCCCAACGCCTGCGCCCGCACCCAGGTCGCCGACGTCGGACTCAAGGGCATGGTGCAGAGCGACGCCGACGGAAACCTGACCGAGGTCTTCCAGGTACACCTCGGTGGTCAGTTGGGCTCCACCCCGCAGTTGGCCAGGAAGACCCGTGCGCTGAAGGTGGCCGCCGACGACCTGCCCGACTACATCGAACGGCTCGCCCGCACCTTCCTCGCGCAGCGCGACGGCGAAGAGCCATTCGCGGAATGGGCCAACCGCGCCGAGGAGGACGACCTCAGGTGAGCGCCGTGATCTACCACTGCCCGTTCTGCGCGGAGGAGGACCTCCGCCCGGTCGAGGAACCCAGGGGCGCCTGGCGGTGCGTCGCCTGTGCCCGCGTGTTCACCGTCACCCAGCACCGCGTCGAGGAGTCGCAGATCCCTGGACGCATCCGAGAGGAGGCCGAACGATGACTGGACGAGAGGTGGCTGAACAGGCCGCCGAGCACTTCACGCGGCTCGAGTCCGATCAGCGCTATGCCGGCCACCTCGGCCGGGTCGAGCTCAGCCGTGAGGTGCTGCGTTGGGCCCGCGACACCTTCGGCGACGAGGCGACGGTGGCGTCGTCGATGGGAGACGAGGTCCTGGTCGAGCTCATCGCCCAGACCGTGCCCGAGCTCGACGTGTTCTTCCTCGACACCGGCTTCCACTTCCCGGAGACCATCGCCACCCGCGACCACTACGCGGGCCGGGTCCGCCTCCGCACGATCCTGCCGCTGCTGACCGTCGCGGAACAGAACGCGGAGCACGGAGAACGACTGTTCGACCGCGACCCCGACCGGTGCTGCGCGATCCGCAAGGTCGAGCCCCTCAACCGCGCCCTGGCCGGTCGGACGGCGTGGGTCACCGGGATGCGTCGCGTCGACGCGCCGACCCGCACCGACATCACGCTGGTGGGCTGGGACGACAAGCGGGGCATGGTCAAGATCAACCCGATCGCGGCCTGGGACGACGACGACGTCGATCGTTTCGCGTTCGAGGAGGACGTATTCCTCAACCCACTGCGCGAGCAGGGCTACCCGTCGATCGGTTGCCAGCCCTGCACCAGGCGCGTCGCGCCAGGAGAAGACCCCCGGGCCGGGCGTTGGGCCGGCAAGAACAAGACCGAATGCGGACTCCACACATGAACCAGTTCCTAGACCATCTCGACCATCTCGAATCAGAAGCGATCCACATCTTCCGCGAGGTGGAAGGCGAGTTCGAGCGCCCCGTCATCCTCTTCAGTGGAGGCAAGGACTCGGTCGTCATGCTGCACCTCGCGCTCAAGGCGTTCGCACCGGCGGCGCTGCCGTTCGCGCTGCTGCACGTCGACACCGGGCACAACTTCCCTGAGGTGCTGAGCTATCGCGACGAGACCGTCGCCCGGGTCGGCGCGCGACTGCATGTCGCGCACGTGCAGGACTACATCGACGACGGTCGGCTCCGCGAACGGGCCGACGGCACCCGCAACCCGCTCCAGACGATCCCGCTGCTCGACGCCATCGAGCAGGGCCGCTTCGACGCGGTCTTCGGCGGGGGGCGACGCGACGAGGAGAAGGCCCGCGCCAAGGAACGCGTCTTCTCGCTCCGGGACTCGTTCGGGGCCTGGGACCCGCGTCGGCAGCGTCCCGAGCTCTGGGACCTGTACAACGGCCGGCACGCCGTCGGCGAGCACGTCCGGGTGTTCCCACTTTCCAACTGGACCGAGCTGGACGTCTGGCGCTACATCGAACGCGAGAACATCGCGCTGCCCAGTCTCTACTACGCCCACGAGCGCGAAGTGTTCCAGCGCGACGGCATGTGGCTGACGGCCGGCGACTGGGGCGGCCCCAAGCCGACGGAGCAGGTCGAGTCCCGCCTGGTTCGGTACCGCACGGTCGGCGACATGTCCTGCACCGGCGCCGTCGACTCGGACGCCGCAGACGTCTCCGGGGTGATCCTGGAGGTCGCGGCATCACGCATCACCGAACGCGGGGCCACCCGCGCCGACGACCGCCTCTCCGAGGCCGCTATGGAAGACCGCAAGAAGCAGGGATATTTCTGATGACGCACGATCTGCTCAGGCTCGCCACCGCGGGCTCCGTCGATGACGGCAAGTCGACCCTGGTCGGGCGGCTGCTCTACGACACCAAGTCGGTGCTCGCCGACCAGCTCGACGCGGTCGCCCGCGTGTCGCAGGAACGGGGACAGGCGGTGCCCGACCTGGCGCTGCTCACCGACGGGCTCCGCGCCGAGCGGGAGCAGGGAATCACCATCGACGTGGCTTACCGCTACTTCTCGACGGCAAACCGGTCCTATGTGCTGGCCGACACCCCCGGGCATGTGCAGTACACGCGCAACATGGTCACCGGTGCCTCGACCGCCGAACTCGCCCTGATCCTCGTCGACGCCAGGCACGGGGTCGTCGAGCAGACCCGTAGGCACATGGCCGTCACCGGCCTGCTCGGGGTCCGCCACGTCGCCGTCGCCGTCAACAAGATGGACCTGGTCGACTGGAACCGCAGCCGGTTCGACTCCATCGTCGCCGAGGCCAGGGCGGTCGCGGCCCGCTTCGGGATCGACGATTTCGTCGCCGTCCCGTTGTCGGCGTTGCTAGGCGACAACGTCGTCGACCGTTCGGCCAACACCCCTTGGTACGAGGGCCCGACGCTGCTCGAGCATCTCGAATCGGTGCCGGTCGGGATCGACCCAGGCACCCAGCCGCTGCGGTTCCCGGTGCAGGTGGTACTGCGTCCCCAGTCTGCGACGCACCGCGACTACCGTGGCTATGCCGGTCGACTCGCGGCTGGCACCGTCGAGGTGGGCGACAAGGTGACGGTGCAGCCTTCCGGGCGAACCACCACGGTCGTCGGGATCGACCAGGGTCGGGCCGACGGCACCGTCGTCGAGTTGACGCGGGCGTTCGCGCCCCAATCGGTTACGTTGCGGCTCGCCGACGACATCGACATCTCCCGTGGCGACCTGATCGCGGCAGCCGACCTTCCGGGCGGCGTCACCCGCAGCGTGAGCGGCATGGTGTGCGTGCTTTCGGAACGGCCGGTCCGGCCCCGGGACCGGGTCCTGCTGCGCGCGGGAACCCGCACGGTGCGCGCGCTGGTGGAGGAGATCCTGGACGAACTCGACATCGAAACGGTCGAGTACAGCCGGGCGACCGGGCAACTGGACCTGAACGACATCGGACGGGTCCGGATCCGGTTGGCAGACGACCTACCCATCGACGACTACCGGGAACTGCGCCGCACCGGCGCGTTCCTGCTGATCGATGAAGGCGACGGGTCGACGCTGGCGGCCGGCATGGCCGATGCCCCGGAGCGCTACGCGGGGGCCGCCATCTAGGTGACTGGTGTCGCGTCGGCAGGCCGACGAAACGGGTGGCGGGTAGGACCATGGTCTACATCTACTCAGACAGAAGTTCTAAGTATTTGCTCAGGAGCCTCTCAGGAACCTCTCAGGTATTAGTGTGTAACCATGCCTGACATCGTCCTCATCGCCCGGGGTTCGCTAGATCCACGTCACGCCGAGGACGTCGACGCGCTCACCGACGCCGTCCGGGATCGGGTGCGCGCCGGGCGCGCCGTGGGTGCCTGCTACCTCGATCACCTACCTCCGGGGCCCGTCGAGCTCGCTGCCGACCTCACCCGCCGGGCGGTGGCGGTACCGCTGATATTGGCGCCGGGTCGCCAAGCTCAGGCCGACGTGCCGTCGGCCGTCGCGGCGTTGAGCGCGGGCGGTTCCGACGTCCGCCTCGCCCCGACGCTCGGCCCGGATGAGCGGCTGCTCGACGCGTGCGCCGAGCTGCTTGCCGCAGCGGGCGTGCAGCCTGACCCCGAGACGGCGGTCGTGCTGTTTGCCCCAGGCGCCTCGGGCGGCATGGGCGTCACGGGCGTGGCAGGGACCATAGAGCGGGCGACGCAGCAGGAGTGGGGCGCCTGGGATGTTGCTGCGGTTCAGGGGGAGCACAGCCTCGAGAACGTCGTCGGCCGCCTCAACCGGGGTTTTGAGCGGGTGGTCGCGGTCAGTTTCCTGATCGGCGCCGGAGTGCTGCGCGACCAGATGGCCGCACGTTGCGAGGGGCTGGGGGTGCAGATGGTGCCAGGCACCCTCGCGCGGACCTCTGCGCTGGCAGATCTTGTGGTCGCCCGCGCAACGGGATGAGAGTTCGGGCGCCCCAACGGCGACGTTAGGATGCTCGGGTGAGCCAGTTCGGTGATGTCCTCAACCTTCCGCTACGACACGCAGGGAAGGTCCGTGAACTTTACGACGTTACCTATGCGGGCGAACCAGTCATCCTCATGGTTGCCACGGACAACATCTCGGCCTTCGACCATGTCTTGTCGACGGCGATCCCGGACAAGGGCGCGATCCTGACCCAGCTAAGCCTCTGGTGGTTCGGGCAGCTCGACGTCGCCAACCACGTCCTCTCGACCGAGGTACCCGAGGCCGTCTCGGGAAGGGCGACGGTGGTCGAGGCGCTGGCCATGATCGACGTCGAGTGCGTGGCGCGCGGCTACCTGACCGGCTCAGGCTGGGCCGAGTATCAGGAGAGCTCATCGGTTTGCGGGGTCCCGCTTCCCGCAGGGCTGCGTGACGGCGACAAGCTGCCGGAGCCGATCTTCACCCCGGCCATCAAGGCGCCGCTCGGTGAGCACGACGAGAACGTCGACTTCGAGACGATCGCCCGCCTGCACGGGCGTGACGTCGCAGAAGAATTGCGCGACGCCACGCTTCGTCTCTACTCCGGGGCAGAGCGCATCGCGGCCGAACGAGGCATTATCCTGGCCGACACCAAGTTCGAGTTCGGACGCCGCCCCGACGGCACCCTGGTGCTCGGTGACGAGGTGCTGACGCCCGATTCGTCCCGGTTCTGGGACGCCGCGGCCTGGCGCCCGGGGGAGTCGCTGCCCAGCTTCGACAAGCAGTACGTGCGCGACTGGTTGGCTGGCCAATCCGGTTGGGATAAGGCTTCGGACACACCGCCGCCCCCGCTGCCCGAAGAAGTGGTCGAGGCCACCAGGGAACGCTACCTGGAGGCGTACCGGCGCCTGACGGGGGTCGAGTTCGGCTGACGGTTGCCTTGCCTGGTCGGTCTCGCGCCATCGGGTCGGCACCGCCAGATCAGTTCAACGCCGCTGCCAACCCGTCCGCGAACGCCGTCGGCTTCGAGGTCCGCGGCTGGTGCCTCATCAGTTTCGGCCCCGAGCGACCCGTCGGCAGTAGAGTCTCGGCATGGCAATCAAGATGGTCGCACTCCTGGATGGAACCCTGATCGACCCAGCACAACCCATCGTCCGGGCCGACGACCAGGGCGTCGTCCGGGGTGACGGCGTGTTCGACGCGCTGCTCGCCGTCAACGCCGTGGCGCGGGACTTGGACGCCCATCTCGACCGGCTGAGCGCGTCGGCGCGGTTGCTGCAACTACCGGAGCCTGACCGGGTGGGTTTCATCCGGGCAATCGAGGCGATCCTTCAGGCCTGGGACTGGGCGGCTGAGCCCGAGGCGGTACTCAGGACCATCCACACCCGCGGCGCCGAGGGGATCAACGAACCCAACGGCTGGGTGATGGCGGCACCGCTCGATGCTGCCTCCCGCAGGCAGCGGAGCGTCGGCGTCCGGGTGCTGCTACTCGACCGCGGTTTCGACGGAACCGGTATCGCCGACCTGCCGTGGCTGCTGCCCGGCGCCAAGTCCTTGTCGTACGGCATCAACATGGCGGCGAAGCGCTACGCGGTGAACAACGGTGCCGATGATGTCGTGTTCGTCACCCCGACCGGTGGTCTGCTGGAGGGGCCGACCTCTTCGGTCGTGCTCGATCTGGACGGCGAACTCGTCACTCCTGCGCAGGATGGCATCTTGAGGTCGATCACGATCGACGACCTGGTAGAGGCCACCGTTAAAGCCGGGATCCCAATGCGCTTCGCCCCGCTGACCGTCGAAGACTTCGCAAGGTGTAGAGGGGCCTGGCTGCTCTCCAGCGGCCGCATCCTGGCCAGGATCACCCATCTGGACGGCAGGCCACTGTCCGACTCACCGCTCGACAGGGACCTGGCAAAGCTGCTCGACGTCCCAGAAGCATGAGCCTGGTCCCGGCCGACATCACCTTCGACGCGCTGCCGGAGCACGCGCGCACACTCCTCGACCAGGTCGCCGAACGTGCCCGGGGCCTGCTGAACGGAAGGTTGAGCGTCGAACGCGACGGTGTCGTCGTCACCGCCCGGATAACCGAGGTGGAGGCCTACGGCGGGGGATATGACCCGGGCTCACACGCTTTCAGGGGGCCGTCAGCCCGCAACGCGGCGATGTTCGGCCCGCCGCTGCACGCCTACGTCTACCGTCACATGGGGCTGCACGCTTGCTTCAACGTGGTCGTGGCCGTCGAAGGCACCCCGACCGGGGTCCTCATCAGGGCCGCCGAAATCGTGGAGGGCGTGGAGGTGGCGCGGGCGCGGCGCTCGGCCAAGGGACGCACCCGTCACGACTTCGACCTTGCGGCCGGGCCCGCACGGCTGACCGTAGCGCTGGGAATCACAATCGATGACACCGGATCCCCGCTCGACGGCAGCGCCGGAATCACCTTGACGCCGAGGCTGACGGCTGAGCCGTCGATCGGCATCGGGCCGCGGGTGGGGCTCGGCAGGGCAGCAGACTTCCCGCTGCGGTTCTGGATCCCGGGGGAGCCCTCCGTCTCGCGCTAGGTGGGTGGTGCAAGAACGCTGTCACCGGCGTGTCGGTCCGGCTCGGTAAACTCGTCAGAGGGGGTGACGTCATGATCTCCGACACCGTTCGGGCAACCCGGGCGAACCTGCGCTGGCTTCTGGTTCTGCTGCCGGCTGTGTTGTTTGTGACGACGGTCGGCACCGCTGTGGTGCAAGGGCAGACGGAGGGGTCGATCAGCGCGTACTACGGTGGCCCGCTGCAGGATGTTTTCGTCGGCGTGCTGATCGGCGTGGCCGTGTTGCTGGTCGCCTACGAGGGGGCCACGGCCATGGAGGACTACAACTTCAACGGGGCCGCGTTGTACGCCGTGTTCGTGGCCCTGCTCCCGACCCGGCTGATCGGCAACCTGAACTCGCTGCGCACCCAGTTGGTCCTCGCCCCGGACGGGCTCACGCCGTCCGAGTATGTGTGGTCCCTCCGGATCACCCTCAGCTTGTTGGTGGTACTGGGAACTCTTCTGGTGATCCGTGAGCTGAGCCACCGGGCGCGGTTGCGTGGGCTCCTCGCGGGGGGCCTGGGCAGGCGGATCTTCGTGGCCGTGACATTCGCGGTGCTCGTGGCATTCCAGGCGCTTGCGATGTGGCAGTTGTGGGCCCCGGCCGCCGAGGCAGTCACGATGGAGGGGCTCAGATCGGTGCCAATACTCAGCCCGATCCCGTTCGTCGGGACGCTTCGCATCCACGATCTCGCGGCCATCTTCCTGATGTGCTCGCTGGCCGCGGGCGTCTGGTGCCACGCCTGGCCGGCAGCCGCGGCCGGGGACGCGAGATCCCTACCCCCTGGTTCGACGGTCTGGTTGCCGGCCTATCGCGCGATCTTCATCGCGATGATGGTTGGCCCGTTCATCGCTTGGGGTGCCGCAGCCCTCATCGCACCCGGCAAGATGGTCATCCTGCTCGAATGGTGGGTAATCGCCATGTTCTGCGTGTTCTGGATGGTGGAGATGGCGAGACAGCGCCGGGTGCGCGTCACCCCTGGAACGCCGTGATCCTCTCGATCGCCTCAACGATCGCGGCCTCGCCCGCCGCGAAACTGAGCCTGACCGTACGCGCCCCCAGCCGAGCGTCGAAGTCGCGGCCGGGGGTGATCGCCACCCCGGTAGCCTCCAGGAGGGCCGCGGCATAGGCGGAGGAGTCTTGGAACCTGTCGAGTTGTGGGCCGAGGTCGGCGTAGTAGTAGAAGGCGCCGTCGGCGGGCGCGGCCACGCCCCAGCCGAGTCGGTCCCGCGCGGCCAGCAGGCGGGCCCGTGCCGCCGCGAACCCCTCCACGGCGGTGTCGCACTCAGCGTAGGACTCCGGGGTGAACGCCTCGAGTGCCGCGTACTGCGCGGGTGCCGGGGGACACAGCGCCAGATTGCCGGCCAGGGCGTCGACCGGGTCGACCAGTGGCTTCGGCAGGACGAGCCAGCCGATCCGCCATCCGGTCATGCCCCAGTACTTGCTGAACGACGACACCACCGTCGCTTCGTCGCCTGACTCCAGCGCGGAGCGGCCACGTGACCCGTCGTAGGTGACGCCGTGGTAGATCTCGTCGCTGACCAGCAGCACCGAGTGTTCGCGGCACCAGGCGACGAGGTCGGCCAACTCGTCGCAGGTAACCATCGTGCCCGTCGGGTTGGCGGGGGAGGCCAAGATCAGGCCCTTCAGCGGGGCCTTGCGGTGGGCTTGGTCGAGCTGCGCGATGGTCGGCTGGAACCGGACATCCGGGCCGCAGTCGATGTCGACCACTTCACAGCCCAGGGATGTGAGGATGTTGCGGTAGGCCGGGTAGCCCGGCCGGGCGAGGGCGACCCTGTCGCCGTGGTCGAACGCAGCCAGGAAGGCGAGCAGGAAGCCGCCGGAGGACCCGGTCGTGACGGCGATCCGGTCCGGATCCACGTCCACCGCGTACCAGTCGAGGTAGTGCCGGGAGATCGCCTCGCGCAGCGGACGGATGCCCAGCGCAGGCGTGTAGCCGAACGGGGTCCCGGCGGCGTGCAGTTCCGCGGCCGCCCGGTTCACTGCGCTCGGGGCACCGCCCGCCGGTTCGCCCGCGCACAGGGAGACGACGTCACGACCTGCGGCGCGCAACTGTGCCACCCGGTCGAGGATGGTCATCACCTCGAAGGCGGGCACCTGGGATCTTGACGACGGCATGCGGCGAGACTATCGGGTGGCCTCGCGCGCGCGGCTTCAGCCTCCCCGTCCCTGGCCCACCCCGATCCCTTGATCGACCAGTCCGCCCCGAGCGCTTTGAGTGCCATAAGGGGGCAGCACGGATAGAGTGACCCCATGCCACGCGTCGTCGTCAACGTCATGCCAAAGCCCGAGATCCTCGATCCGCAGGGAAAGGCCGTAACCGGTGCCCTCAAACGGCTCGGATTTCAGGGCCTGTCCGTGCGCCAGGGAAAGCGTTTCGAGGTCGAGGTGGACGGCGAGGTGACGCCCGAGGTGCTCGCCCAGATCGAGCAGGCGGCCGATACCCTGTTCGCGAACACCGTCATCGAGTCCTATGAAGTGGTGACCGACTGATGGCGCGCATCGGCGTCGTCACATTCCCCGGATCCCTGGACGATCAGGATGCCCTGCGCGCCGTCCGGATCGCCGGTGCGGAGCCGGTGCCCCTGTGGCACGGGTCCGATTCGGTAGTGGGCGTCGACGCGATCATCCTGCCGGGTGGGTTCTCCTACGGTGACTACCTGCGCTGCGGTGCCATCGCGCGGTTCAGCCCCGTGATGGGCACCGTCATCGAGGTGGCCAGGAAGGGCATGCCGGTGCTGGGGATCTGCAACGGTTTCCAGGTGTTGTGCGAGGCCCACCTCCTGGAGGGCGCGATGATCCGCAACGCCGGGCAGCAGTTCATCTGCCGCGACGAGCGGCTGCGGGTCGAGACCATCGATACCACGTGGACCTGTGCGTTCACGAAGGGCGATGAGATCACCATCACCCTGAAGAACGGGGAAGGTAACTATCAGGCCTCTCCCGAGACGCTGAAGAAGCTCGAGGGCAACGATCAGGTCGTGTTCCGCTACCTCGACAACCCGAACGGGTCGGCCAACGACATCGCCGGTATCACCAACGACCGTGGGAATGTGGTCGGATTGATGCCACACCCGGAGCACAACGTCGAGGAGTTGACGTCGCCGTCGCTGGACGGGCTGAAGTTCTTCGAGTCGGCGTTGAGCTTCTTGGGTGCCCGCGTTTGATTCGGTAGCGGATCGGTGGGTCGCTAGGGGTCTGCGCTGGTTACCAGGGATCTGCGCCGGTTGCCTGGCGTATGGCTCGTTACCTGGGGTATGGCGCGTTACCTGGGGTGTATCGCTGGTGTCGAGCGTTTTGGTTGGTGACGATGTCAGAGTGTTGGTGTTGCGACTTTTTGCT
>NZ_FQZG01000155.1 GCF_900141915.1 Tessaracoccus bendigoensis DSM 12906 | reverse complement strand
GTCTGTGGTCGAGTATCGGCCAATGCCTTGCTGGTTGTGTCGTTCCCGGGTTGCGTCCGCCGTCGAGGATCGGCCAGTGGTCGATTCTGCTCCGTCTGTGGTCGAGTATCGACCAATGCCCTTCTAAGGCCTTGTCGGGCGTTGCCATCCGTGTTCTCGCTGGTGTCGCGGTTCTCTTGCTGGTGTCGAGGGTCGTCTCGGGTGGCCAGTTGCGCGTTACCAGGGTTATGGCTGGTTACCAGCGGTATTTCGCTGGTGTCGCGACCTTTGGTTGGTGTCGACGCGGGTTCGCTGGTGTCGCGACCTTCGGTTGGTGTCGACGGCGGTTCGGGCCGTCGCTCCGCCCTTCCAGCAGGTTCCCGGTTGCAGCGGACGCGAGTGGCTCGGGCAGAATTGACCCCATGACCTCCAAGCCGACGCCCAGCGGAATCATCGTCTGTCTACCCCAGGCGGAGCTTGACGACTACGTCGGCGTCGTCGAGACGCTCATCCAGGAAGGCTTCCACAACTTCGCGCTCCATGCCTCCGCTGAATGCGCCGCGGAAGTGATCGCCATTTTCCGGAGTCGGGCGACGTTCGGGTCGTACCGGGCCTCGACCGTTGACCAGGTGGCCACCGCCTCAGAGGCCGGAGCCTCATTCGTCCTGCTCGACGCGCCCGACGACGTCGTCATCGGATCTGCCCTCGACCTGTCGCTGGCTTGTTTCGCGGCCGCGATGACCCCGACGGAGGTGCGGGCGGTGCTGGCGACCGGAGCCACCGGCGCGCTGCTCTTTCCGGCCGACGTGGTGGGGCATGCACTGGGGCACCGCCTCGCCGAGGTGGGGATCGCCGACCGGGTCATCCCGCTCGGCGGCATCGGGGCCTACGCGGCCGGGGAGTGGTTCAAGGCCGGTGCCCCCGCCGTCTGCATTGAAGCGACCCTGCTGGGCGACGCGTTCACGGGCGGCTCGCTGACCCAGCTGCGCGACCGCTCGGGATCGTTCATCTCCGTGCAGAAGAAGCAGTTCCCCGACTCCTGAACGAGGGGCTTGACGGTGGGGTGCAGGGATAGGCGGCCCGACGGCGGCTGAGTGCGGGGGTGCCCGTTGGGACATCGAAACCTGGTCTCGCTGCACGGTCGCTGAGCACTATCCCGGGTTCGATGGGCGACACGCCGTAGGTGGGCGTCATTTCGGTAGACGAGTCCCGAATAGTGCTCAAGGCCAGGCCCGACCCGAGCGCTGTAGGTCCGCTGAGCACTATCCCGGGCTCGATG
>NZ_FQZG01000074.1 GCF_900141915.1 Tessaracoccus bendigoensis DSM 12906 | reverse complement strand
CGTGACCTTGCCCGGGGACTTTCCCAAGGACCTGTGGTCAGGATGCTGCACGGCGCGCAGGGTGGTAACGCCCACGCCTCGTTCGTTCCTCACCAGGCGGCTCAACCGATGCGCAGTCGAGTCGCTACGTTCGGGTGCGGCTGTCGGCCTCCGTCACGTCGGCGACGGTGGCATCGAGGTGCGACAGGAGCGCCTCCCCGTCCAACGTCGCCGCTACGCCGTGCGCCCCCGCGCCGATCGAGACCTGTCTCCCGGCGATGCGTTCATCCGCCACGACAGGCAGGGGAGTGATCGTGCCGAAGGGTGTGATGGTGCCGCGCTCGAATCCCGTCACCCTCTTCGCCTCGTTGGCGTCGGGCATCGAGAGCCGGCTGACCCCCAACAGCGCACGCAGCTTCGGCCATGAGATGCTGCGGTCGCCGGGAACCAGAACCAGCACATGGTCGTCAGCCGCGCGCCGCACGACCATGGTCTTGACGATGTCGCGTGGCTCGACCCCCCGCAGCCTTGCCGCCTCTTCCAGTGAGCCGACGTGCGCGTGCCTCGTCACCGTGTGGGTCAGGCCGGAGGCGGCGAGCGCGATCAGCGCCGGGTTGGAAGCCATGGGGTGTCAGCCGATCAGATCGGTCATGTCGCGACCGTCCATGTCGGCGTAGGACGTCGACGACCCGCATTGGATCCGTGCGACCGGTGCGGAACGGTTCTGAGTCATGTCGATGGTCACGGAGCACTGCTCCGATGGTGTGTTCTGTGTCCGGGCGATGGCCTTGGCGAGGGCCTCCGGTTTGATGAGGGCCGGATCGAAGGTGCCACCGCTCGGCAGCCCACTCCGTCGTGTCTCGAAGGTCGGCATGTCGGTTGGGCGGGTGCGGTTCAGCACGACCCCCTGTTCGTCGTCCGGGAGGTCGGCGGAATAACCCGCCGTCGGACTGACGGTGACAGAGTAGGCCTCGGTTGAGTCGCCGACAACATCGCCGATCCCCTCGGTCAGGTCGGCGACGCTCGTCAGGCCGAGACTCGCGACCGCGGTGCCGTCCTTCCTGAAGAACACCGTCCGGGACTCCGGACGCGAGGTGACTGTCATGATGATCTGCCCGGCCCGGTACTCGACGATCTGGAGGACCAACTCGCCCCGCACACCCCGCAGGTCGGCGATGTCGAACATTCGTCCGAGGGAGGCGAGGGGGTATTCGGCAGGGTCGAAGGTTGCCTGGCCGAGGTACTGGATGTCGGAATCGACCTCAGTAATCTCCCCATTCTCCCACCGGTAGCTGGCCACACGATCATCGGGCAGTAGCGCGGTCAGCGTCGCCTGTTTGGAGGTCAGATCCACCTTGAGGGCCGGTTGATTGCCAGCCACCTCGTGTAGTCGGGCGACGACGTCGGCGGCATCCCCCGAGATGAGGCTGTTCGTGATCGGGTAGGAGATCGGGAACTGCTCTTCCGGCACCGGGGTGGTGGTGGGAGCGACGCTGGAGACCGACGGCGAGGACGAGATGGTCGGCTGTGCCGTGATTCCCTCTCCCGAGCCGGTGGGGGAGCAGGACGACAGCAGCAGCGCGCAGGCCACTGCGATCGTCCAGGTTCTCATGCGGCCCAAGTCTAGGTGGAGTCGAGGTTGGTCCCGAAGTGAGGGATGGATCGGGCCGGGGCGCGATGCCGGATTCGGCAATGTGGTGGCTAGGGGTGGCAATGCTCGCCGATGCCTTCAGAGGTGGGTGCAACCCGATGAACTCCACCTATCCTTTAGCCATGGCGCTCCAAGAGGAGCAGACGGGTCGGGGAAACCGGCTCGGACGTCCGACAGGGAGGGTGAGATGGACAGGATCACAGCCGTCGTCTCGGGCCAGGTTCAGGGCGTCGGCTTCAGGTGGGGCACCCGAAATAAGCTGGCGGATCTTGGGCTTGCGGGCGGGGCAGAGAACCTGGATGACGGCTCTGTGAGGGTCGTCGCCATCGGCGACGTCGCGGCCCTTGACGCCCTGATCGCCTGGTTGAAGGGGCCCACCGCTCCGGGGCGGGTCAGGTCGGTGCGTGTCCAGCGAGGATAGGTTCGCCTCCGTGGGATGCGAACCGCCCGGTGTTCGGCCACAATGGGGGCCATGAACGACCCCACGTCGAGACCTGCCCAGGGAGGTGGCGTCGTCGACGACCGGGCTCGTGTGGGCCGCAAAGGCGCACCGCGGGGATGGGGTAGCAGGCTCCTGACAGTTCTGGGTGTGCTGATGCTCACGCTGGGTCTCGGCTACCTGGGATACGTCGGCTGGGAGTTCTTCGGCACCACCTACGTCTCCAAGCGGGCCGCCGACGACCAGGTCGTCGGGCTCCGCCAGGAGTGGACGGCGGGCGATCCTGTGCAGACGGGGGGCGTGCCACAGACCGAGGCCGAACCGCCTGCGAGTAGCACCGCATGGCTCATCCGGATTCCGGCTCTCGGGCCGGACTATGAATGGCCGATCGTCTCCGGCATCAGCCTCTCGGACCTCGACCACAGCGTCGGCTGGTTCCCCACCAGTGCGTTACCCGGCCAGATCGGCAATTTCGCGCTCGCCGGCCATCGCGTCACACATGGTGAACCGTTCAGGGATCTGCTGGATCTCGAAGTTGGCGATGAGGTCATAATCGAGACACAGACGGCCATCTACACCTACGTCATCACGGACCCCCCGTCGAAGTTGACTGTCCAGGACACCGAATCCTGGGTGCTGGACCCGGTGCCGGGCCAGCCAGGCAAAGCGCCGACCGAGGCGCTCATCACATTGACCACCTGCCAGGACTTCTTCCGGTCCCCTGACCGTTCGGTCGGGTTCGGGGTCTTGGAGAAGACGGAGTTGAAGACACTATGACCGATCGTCAGGATCTGATCCACGCTATCAAGAACCAGGCCGTGGTACACGGCAAGGTGGTGCTGGCCTCCGGTAAAGAGGCCAACTACTACGTAGATCTGAGGCGGGTCACCCTCGACGGGGTCGCCTCACCGTTGGTCGGGCGGGTCATGAACGAACTGGTCGCTGACCTGGACTTCGACGCTGTGGGTGGCCTGACCCTGGGCGCCGACCCGGTGGCGACCGCCATGCTGCACGCCCGCGCGGCGGACGGGGGGCGACTCGACGCGTTCGTGGTGCGCAAGGAAGCCAAGGGACACGGGTTGCAGCGTCGAATCGAGGGCGCCAACGTGACCGGGCGCCGCGTGCTGGTCGTAGAGGACACCTCGACGACGGGAGGGTCTGCCCTGACCGCGGTTGAGGCGGTGCGCGAGGCCGGCGGCGAGGTGGTGGCGGTCGCGGTGATCGTCGACCGCGGAACCGGGGCCGCTGAGCGCGTCGCTGAGGCGGGGCTCGAGTACCGGTTCGCGGTGGGCTTGGAGGAGCTCGGGCTCTAAGAGGGAAGGCCCCGCTGTCGGTTGAGCCGGACCCGCTGTTGGTTGAGCCGGACCCGCTGTTGGTTGAAGGGGGTTCGCCGTTGGTTGAGCCGGGCCGTGAGGAACGAACGGCCCGTGACGAAACCAACTCGTGACCGGCTGGGGAACTCCGTCACCGTTGCCTCCAGGTCTTGTGGTGTGCACAGATCTCTCTATACGTCGAGGGAGGGCTATAGGGCGACCGCCTCCACGCATGCAGAGATCTATGCACCGTGTGGGCGGTCAGAGGGCTAGACAGGGCGTGCGCGGCCCGGGCTCGCTGTCGGTTGAGCCGGGCCGTGAGCGCCAGCGAACGCCCGTGTCGAAACCATCGTGACGTTCTGGGTACCTTTCCAAGATGCTGGGGCAGGATGCTGCACCGTGTGCCAGGTGGTAACGCCCAGCCTCGTTCGTTCCTCGCATAGCGGCTCAACCGGCCCTCGACGGGCGGCTCAACCGGCGCTTAGGCGAGTACCCCGACCGCGGCGGACACGAGCATGGCCGCGGCAGCGAACAGCAGGGTGCGCCGCACCGTTCGCCAGGTGTTCATCCGTGAGGAGCGGGCGGCGATCCATGAGGTGAGCGACACCCCTCCGAGGACCGACGTCACGAGCACCGCCTGATTCCACTCGTCGGGGGTCACCAGCATTGCGATGATGGGGATCAGGGAACCGAGCGCGAACGCCAACCCGGACAGCAGCGCTGCGAGCGCCGGGAACTGTTCGACCGCGTCAGGGGAGATGCCCAACTCCTCGACCGCGTGATCGGCTAGGGCTTCCTGTGCGGGGAGTTGTTCGGCGACCTGCCGGGCCAGCTCGGGGGTTAGGCCCTTGTCGACGTAGATCTGGGTCAGCTCGGCCCGTTCCTGTTCGGGCGAGAGGACACGTAGGCGACGTTCCTCGGCTAGGAAGGCGTCCACAGAGTCCTTGTCTGTCGAGATCTCCGAGTAGTTGGCACCTGCGACCGAGAACGCCCCCGAGAAGAGCGCCGCCAGCGCGGCCGTGATGGCGACGCCCTCCGGCTGGTCGGCCAAGGAGAGGCCCTCCATGATGCCGGCGCCCACGATCATGCCGTCGTTGGCGTCGATCACGAGACGCCGGATCTCATCTCCTGTGAACCTGGACCAGAACGCCATGGGCACAATCTATGCACTGGGTCGGGCGACGACAATGCGACGGCGCGGTTCAGCGACTGGCCAACGACAACCTCCGGCGCCTCCCAGACACGGGCCCGAGCGTGGCGTCACACCTCGGGCCCGCACTTCACCCCGGTGGCGTGGCTCGGGCAGTAGCCGTCCGGATTCTTGTGCAGGTACTGCTGGTGTTCGACCTCGGCGTAGTAGAACCGTTGGCCCACGCTGATTTCGGTGGTGACAGTGCCGTATCCGCGCCTGGTCAGGGACTTCTGGAACCCGGTGAGGCTCTCCTCCGCGGCGATCCGCTGGGCCTCGTTGACCGGGAACAACGCCGAGCGGTACTGCGTGCCCGAATCGTTGCCCTGCCGGTTGAGCTGGGTCGGGTCGTGGTTCTCCCAGAACAGTTTGAGGAGCCGCTGATAGCTGATCCGTGCAGGATCGAAGACCACCTGGACGGTCTCCGTGTGTCCCGTTCGGCCGCTGCAGCATTCTGCGTAGGTGGGGTTCGGGGTGAATCCGCCCATGAACCCGACGGCGGTGTTCAGGACTCCCGGGGTCTGCCAGAACATCTTCTCTTCGCCCCAGTAACAACCCAGCGCGAAGTAGGCGACCTCGGCGCCTTCCGGGACCTCGTCGAGGGGAAGGCCAAGCACTTCGTGGACGGGCATCCTCCGGATTATCGGATCGGGCCTGCCGGGGAGTGCCTCATCCGGGTGGACCATCGTTGGGGTGCTGATGCGGCTTCGGAGCCACGAAAGGACGTCGATCTCCATGCCGCAACGCTACCCGGCAGGGGAAAAGTATGTCAGAAGAAGGCCTGCCAGATCCCGGAGATGATGAGGTAGAGGCCCACCCCGATTCCGATCATCCAGATCGATTTGCGTGGCGTCGAGATGCCCCGCTTCGTTGGTGCCGTCTCGTCCGGCGCGGCAACGGGCTCTGGGTCGGGCTCCGGGACCGGCTGTGACTTGGGGAGGTAAGGCATGGGCCTATTCTGCCATCCGGCGGCGGAGGTCCCAGTCGATCGGATCTCCACCCTGTTCGGCGAGTAGCCGGTTGGCCGTGCTGAAGGGACGCGAACCGAAGAAGCCGTTTCGGGCGGACAGTGGCGACGGGTGTGCGCTGGCGATGATCGGCACCCCGCCCAGGAGCGGGGCGGCGGTCTGCGCATCGCGCCCCCAGAGAATCGCCACGAGGGGGCCGCCTCGCCGGGCGAGCGCCTCGACCGCGCATGCGGTGACCGCTTCCCACCCCCGTCCCCTGTGTGAGGCGGGTGCCCCGGGCCTGACGGTCAGCACCCGGTTCAGCAGCAGGACACCCTGTTCGAACCAGCCGGTCAGATCACCGTCGGGCGCAGGGCGTATCCCGAGGTCTGATTCCAACTCCTTGTAGATGTTGCGCAGCGAACCAGGCAACGGCCGCACCTCCGGTGACACGGAGAACGACAGTCCGACGGCATGGCCCGGCGTGGGATACGGGTCCTGCCCGAGCACGAGCACTCTGACGTCGGCCAGCGGCAGTGTGAAGGCGCGCAGCACGTGGCGTCCGGCGGGCAGGTAGCTGTGGCCGACCGTCGCCTCCTCGCGGAGAAAGTCGCCCATGTCGGCGATGTTCGCCTCGACCGGGGCGAGGGCTTCGGCCCAGTCGGGGGCTACGAGTTCGGAAAGGCGATGACGCATGCCCCAACCTTTCCACGGGTGGCCCTCCACTGAAAAGAAGAGAACATGCCAACCGAGCTTTCGAATATGGAAAGAAGAGTTATCATTTTGGTATGAGCAAAGTTGATCTTGGCCAGATCCTCGACGATCTGGCCGCTGGGCGCATCGATGCCCAGGAAGCGAGTCGCCGGATAGAGGCGGCCAAACGCGCGGCCGAACAGGCCGAGACGGTGGGGGAGACCCCCGCAGACACGACCAGAAGGGGCGGGCCGAAGGCTGGTGGCCTGGCGCGGATCTCGGTCACTGCCGTCGGGAGGCGGGTGAGGATCGAGGGCGACCAGAGTGTCTCCACCCTGACGATCGAGGGCCCGCACGTGTTGCGGCGCGTCGGTACCGTGATGGAGGTCAGTTCCACCGGCGAGATCGGCCCCAGCATCGGCGGCTTCTCGCTGATCCGACCCCCGAGGAACTGGGACGATCTTCGCGACATCGGTCTTGGCAAGGAACTGATCATCCGAGTGAACCCGTCCTTGATCGTCGACGCCGAGGTCACCACCGGCGGACTCCGCACGATCGGCGTTCCTCGTCTCGGGCGGATCCGGGTCACCGCGGGTGCCTCGACGCTTGAGGATGTACAGGAGGTCGAAGACCTCCTCAGCCAGGCGGGCGGGATCTCCGTCGAAGGGCCGATCAGCCTCGGGCGCTCGAGGTTGAAGGTGGAGTCCGGAAGCCTCACTGTGAGCCTCGCCAAGGGGGCCAACGTCACCATCCGCGGCGAGGCGAAGCTGGGGCGCATCGGCTGGCCCGACGGTGGTGAGCATGTCGATGAGTACGTGGTCGGCAACGGGTCGGCGCGATTGGATCTAGCGGTCGTCATGGGCATGGCGAGCGTCAAGGTGGAGGAGTGAGTTCGATGGCGGCACGAGACCTGTACCATGCACCGTCGGAATGCCCGGTCTGCGGCGACTCCCTGATCATCACCAGGAAGGGCTGCCTGCACTGTGGGACTGAACTGGCGGGGGAGTTCGCAAGCTGCGAGTTCTGCAGCCTGGGCCAGGCGGACCTGGCTCTGTTGAAGGTGTTCCTGTCCTCGCGTGGCAACCTGCGCGAGGTCGAGAAGCACCTTCAGGTGTCCTACCCGACGGCCCGTGCACGGTTGGATGCCGTGCTCCGCAAACTCGGGCTGGATGGCGAACAGTCGGAGCCTTCGCCGATGGACGGTGAACGTTCCGACCACGGCGAGGGCGACGCCGAACCTGGGTCGGTTGAGGATCAGATCCTGGCGAGGGTGGCCAGGGGCGAACTCAGCGCGGAGGACGCTGCGCTGTTGTTGGGCAGCTGACCATCGGTCTCTCCCAAGTGGTCGCCACCGACCATTTGGGAGAGACGCTCTACTAGGCTCGGGGTGGAACAAACACCGAACTAGGAGCCCAAATGGCTGTCTACCGTCTTGAAGAGCAACAGGTCGAGGAACGCGCCGCCGGTGGCGGCGACACGATCATCACCTTCAGGCATCACGTCCCCGCCGAAAAGCTCAACGGCAAGGGGCGTCTCTTCGCTCATCTGAGCGTCCCTGTCGGCGGCTCGGTCGGCATGCACCAGCACGTCGAAGAGTCGGAGTACTACGTGATCACAGCGGGGCGCGGCCGCTACCTCATGGACGACCAATCGTGGGAGGTGGGGCCCGGGGACGTCACTGAGGTCGCCCCCGGGCACAGCCATTCGATCCTGAACATCGGCGATGAGCCGCTCGAGTTCGAGGCGCTCATCGTCTTCGCCTGAGCCCTTTGGGTCGGCTACTAAAGCGCGTCGACCTTGACGACGACGACCATCAGTTCCTTGCCGTTGGGTGCGGTGTAGCGCACCTCGCTGCCGACCTTGGCGCCGAGGACCGCCGCCCCTAGCGGGGACTGGGGCGAATACACGGAGTGTTCGACCGAATTGTCGGTCGCCAGTACCTCGCGGGAACCCAACAGGAACGTGTCCGTGTCGTCATCGTCGCCGTCGTAGGCGACCGTCACCAGCTTTCCTGGGGCGACCTCGTCGCTGGCGCCCTCCGCCTGGCCCACCTTGGCCCGGCGCAGCAGGTCTTCCAGTTGGCGGATTCGACCCTCCATCTGGCCCTGTTCCTCTCGGGCGGCATGATAGCCGCCGTTTTCTGAGAGATCGCCCTCCTCGCGGGCAGCAGCGATTCGGGCGCTCACATTGGGGCGACCCACGGTTTTCAGCTCATTCAGTTCGGCCTCGAGCTTGTCGTAGGCCTCCTGCGTGAGCCACACAACGTCGGCAGAAGTTTCGGACATCCGAACACCCTATCAGCCCTTCAAAACGCAGGCCGGTTCCTCCATGACGACGGTGGTTGCCTCCTTGACCGTCCTCACCTCGACCTTCACCGTCGTCAACTTCTCGGTGCCCGGCCCGACCGTGAAGGACCGTTCTGCCACCTTCTCGTATGACTCCGCCTGCGCGTAGAGGCCGCATTCGACGGTGACGGACGGGTCGCTGCGCTGGACGACGACCTCGGCGATCATCTCGGTCGGGCTGATCACCTGGAAACCCCGCACCATCGCCGCAACGGGTGGGTTCGCGCGCTCAAGCCCGTTGATGAGGACCAGTGCGATGGCCCCAACCAATGCCAGAGTCGCGCCTATCCCGAGCACGTAGTCGAGCGGTGAACGCTTGGGGTAGCGGGCGGCGATTCGGGCTTCGGCTTCAGTCACGCTCCCCATTGTGCCCTGAGACGCGGACACCCGGCGGTGGCGGGACTGCGGCAAGATAGCGTCCATGCCCGGATTGCCGCCCACCCAGCTGCGGTTGCTGCACGTCCACGCCCATCCAGACGACGAGTCGAGCAAGGGCGCCGCAACCACCGCAAAGTACGTCGCCGAGGGGGTCGAGGTGCTTGTGGCGACCTGTACGGGTGGGGAGCGCGGGTCGGTGCTGAACCCAAAGCTGGCCGACGACCCGGCGGTGCTGGCCAACATCGCGTCCATCAGGGCGGCGGAAATGGCGAAGGCGCGCGCGATCCTCGGCGTCAGCCAGGTGTGGCTCGGGTTCGTCGACTCCGGGATGCCGGAGGGGGAGCCCGCGCCGCCGCTACCCGAGGGTTGCTTCGGCCTCGAGGATCCGGTCATCGCCGCGGGTCGGCTGGTGGCGGTGATCCGTCAGTTCCGCCCGCACGTGGTCACCACCTACGACGAGCAGGGCGGCTACCCGCACCCAGACCACGTGATGTGCAACCGCATCACAGTCGAGGCATTCAAGGCGGCGGCCGACCCTCACCTGTGGCCCGAGCACGGGCCCGCGTGGCAGGCGGCCAAGCTCTACTACCACATGAGTTTTCATCGACGGCGGTTCGAGCAACTCGAGCTCGCGATGCACGAGCAGGGTCTGGATTGCACCGTCGCCCACCGCGACGAAGATCCGTACTCGTATGGTCGACTCACCACCTTCGTCGAGTGCGCCGAGTATTTTCCCGTGCGTGACGAGGCGCTTCGGGCCCACGCGACACAGATCGATCCGGACGGGCCTTGGTTCGCGGTCCCCTTGGCGATCCAGCAGGCCGGTTGGCCGACGGAGGACTACCAGCTCGTCAGGTCGCTCGTGCCGACGATGATCCCGGAGGACGACCTTTTCGCGGGCCTGCGGCCCGAGCCGTTGGTGCCGGAGTTCATGATCTGAACCGGCTCGTGTGCCGTCAGTAGGCCATCCGCTGCGGCGTGCGCCGACGATCCAGACCGTAGACCAGCCAGGCTGCGAAGACGCCGCCGATCGCGCCTCCGAGATGTGCCTGCCAGCTGACTCCCACGGCCGTCGGGAACACGCCCCAGAGCACCGAGCCGTAGATCGCGAAGACCACCACTGCGATGACGATCTGGCCGAGTTTGCGTGAGAAGATGCCGCGGGCCAGCAGGTAGGTCAGATACCCGAAGATCACCCCGGAGGCACCGGCCGTGATGCTGCCGATCGGCGCGAGAAGCCAGGCCATGAGACCGGAAGTGACCGTGGAGAGCGCGGTGGCGATGACCCATTTCGACGGTCCCGACAGGTAGATCATGACCCCGAGCACCAGAAACGGGATGGAGTTGGAGATCAGGTGTGGCCAGCCGAAGTGCAGAAGAGGCGCCCACAGGATGTTCGGCAGGTCGCCCAGTATGCGCGGCTCGATCCCGAAGCTGTCTAGGGCGTTCAGGGTGACAGCGTCGAGGCCCTCGAGGGCCCACATGAACGCCAACAGGCCACCGACGACGATGAGGGCCTGCGTGAACAGCGACTTCTTCTTAGGCGTGCCGAGCTCCGTCATGTCTTCCAGTGTGCCCCACAGACGGAAACCGGTCGCCGTCTCCGCCGCGGAGGGGACGCGCGGGTGCTCCACGCCGGTTGGCTAGGCTGTGCGCCATGGTCAACCAACTCACCGAATCGTCGAGCGACTATCTGCGTCAGCACGCCCATCAGGCCGTCGACTGGTGGGCGTGGTCACCGGAAGCGCTGGCCGAAGCGGCGCGTCGCGATGTGCCGATCCTGCTGTCGATCGGCTACGCCTCGTGCCACTGGTGCCACGTGATGAGCCACGAGTCATTCGATGACGCTGAAGTCGCCGCCTATATCAACGAGCATTTCGTGCCGATCAAGGTCGACCGGCAGCAGCTTCCCGATGTCGACGCGGCCTTCATGACCGCCACCCAGGCGATGAACAACGGCAACGGCGGCTGGCCGATGACCGCGTTCCTCACCCCTGAAGGGCGTCCCTTCTTCACCGGAACCTACTTCCCCCCGGAGCCCCAACCGGGCATGCCATCGTTTCGTCAGGTCCTCGGGGCGATGGCAGACGGGTGGCATTCGCGCCGCGACAAGCTGCGGGCCTCCGCCGACTACATCGTCGCGACCCTCGCTCCCGCAACGACCGAGCCGCCTTCGGTCGCGCCCGATCTGCGCGAAGCGATCGACGAGGTGGAGAAGAGCTTCGACCTGATCCACGGTGGCTTCGGGCAGGCGCCGAAGTTCCCTGCCCCGACGCTGCTGGACGCGCTGCTCGTCAAAGGCGACCCCAGGTCGCTCGAGATCGCGCAACGCAGCCTCGAATCCATGGCCCGGGGCGGCATCTGCGACCAGGTCGGCGGAGGGTTCCACCGGTACTCTGTCGACCCGGGCTGGGTCGTCCCGCACTTCGAAAAGATGCTCTACGACAACGCACTCCTGTTGGGCGCCTACGTAAGGGGCTGGCGCCGCACCGCCGACCACGACGAAGGCCTGCGCGCGCTGTACGAGCGGACGGCCTACGGCATCGTCGAATGGCTGGAGCGGGAGATGGTCTCCCCGGAGCGCGCCTTCATCTCAGGGCTCGACGCCGACTCCTGCGACATCCGCGGAGCCGTGCATGAGGGCATCTTCTATCTGTGGAACCCCGACCTGCTCGACGACGCGTTGGGCAAGGAGTTGGGCGACTGGGCCGCCGAGACGTTCCACGTCACCCGTGGGGGCACCTTCGAGGACGGGTTGTCGACGCTGCAGCTGCGCGGTCGACCCGATTTCGCGAAGCTCGAAGAGGTGTGCGGTGTGCTGCTGGAGGAACGCGCAAACCGCTTCCGCCCGGCCTCGGACAACCTGGTCGTCGCAGCTTGGAACGGATGGACGATTTCCTCGCTCGTCTCGGGTGCGCTGATCTTCAATGAGCCCGGCTGGCTGGAGTTGGCGGTGCGGGCAGCCGACCACCTCGCCTCGGTACACGTCGTCGACGGGGCACTCCGCCGTTCCTCACGTGACGGGGAGGCCGACGCGGCTGAGGGTGGCGCCGACGACTACGGCGCCGTCATCGAGGCGTTCACGCTGCTCGCCGGCGCGACCGGCGACTCGACGTGGCTGCAGCGGGCCGTGGGCCTCGCCGACCGGGCGGTTGAGGTGTTCCGGCATCCGGACGGGGGCTTCTACGACGCCGTCGAGACCGGCCTGTTCCAGCGGCCACGCTCAGTCACCGACAACGTCACCCCTGGTGGTACCTCCGCCCTGATCGCTGGCCTCCGTACTGCCGGGCTGCTGGCCGAGCGCGCGGACCTTGTGGCGCGCGCGGACGAGGCGGCTAAGACGACGTGGGTGAGCGTCGCCGAGACGCCGAGGTTCACGGGTTCGGCGCTGGCGGACCTGATGATCTCGGACGAGGCCAGGCGGGGGCTGAAGCCCGCGGTCGCCGTCGTCGTGTCGGGTGATCCGCTGGGAGAACTGTCGCGCGCCGCTTGGCGGCTCGCCCCGGCAGGGTCCGTGATCCTGACCGCGCCGACCGACGCCGTCGGCTTCGGGACCCATCTCGAGGGACGGGCCGATGGCCTGGCCTATGTGTGTCGCGGCACCGTCTGCTTCGACCCCGTCAGCGACTACGCGGAGCTGAAGTCCCCGCTGTGGTCGCGGGTCTGAGGAATCAGGTTCCTCAGAGCGGCCAGTCGAGGCGGGGGGTGTCCGGGCCGACGTATGGCTGGTCGCCGAACTCCTCCTGTAATCGGGCCAACTCTGCCTCCAGGTCGGCCCGGATGTCGGCGTAGGTAGGGTCGTCGGCGACGTTTCGCAACTCGGCCGGATCGTTGGCCAGGTCGTACAGCTCGTATTCGCTGGGCATGATCCGTCCGGAGGAGCCCGGCGTGCCCAACCCGTCGTTGTAGTAGTGGATGAACTTGTGCGTCTTTGTCCGGACCCGTAGTGGGCGGGCGCATGATGCTCCGGGTCGTCGTGCTCCCAGTAGCGGTAGTACATCGATTGGCGCCAGTCCGCGACGTCCTCACCCCGCAGCAGTGCCCGGAAGCTGGTGCCCTGCTGGGCCGGAAGGGCCGCGATGTCCTCGCCCGCCATGTCGAGCAACGTTGCCGCGAAGTCGATGTTTGTGATCATCGCCTCCACGTGCGACCCAGCCGCGATCTCGGGGGGGCCAACGGATGAGCAGCGGCATCGTCAGCGATTCGTCGAACATCAACCGCTTGTCGAACCAGCCGTGGTCGCCCAGGAAGAAGCCCTGGTCGGAGGTGTAGATGACGACGGTGTCGTCTCGCATGGCGTGCGAATCGAGCCAGTCGAGGAGCGCCCCGACGGAGTCGTCTATCGCCTGGATGGTCTGCAGGTAGTCGCGCATGAAGCGCTGGTACTTCCAGCTCGACCGTTCGCGCCAATGGTCGTCGCCCATGAGGTTGTCCGGGACGGGCTCCTTAACGTCGGTGAGGGTCAGGTCGTCGAGCCTCATCCGGACGCCCTGGACCGCCTGGCTCATCGACGCGTGGTCGTCCCACATCGCCGCGGGCTCCGGGATGGACCCGGCGGGGTAGAGGTCGGCGTGGCGCGGGTGCGGGACCCATGGTCGGTGCGGCGCCTTGTGATGGACGAGGAGGGCGAAGGGTCGCCCGGGGTCGAGGCCCTCCAGGAAGTCGACGCTGAGGTCGGTGATGATGTCGGTCGCGTAGCCCTCGATCTGGGACGCACCTTCCGGGCCAACCATGACCGGATCGATGTACTCGCCCTGGCCTGGAAGGATCTTCCACTGGTCGAAGCCCCGCGGCGTCGCCTTGGATGTGACGCCGAGATGCCACTTGCCGAACAGGGCCGTCTGGTAGCCCGCGTCGTGCAGCACCTCTGCGAACGTCGGCACCCGGTAGTCGAACTCCGAGTAGATCGAGCAGGCGCCGTTGATGTGGCTGTACGCGCCGGTGAGGATGGAGGCCCTCGAAGGCGTGCAGATCGAGTTGGTGCAGTACACCGAGTCGAGCGTCGCGCCCTCGGCTGCGATCCGATCGATGTTGGGGGTGTGGTTGACGCGGCTGCCGTATGCGGAGATCGCATGAGCCGCGTGGTCGTCCGCCATGATGAATACGATGTTTGGCCTTGTCATCGGGCAATCTCCTCAGGGGTCCCGGATCGCTGGGCAGGCGGCGACAGGATCGGAAGGTTCGGTGTCCAAAGGTCCTCCCACGGTCGTTGGAGGGTCGGCTCAGAGTTCCTCCAGCATCTCGGTCACGAGGGCCGCGATCGGCGAACGCTCCGAACGCGTCAGGGTCACGTGGGCGAACAATGGATTGCCCTTCAGTTTCTCGACGACCGCGACGATGCCGTCGTGGCGCCCGACGCGCAGGTTGTCCCGCTGGGCTACGTCGTGGGTGAGCACGACGCGGGAGTTCTGGCCGATCCGCGACAACACGGTTAGCAACACGTTGCGCTCAAGCGACTGGGCCTCGTCGACGATCACGAAGGCGTCGTGTAGAGACCTGCCCCTGATGTGGGTGAGCGGAAGCACCTCGATCATCTCCTGAGCCAGGAGTTCGTCGATGACGTATTTGTTCGTGACGGCCGACAAGGTGTCGAAGACGGCCTCACCCCAGGGCTGCATCTTCTCCGCCGAGGAACCGGGCAGGTAGCCGAGGTCCTGGCCGCCGACCGGATACAGGGGCCGGAACACCATCACCTTCGAGAACTTGCGCTGCTCCATGGTCGCCTCAAGGCCCGCGCACAGCGCCAAGGCGGATTTGCCGGTGCCGGCTCGTCCACCGAGCGAGACGATGCCGACGGAAGGGTCCGTGAGGATGTCGAGCGCGACGCGCTGTTCGGCGGACCTTCCCCGGATGCCGAAAACCTCGCGATCCTGTCTGACCAGATGAACCCTGCCGTCCGAACCGGCCCTGCCGAGCGCACCGGAGGAGGGGCCGTGCAGGACGACACCCGAGTTGGCAGGCAACGCCAGATCAAGCTCGATCTCACCGTTCTCGTAGAAACGAGACACCTCCTCGCTGCCCACGTTGAGCTCGGCCATGCCGGTGTAGCCGGTCTGCACCGGTATCTCATTGCGATACTCCTCGGCAGTCAGGCCGACGGCGGCGGCCTTGACGCGCAGCGGCAGGTCCTTCGAGACCAGCACGACGTTGTTGCCCTCGTTGGCGTAGTTCAGGGCCACCGCGAGGATTCGGGAGTCGTTGTCGCCGAGCCTGAACCCGAGCGGGAGCGACTCCTGGCTGCTGTGGTTGAGCTCGACCCGGAGATTGCCACCCTCGCCATTGATGGGGATCGGGGTGTCGAGCCTGCCGTGCTCGACCCTCAGGTCGTCCAGGAGGCGCAATGCTGACCGGGCGAAGTACCCGAGTTCCGGGTGGTGTCGCTTGGCTTCCAGTTCGGTGATCACGACGATCGGCAGGATCACGTTGTGCTCGGCGAACCGGAGGACGGCGCGCGGGTCGGAAAGCAGGACGGAGGTGTCGACGACGTAGGTTCGGATTGTGGCATCGGCGGACCCGGTGTCGTGGCTGGCGAGGTGTTCAGACGTGGTGGGCACTACTGCTCCCTACCGGGGGCGGTGCTTGAATCCCGTCCCCCGAGTCGTGGTCAGGGGACCGGTTTGGCTGAGATGGAGCCTCTCTCCATGGCATCGACAATATCCGGGTCGGGCGTCCGCGAGGGCAGGAATCACACGGGTGTCACTTGTTGTTAACCAAGCAGCGTCCCGACCGAGGCCTGTTTCGGTTCTGCTAGAAGACCGCGATCCCGATCGCGATGGCGTGCAGCACGGCGGCGATGATCGTGCAGGAGTGGAAGACCTCGTGGAACCCGAACCACTTGAGCGACAATTGTGGCTTCTTCGTGGCGTAGGCCACCGCGCCCAACGAGTAGACCACCCCGCCGGCGATTAGCAGGACGACGACCGCCGCGCCGCCAGTGGCCCAGAACTGGCCCATCCACCCGACGGCGGCCCAGCCCATCGCGATGTAGAGCAGCGTGTAGAGCCAGCGCGGCGCGCTTAGCCAGGCGATGCGGAAGGCGACTCCGAGGACGGCGATTGACCAGATCAGGATCAGCAGGCTCCAGCGTGAGGTGCCGGTCAGCAGCGTCAGCGTCAGCGGGGTGTAGGAGCCGGCGATGAAGACGAAGATGTTGGCGTGGTCGAGGCGTCGGAACACCGCGAGCGCCTTCGGGGACCAGTTGCCACGGTGGTAGGCCGCGCTGGTGCCGAACAGCTGCACAGCGGTGAGCGTGTAGATGCCGCAGCCGATCCGCCCCTCGACGGTGGGGGCGAAGATCGTGAACACGATGCCGACGATCAGCATGACCGGTGCCATGCCCAGATGCAGCCAGCCGCGCAGCCTCGGCTTCGTCGCATGCACGATGGTCGGCTCGTCGATGGTGGGCATCGGGGCCCCGTTCGGGTGGAGGGTTGTAGTCATTTCAAGATACCTACGCTTCCGTAACTTACGCTACCGTAGGTTAGTCGTTCGGAGACGGGAATCCAAGCCCACGCTACGCTTCTGGCATGTCCGGGTGGAGTCGAATCGTCGAGCGGTACTGGCCTCCGCGCTGGCTTTACGCGACCTATGAGCGACAAGTGCTCGGCGCGCTCGACCGTGCGAGCCTCCCTCGTCATATCGCCGTGCTCGCGGACGGCAACCGTAGATGGGCACGGCTCAATGCGCCGGGTCAGCCGCTGGTTGCCGGTTACCGGGCCGGGGCGCAGCGTCTCATGGAGTTCGTCGAATGGTGCGATGAGGCAGAGATCCAGGTCGTCACGCTCTGGGTGCTGAGCACCGACAACTTGAAACGCAGCGACGACGACGAACTCGCACCGCTGCTCGATGTGATCAACCAGTTGGTCAGCGACCTGGCCGCGACCGGGCGTTGGCATGTGCAGGCCGTCGGGGCTCTCGAGTTGCTCCCGCCCGCGATCGCCGAGTCGCTGAGGGAGTCATCGGCTGCCACGGCTGGGGTCGCCGGAATGCACGTCAACGTCGCGATCGCCTACGGAGGTCGCCAGGAGCTTCGCGATGCGGTGCGCTCGCTCCTCGCGTCAAGGGCCGCCGAAGGGGCTAGCCTCGACGACGTCGCAAGGACGCTGGAGATCGAGGAGATCTCCGAGCATCTCTATACCAAGGGCCAACCGGATCCGGACCTCATCATCCGGACCTCGGGGGAGCAGCGGCTCTCAGGATTCCTGCTCTGGCAGTCGGCGCACAGCGAGTTCTACTTCTGTGAGGCGCTGTGGCCGGACTTCCGGCGGGTCGATTTCGTCCGCGCGCTTCGCTCGTACGCGCAGAGGGAGCGGCGATTCGGCCGCTGAGAGGTTTTCGACCGGGTTGCCCCCGACCGTTACGATGACGGGCATGGCTGCACACAACCGGAAATCCACCGCGCGTGACATGTTCATCTCCATGGCCGTGATCATGGTTCCGGTGCTGTTGATCGTGTGGTTCTTCACCCAGACCACCGATCACGATCCGGAAGCGGCCGACATCGCAGGCGTCCTCACGCGGGCGCGCGCCGAATCTCCGTATCCGCTGTTGGTGGCGCAGGGTCTGGGCGACGACTGGACCCCGGTACGCGTCGCCTTCGCCAAGGACGGCCAGCCATGGATCACCAAGGATCCGGCAGTGGGGGATTCGTGGCAGGTGGGCTACCTTTCGCCCGACGGCACCTACTTCGGGGTGCAACAACGAAACGACGGCGGGGCCCGGTTCATCGCGTCCGTCACCCGTGACGGTGCACCGGTCGGGGGCGAGGTGGATGCTGCCGGACGCTCCTGGGAGCGGTTCGAGAGCAGTGACGGACGCACGCGAAGCCTCGTCAGCGAGACCGACAACGTGACCTCGATCGTGACGGCCGACACCGATTTCCTTGAGTTGGAAGCCTTCGCAGCCACCCTCGCCCAGGTGGAGTTGGACCAGGGCTGACGCCGACGTCAGTCGGCCGGGTCGTCCTCCGTGGCGCTGCGTGAGCGGGCGACCTGCTCCCTGGCGCCGTCGAGGAATCGCTGGCAGGACGCGGCCAGTTGCTCACCGCGCTGCCACAGCGCCATCGAGTCGGCCAGGGACACCCCGCCCGACTCGAGCTTGGCCACGACCTGCATCAACTCGTCGCGCGCCTCCTCGTAGGTCGGCTCCCGCTCCTCAGCCATGCTGCTCCTTTGGGTTGGTCTGGACGACATCGAGGGTCAGTTCTCCGTCGGCAAGGTAGGCGCGGATCCGTTCGCCGACCGAGGCGTCCGCGATGCTTGAGACCGACTCGTGGCCGGGGCCGACGAGCACCGCGTAGCCACGCTCGAGGGTGTGTTTCGGCGACAACGCCCGGATCGACGATACGGCGGCACGCAGGTCGGCTTCCTCGGCGCGTAGCCGGTGTTCGACGGCTGATCCCAGCCGGTGCCTGAACAACGTCAGCCGCTCGTAGTGTGCGGAGAAGGCCGACGTCGGGTCGAGCATCACCGGACGGGAGCGGAGCGCGGAGATCGCGTGTTCTTCGCGGGTGAGAAGCACATCGACAGCTCGGTTGAGTCGCGTGCGCGCCAGCGCCAGCCCCGCCGACTCCTCCACATGGTCGGGCACGACCCGCCTGGCTGCGTCGGTCGGGGTGGATGCCCTGAGGTCGGCCACGAGGTCGACGATGGGGGTGTCGCGTTCGTGGCCGATGGCGGTAACGACGGGCGTCTTGGCAGCCGCGACGGCCCGAACCAGACCCTCGTCGGAGAAGGAGAGCAGATCTTCGAGGGACCCGCCACCGCGGGCCAGGATGATGACGTCGACCTCGGGATCGGCGTCGAGCCGCGCGAGCGCCGTCATCAGTGAGGCCGCCGAGTCGATGCCCTGTACGAGGGCGTGCTCCACCCTGAAGATGGCGCTCGGCCAGCGGCGTGCCACGTTGGTTAACACGTCACGCTCAGCATCGGAGCCGCGGCCGGTCACCAGGCCGATGGCTCGGGGCAACAGGGGGAGGCGGCGCTTGCGGTGGTCGTCGAACAGGCCCTCTGCCTGCAGCTTGCGTTTCAACTGCTCCAATCTCAGCAGCAACTGGCCCTCACCCGCGACATGGATTTCGAGGCATTCGAAGCTGAGGCTCGTCGCCTTGTCCCAGACCCTCGGCCGCACCCGCGCCGTCACACGGGAGCCTTCAGGCAACGGACCGGCCGAGTCGAGCACGACGGCCGAGGCGGTGACCTGCACCGACATGTTGGCGACCCTGTCGCGGAAGGTCATGAACTGGGTGGCGCCGCTGCGACGTTTGATCTCGACGACCTGCGCGTCGACCCAGATCTCACCCAGTCGCCCGACCCAGTCCTTGACTGCGCCGATGACCCGCCCGAGGGGTTGGGGTTGCTCCCGCGACGAGTTCATGGCCATGCGCGAAACCCTACCGGGGCTCACCGACAAGATCGGGAAAGCGGCGTGCGAAGGAAACCTCCCAGCGAGCCTGACTCCCTTCCGCTGCCTTCGGGTGTGGCAGGCCAGTAGGGTCGATACCGTGATAAGACTTATCGCCACAGACCTGGACGGCACCCTCGTCAACTCGGCACGCCTGCTCGATCCCCGCACCCTGGAGGCCCTCACCGCGGCCCGGGACGCTGGTTTGGCGGTGGTTCCGGCCTCGGGTCGGCAGCCGTTCTCCATCGCTGAAGTGCTGAGCGGCAGTTGGCTTGCTGAGGGCATCGTGATCGGGGCCAACGGCGCGGTCGGCGTCGACCTGGCCACCGATGACGTGCTGTTCGAGACCGTGATCGAGGTCGAGGCCCAAACCCGGCTGTTCCACGAACTGCGCCAGATCTACCCGAAACTGGCCTGCGTGTCCATCCGCGATGCCGGAGCGACCTTCTGGCCGGAAGAGGGCTACGTCGGAATGATGGACCCGGGCGACCATGGCCGGGAGGAGGTGCTCAAGCACTATCCGCTGGAGGAGGTGCTGGGGGAGCCGTCGGTGAAGTTGGTGCTCCGGGGGGCAGACGTCGCGCCTGAGGAGGTGCGCGCGGTTGCAGAAGGTCTCGGCGTGCCGGGAGTCAAGGTGTCGACGTCTGGCGCCCCATTCGTCGAGGTCGCCGCTGAGGGCGTCAACAAGGCCAGTGGGCTGCAGAAGTTGTGTGCCAGGCTCGGTATCGCCCAGGACGAGGTCCTCGCGTTCGGGGACAACAACAACGACTTGGAGATGATCGGCTGGGCGGGGCACGGGGTGGCCATGGGGAACGCGCTGCCGGAGTTGGCAGCAGTCGCAGACGAGGTGACCTTGACCAACAACGAGTTCGGCGTCGCGGTCGTCGTCGAGCGCTTGGCCACCAACGGCTGGTCGCTGTAGGCCGGGAGGTTATTCGTCCCAGGTGCCCGACGAGCAGGTCCCGTACCAGGTGCCGAACACCACATCTCCCGGCCGGACCTCGTGGTCCAGCGGAATAGCGCAGGTCAGCTCGATGGCGCCGTGGACGAGCACATACTGGAACTCGACTCCGGTCAGAATGTTTGTGCGACGTTCGACCTCTTGCACGGTGACGCCCATGAGCATGGTCGGCGTCGCTTCATTGAGGCTGATCGCCGCGGCCTGAAGGCCGACGAGCCCGGGCGACATGAGGGTGTCGACGCCGAGTTGGAGCGATCCGGCGCGGGACGTGGGGGAGGCCAGGAAGGCCGCCTCGTTGGGGAACACCTCAACATCGATCGCCAAAGCCGCCACCTGCAGCCGCTGGACGACGCTGAACTGGTCGGGTTCCCTGAGGTCGTGCTGTGGGTAGGCGAACGGATCGTCGACCATGGCCAGGAACTGGGCGACCTGGCTGCCTTCGGCGTCCGCGCCGTACAGCGTGATTCTGGCGAGCAGGTCGGTGAACCGGACGACCTGCGCCCGGTACGTCGTGGAGGAACGCAGCCCCGCAGTGGTGGATACGGCCTCCCCGTCGCGTTGTACGAAGGCCAACCTTGCGCCACTCCCGTCGGTATAGGAGCCGATCATGGTGAAGCCGGGCGCGGTGTCGACCCCTCGTACGCCGGCGTCGAAAGCCTTCTGGATGATGTCTTCGAAACGGTCGGCGTCGAATCCGACGGCGTGCAGCTGCGGGGTGTCCATGCGCCCAAGGTTAGCCAGCCCCGGGGCAGGACACGGGTGGGATCGTCTGCAGGTGCGGCTCGGGTCGGTCCCGTCGGGGCCCTGCTGGCCGGATTCGGCAGCTAGGGCGGTGTGGGAGAGCCCGGTAGACTCGGGCCACATGAGCACCCCCGTCGAACCCGCCAAACGAGTCGTCGTCGCAGCCCCACGCGGATACTGCGCGGGTGTCGACCGCGCCGTGGTCACGGTTGAGAAAGCACTCGATCTTTACGGGCCCCCCGTCTATGTCCGCAAGCAGATCGTGCACAACCGCCACGTCGTCGAGACGCTTGAGGCCCGTGGGGCGGTCTTCGTTGATGAGCTCGAATCGGTGCCCGAGGGTGCCACCGTCGTGTTCTCGGCGCACGGCGTCTCGCCTGCGGTACATGCCGAGGCCGCCGAGCGTTCACTCAAGACGATCGATGCGACCTGCCCGCTCGTCACGAAGGTGCACCACGAGGCCAAGAGGTTTGCGGCGGATGACACCCGCATCCTTCTGATCGGGCACGCGGGCCATGAAGAGGTTGAGGGCACCATGGGGGAGGCGCCCGAGCACACCACGCTCGTCCAGACCCCAGACGATGTCGAGTCGCTCGAGATTGCTGAAGGGACGAATCTGGCCTGGCTCAGCCAGACGACGTTGTCGGTGGATGAGACCATGGAAACCGTTGACCGGCTCCGGAAGAAGTTCCCGCTGTTGATGGATCCGCCGTCCGACGACATCTGCTACGCCACGCAGAACCGGCAGTTGGCCGTCAAGCAGATCGCGAGCGCTGGCTGTGATCTGATGATCGTGGTCGGGTCGCAGAACTCGTCCAACTCGGTGCGCCTTGTCGAGGTGGCGTTGGAGGCGGGCGCCAAGGCTTCCTACCGGGTCGACAACGCTGACGAGATCGACCCTGCCTGGCTGGATGGCGTCAACACCGTCGGCGTCACGAGCGGCGCCTCAGTTCCCGACGACCTGGTGCAGGGGGTGCTCCACTTCCTTGAGGAGAGGGGATTCCCGGGCGCGGTCGAGGAGCGGTTGACGGAGGAGACACTCCAGTTCGCGCTGCCGCCGGAGTTACGCAAGGACTTGCGGGCGTCGGCGGTCAGAGACTGAGGACCGCGCGTCGGTTGGCCGGGGTTGTGCGGTTGGTTGAGCCGGGGTTGAGCGTCGGTTGAGCCGGTCCCCTCCGCGCGGAGCGCTGGTCCCCGCTGCTGGTTGAGCCGGTCCCCACCGCGCGGAGCGCCGGGGACCGTGACGAAACCA
>NZ_FQZG01000073.1 GCF_900141915.1 Tessaracoccus bendigoensis DSM 12906 | reverse complement strand
ACGTGGTCACGGTCGGCATAATCCACACGTCGGCATAAGCGATCAAATGCCGATGTCGGCATTTGATGGCCTCGGCCAGAGCGTTGTCGAACGAGTCGCCGACGGTTCCGATCGAGGGGGTCGCGCCGATCTCCGCGAGTCGCTCTCCGTAGCGGATGGAGGCGAATTGGCTGCCCGCGTCGCTGCGACACGTAGATCGCCGTGGCGATGGCCCCTGGACCAACGGGCCCCGATCGCGTCGAGGACCATCTCGGTGCGCATGTGTGGAGCAACCCGCCAGCCGACGATCATCCGCGAGAACGCGTCGATGATGAAGCACACGTAGCCGACACCGGCCCAGGTCGGCACGAACGTCAGGTCGGTGACCCACAACCGGTTCGGCGCGGTGGCGGTGAACTCCCGCTTCACCAGGTCCGGGTGGCGTGAGGCCACAGGATCCCGCCGGGTCGTGGTCACCCGCTTCGAGCGTCGGGCACCCTCGATCCCCGCAGCCCGCATCAGCCGGGCGGTCTGATCCCGCCCGATCCCCATGCCTGCCCGCATAGCGGTCTCCCACAGCTTCCGAACCCCGTAGACGCGGTAGTTCGCCTCCCAGAGCTCCACCAGCCGAGGAATCAGCTCGTCATCGCGGACAGCCCGAGCCGAGGGGGTGTGGGACTTAGCGGCGTAGTAAGTGCTCGGAGCCACCTGCAACACAGTGCAGATGAGCTCGACCCCGAGCCTTCGACCCTCCACGACGTCGTCTCTGTTCCGGTCGACGAACGCGACTATCTCCGGTGTTGGCGGTCGAGCTCCGCCCCGAAGACGCGGCCCGTTTGAGGATCTCATTGGCCCGGCGAAGCTCACGGACCTCCTGCTCCAACTCCCTCACCCGCGCCGCCTCAGCGGTGCTCACCCCCGGAGAAACACCACCATCGACATCGGCCTGCTTCACCCAGGTCCGCACCGACTCGACCCCATACCCGAGCTGCGACGCGACCCGTTGCACTGTCCCCTGGGCCGTTCCCAACTCCGACCGCAGGGTCCGTAACATCCGAACAGCGGCGGCCTTCTCCTCCTCCGAGTACCGACGCGTCGTCGGCTTCCCCGGCGTCTGTGCCTTTGGCTTGACTCCATCCTCGTTTCCAAGACCAGGAGTCTCCAACAAACTCAGAGCGATTCAGATGGATCGCCCGCGGATTGTCGGTGTAGCCGGCCGCGAGCCGGGCGTCCGACCACTATCTGAACGCCTCCCGGCCAGGAAACAGGAGCTGGTCAGGGTTGATGGCGATGGGTACAGCAACGACCTGCTGAACTGGGTCAACGCCCAGCGGGTACAATGTTCGGCCGGATTCACTCTGCCCAGCGATGTCGGCGAGGTGATCGAACTGATCCCCAACAAGGTCTGCCAGCCCGCTGACTCCCCGGAACGTGTCGGCGAACGCCGAGGTCGTGCCCACTTCCATAAACTCCGAAAGATAGGCGCTGCACTCTTCTCGAGTTCTTCCAGGTAGATAGCAATAGCCTGTTGCATTCCAATCGGCAAGCAACCGGTCGTGTGCGAGCGCCCGCAACTAGATCGCCCAGCCTCAGCAGCGAGTGCTCGCCGATCATTGGTCGGTGTGACGAGCCCCAAGGAAGTCGCGTGCTGACAGTTCCACGAACTCGAGCGCCGAATCACTGAGCACGGCGACCGACCCGACGAAGCCAGTGAGCTGGCGCTGCGCGTGCATCTGGCATTTCAGCGGCTCGCCGCGGTAGGACTCGAGCCTGGGCGGGTCCTGCGGCGAGCTCACCCGCACCGCCTCTAGCGGAACTCGGAGCCCCTCCCCGGTCGCCTTCACGACGGCCTCGATGCGGGTCCATGTGATTAGGAAGGCCTCGGTCGTCATTTGCCGGTCGCGTTCGCGCCCGAGCAGGACGCGCATGGCTGGCGTGACCCGACTCCCACGGGCCTGGATATCAACGCCGACTGGCGCGGACCGGGTGCACGCCACTTGGACTGCGTCGCCGGAGTGACTGACCGACACTTGGAGGTCGCCATCCCCGATCCGGGTCTTGCCGTGGTTCCGGCCACACTCGAGGCACCGTCGGTCGACCTCGACCGCGGCAGGGTGCTGACCCGTGAGCCGTGCGACCACGAGCCGCAAAAGGCAAGCCCCGGCGACGAAGCGGCGCTCGGCATCCACGCTCACGAAGTCGGCGAGGCGTGCGGTTTCGTGAGCGTCGAGCAATGCCGGACCGGCCGCAGACATCGCGACGACGGGCGCGGTGATGACCAAGCACATGGCGGTCAGATCGCATTCCAAGCTTGACGGCAATGTCGCGGGTGACGCCCCCTTGAGGTCCACGGGTCGCATAGGCTCCTCCTTGAAGGCCAGGGCACGGGCGGCTGGACCGTCCACCCTTGAAGTCGAGGAGGAGTGTACTTGACGAGCGACCGGGGGCGTCACGTTGTAGCGCTGGGCATCAGCGGACTGAACGGGGCTGGTCGATTCCGATCCAAGTGGCTCGGCGAGACCTCCGACCCGGCCGAACTCAGGATCTACCAGGGGCAGGACGCGGCCGCAGCGGTGGTCATCGACGGGTCACTCGTCGCAGCGGCGCAACTCGAGCGCTTTTCGGGCAGAAAGTTCGACGGAGACTTCCCCGCGGAGCCTCTCCAGTGGTGCCTAGAGGACGCCGGGCTGCAGTGGGAAGACGTCACCGCGATCGGGCACAACTTTGACTTCACGGGTCTAGGGCCGATGATGCGTTCCACCTCGTTGGGCGCGGCCCTTTACGACAGTGTCTACGCACCTGGTCTCCAGACAGACTGGCTCAGAGCCGCCTTCCCACTTTCGCCCGAGTCCCTCCACGTCTCTCCGGTTGCTCACCACCGGGCACACGCATTGTTCGGCGCCGTAGCCTCCGGGCTCGACGAGGCGGGGGTACTGGTCGTCGACGGGATGGGTGAAGCCCAGGCCATCTCGATCTACCGGCTCCATGAGGGAGCACTGCACCGGGTCGCCGCGTTTGGACCCCGCAGCTCGCTCGGGCTGTGGTACTCCCTGATCACGGCCCACCTCGGCTTCCTTCCCAACTGCGACGAGTACAAGGTGATGGGACTGGCCCCCTGGGGAGACCCGGACCGGTTTGCGAGTGCCGTCACCCAGACGGTCACAATAAGGAACGCCGACCTATCGGTGCCGTTGCTGAGCTGGACCGACGGGAACCAGCTCTACACTGATTCGTTCGCGTGGCTAGCGACTAACACGGTGCCACGGCGTGGCGCCGATGAAGAGCTGACGCAGGCCCACGCGGACCTAGCCGCCGCAGCCCAAGTGCGGCTCTCGCAGGCGCTAGTACACTTGGCGCAGATGACCGAGCGCATGACGGGTTCCTCGAGACTCGTGGTCTGCGGCGGAGTCGCCTTGAATTGCGCGGCGATCGGGGACGTCGCTCGGCTCGGCCTGTTCGACACGGTCTACGTCCCGCCGGCGCCCGGCGACGATGGGACCGCCATTGGCGCGGCGTACGCTCTGACATTGGCCTCGGCGCCGTCAGTGAAGTTGACCATGCCTGCCCTCCCCTATCTCGGGCCACAACCGATCTGGAGTCGTCGCCCGCCGACGCCGGACTGGGTGGCGCCCGATGTCGCAGCCCTCGCCTCAACCATGGCGCGGATCCTGGCCGCAGACGCGGTCGTGGGCTGGGCGAGAGGCCCCCTAGAGTTCGGCCCGCGAGCCCTGGGCGGCAGGAGCATCTTCGCGTCGCCCGCACGAACCGAGATGCGTGATCGCGTCAACGCCATTGTGAAGGAGCGAGAGGCGTTCCGGCCGCTAGCGCCCGCTGTCCGGGCAGAGGACGTCGACGCGTGGTTTGACGTCCCGCCCGGGCTCAACATTCGCCACATGACCGCAACGGTCCCTGCACGAGCAGACCAGCGGGCTCGGATCGCCGCCGTTGTGCACCGCGACGGGACCTCAAGGATCCAGGCCGTCCATCGAGCTGAGGCGGAGGATGTCTGGATGCTCCTCAGCGCCTTCGCCCGCGAGACAGGACTCCCGATGCTCCTGAACACCTCGCTCAATGGTCGGGGCCAACCCATGGTCCGCTCGGCAGACCAAGCGTACGAGCTGTTCGAGCAGTCCAGCCTCGACGCGTTAGTGGTCGAGAACCAGGTCTGGGTTACTCCGCGTTTCCGACGCGTGCTCGAGGGCGCGCTCGAAGTCGACTCTGCGGGAGGGTCAGGTGGCTGAGCACCTCCCGATGGAGTGGCTGAGCGAGAGTGTCCAGAGCCGGGCCGAGAGTGGTCTGCTGGCCATCTCGACGCCGACGATGGAGCTGAGCCAGGGCCAATTGGCGATCGCTGTTCACGAACTGTCCCAACGCATCGCTCCGACCCTGGGCGGCAAGGTGGTGGCGGTCCGCTTCCCCCGAGGGGATCCGAGGGGCCTCGTGGCTGCGCTAGCCGCGTGGCGCGTCGGCGGGGTGCCGTTCTTCCTAGACACTGACCGCACCGCACACGGCCCCCTCCTCGCTGCCGCGGGAGCGCACATGGGACTCTCGCCCACTTCCGAGGCGGCAGAGCCCGGGCGGGCGTGGCTGACCTCGATCGAACTGACTGCGACCGGGGTCGCTCCGGGCGAACGCCCACCGGGGCTGCCTGCCGGCGCCGCCTACCTGATCGCCACCTCCGGCTCCACGGCTCGACCACGCATCTGCGTGAACCATGGTGCAGCGCTCCGCAACACCGTGCTTGGACTCGTTGACCGGTACCGTGTCGACGAACAAGCCCGGACCCTTCAGTTCGCGGCCTACAACTACGACGCCTGGTTAGGGGACGCCCTCCCCACGCTCTGGGCCGGCGGAGTGCTCGTCTACGGCACGCCTGGGCCTTGGTCGACGTTTGCGGCGGTAAACCGGCGAATGGCAGCGGGACGCGTGACCCACGCGGTAGCTCCCCCTAGCGTCTGGGCCCGGCTAGACCTGGAGAACCGGCTGCGGGTCGCGGTCTCGGCGGGCGAGACGCTTTTCCCGGAACTGGCCCGTCGGCTGAGCGGGTTCGCGGACACCGTGATCAACGCCTACGGACCGACCGAGGCCGCGGTCTGCACCACCACGCATGTCTACCAGCCCGACGAGGATTCCGGCGGCTCCGTCCCTCTCGGGACCCCGCTCCCGGGCGTCGAACTGGACGTGGTGCCCACCGAACGCAGCGGCGTCGGTCTCCTCCGCATTCGAGGCATGGGAGTTGCCAACGGCTACCTCGGGGACGTCCCCTCTCAGGGCACCGTCGATCGGTTCGGATCTGATAAGCGCGGTGCGTACTTCCAGACGTCGGACCTGGTGCGCGAGATGGCTGGCGGGCTCGTGCACGTCGGCCGATCCGACCGCGCCATCAAGCGCCTCGGCCGTCTCGTCGACCTCGACAGGGTGGAGGCCGTCGTCCGATCGCTCCCGAATGTCGAGGAGTGCGTGGTCTACGAGCGCGGTGGCCGCCTTGTCTGCGAGTACGAGTCGGCGGCTGAACTCGTCGATCCGGTCGCCGCCGTGCAAACCGTCCTAGAGCTGTGGGAGATCCCGCAGGTCTGGCGTGGGGTCGGCGACCTGAAGCGTGGCCCGAGCGACAAGTTGCTGCGTGGGGTGCATCCGGAGGAGTCCGTGCCGGATCCAGTCTCCCGCATCTGGGCCGAGGTACTCGGGCGGCCGGCGTCCCGGGGCTCCTTCTTCGCGCTGGGCGGCGACTCCGTGCTAGCGATGGACCTCATCGCTGCTGTGTTGAATCAGCTCGGAGTCGAAGTCGAACTCGCCGACTTCATCGCGGACCCGACACTAGCCTTCCTGATCCACCAGGTCGGCGACCGATCGGAGGAGCAGTGAAGCACCGAGATCTGTCGCCCGTCGAGCGGGCTATGTGGCTCGCACACACACTCGCGGACGACACTCGGTCCCTGCACCTGACAAAGGCGGTGGCTCTGGACGGGTCCTTGGGGTTTCCGACATTGGAGCGGCGTATCCGCCGAGCTGCCGACCGGATCGGACTGTTCGACCTGGCAATCGACCTCGTGGACGGTGGGCCGACGGTGATCCACGATGAGCGCTCCACCGGGTGGGTCGTCGAACTCAACAGCGGCGCCGTTCCCGGATCGGCAATCGACGACTTCATCGCTAACCCATTCGACTTGGCGCGTCCGCCCCTGTTCCGGGCGGGCTGGGTTGCGCCCGCCAGCGGCGCCGGACTCCTGGTCCTGGTCGCCCATCACAGCCTCTTCGACGGGCGATCGTTCGACCACGTCGCTGCGGAGCTGATCGCCGAAGTGCTCGGGGTGCCGTCCACAGACGCGTGGTCGGTGCTCGACCCCTCCACGGTCCCCTGGCGGCCCGCCGACACGGAGTGGTCAGACCGACTGCTCCCGCTGCCTGACCACGCCACGCCGGTCACGCTACTGACCGACGGTGCGGGCGCCACCGGGCGCATCGTGGTGTCCGACGAGGCGGTGGCTCACCTGAGCGCCGTCCAGGTCAGCACGGGCAGGTCACGCGCGACGATCCTTCTCGCCCTGTTCGCCAGCGCGTTGCACCGGGTGCTGGACCTCGATGACCTCCTCGTCGTGATTCAGGTAGATGTACGCCCCGCGAGCGACGTGCGGTCGCTCGGCATGCTGGTCAACACCTTGCCGGTGCGGAGTCAGCTATCGCCGAGCGTCGAGTGGTCGGCGTACGTCGACCAGATTCAGGCAGAGCTCCAGTTCGCCGTCGCGCATCGCCACGAGCCGCTCGAAGATATCGTCCGTAGTGCCAACCCGCGACGTCGTTCCGACGGCTCATCGGTGTTCTCCGACTTCGAGTTCAGCTATGTCCGAGAGCGATCGGGCCCGCGCGACGGCCCACTTGCGGCCCAAGAGGTACGGCGTCCGGACCCGGCGTCTCGCTATGGCGCGAGCATGAACGTCGTCGATCGTGGTGACGAGGTCGAGGTGCGGTGGGGGTCCCGTTCGTCGAGCGACCAACTCCACGGAATCCTGCAGTCCGCCGTCGAGTCGCTGCTCAGGGGCTGGGCTGAAGGCACGGGCTCGCCGACGAACACTGAGGTCGTTCCAGCGACCGAGTGTGCGGAGATCCTCACCCTCGGTACCGGCCCTGTTCATGCGGTCGATGTTGTCTCACCGACCGCTCACCTCCGAATGGTCAGCGCCTGCGACCCGAAGCGCACGGCCGTGGTTCACGGAAATGAGACCTGCACGTTCCGAGGCCTCGAGTCGTGGGCGGCGGCGGTGCAGTCGCTGTTGGCGGAGCACGGAGTGGGGCGAGGTGATCGGGTCATGGTGAGCTGTCGCCGTGGTGTGTCGCACGTCGCCGCCACGGTGGCGATCCTCCATCTCGGCGCGGTCTACGTGCCCTGCGACGGGGCGAATCCGCCCGAGAGAGCAACGGCGATGGCCAGGGACGCACGTCCGACGGTGGTCCTGGTGGACCACACGGCGCCAGCTCAACTGCGCCTGGCACTCGGTGCGGTAGTGGCGGTTGTCCTAGACCTTCCGACCGCTCCTCCCGAGGAGGCGCGGCTCCTCGAGCCGACCGGTGATCGCAATGCGCTGGACCCCGTCTACATCCTGTTCACCTCCGGCTCCACCGGTCGGCCGAAGGGCGTCGAGGTCGGGCTCGTGGCCTTCCTAAACCACCTGCAGATGGTGCGTGAGCACGTCGACCTACGGCCGGCAGATCGGGTCGGGCAGACAGCACCCCTAGGGTTCGACATCCACGTGTGGCAGGCACTGGTGCCACTCGTCGGCGCGACTGCCGTCGTTTTCGACACGGAGTTGCGGGACCCGGAGGAGTTCCTCGCCGAAGTCGAGCGGCTTGGGGTGACGGTGCTCGAGTTGGTCCCGAGCTACCTGCGAGCCCTCTGCGACCTGTTGGACACCCGTCCTGATGTCCGCCTCCGGACAGCAGCGGTGCGGCACCTCCTCACTACAGGTGAAGCCTTCGAGCCGAGTCTGGTGACCAGGATCCGGGGTGCGTTTCCGAACGCCACCATCACCAACGCTTACGGGCCGGCCGAGGCCGCGGACGACGTGACGCTCCACGTACTCGAGGAAGGGCGGCCGGTAGTGCCGATTGGACATCCAGCACGAAACGTCGAACTGCTGGTGGTCGACCGGTGGCGGCGCGTGCGGCCGATGGGTCTCCCGGGCGAACTCATCATCAGCGGCCTCGTACTTGCGAACGGGTACGTCGTCGACGGCCAGTTGAGGCGGTTCGGTGAGCACCCCTACCGGCCGGGTGAGCGGGGTTATGCCACCGGCGACATCGTGACGCTTACTCGCGACCAGGGCTTCGTTTTCCACGGTCGAGCAGATGACCAGGTGAAGTTGGCCGGTCGCCGGGCGGAGCTAGGTGAGGTCGAGTCAGCGTTGCTGTCGTTGGCCGGAGTGAAGGATGCGGCCGTGATCCTCGTGCCCGGGGAGCGGTCAAGCGGACTGGGTGGGTTACGTGCGCTCGTGGTGCTCGACGGAGCGGTAGAGGTGGCCGATGTCCGACGGAGACTGTCCCACCTCTTGCCTGACTTCATGGTGCCGAGCCACGTCCAGCCGGTGACCGCGATACCCCGTTCACCCAACGGGAAACTTGACCGAGGGGCAGCCCGGCGTCTCTCGATGTCGGTGCCGATCCCCGCCGGCGATCCGGAGGCCACCCGTGACGAGGTGCTGGAGGCCGTGCATCGGGCCTGGACCGCCGTGCTGGGGGCGGACACGCTGCAACAGAACTTCTTCGAAGCGGGCGGTGACTCGCTCGGCGCGGTCGACCTGGCCGCTCGGCTCGGTGCGGCTGGCTGGACGTTCAGCGTGCGCGAGCTATACCAGCACCAGACCGTGGCCGATCTCGTCGGCTTACTGAGGCGTCGTGGCTCTGACGCTGACCGGTCCTCCTCCCTTAGCTTCACCCCCACTCCACGACAGGTTCGGATGACCACGGTTCCTGGCGACGGCGTTCCCGACCCGGTCCTCGCGCTGGTGTTCGAGGAGGTCGGCGATGTCGGTCGAGTCGTGGAGGCCGTGACCGAGTTGGTCAAGGCAAGCGCGGCGCTGCGTGTTGCGGTACATCGGTTGGACGGGGGCGGCCAGGTCAGTCTGGTAGAGCAGGCCACGTCGGACGACGTTATGCCTCGTAGTACGACCGTGGCTGCCAATGGGGACCAAGACGTGCTCGACGCGCTCCTGGTGGAGGCAGCCGCCGGCGCTGTCGACCCCTCCGTCGGACGGCTGGTCGCCACTTCGGTCGGCGACGCCGAGGTGTGCGTCGCGCTCTCGCATTTGATGGCGGACGTGGGTACGCTCGTCGAGCTGACGGCTGCGCTGTCCGAGACTCTTGAGGGCAGGCCCTCTCGCATTCGCACTGGGATGCCGGCCTGGAGCGCGGAGCTCGCTCGACGTGCATCCGCTGCGGCCGGGCTGTACCGACCCCACTTCGATCGGGTCACCGCCGCGACCCACCGTCAGAATGCACACGCGCATGGAGCCCCATTGACCGGCGTCCGGCACGGCCAGGTGCTGGTTCCTGGGCTCGAAAGCGTTCCGGTCGATGCGGTCCCCCGGCTCGCGCTGGCCATGGTCGCGAGAGCGCTGATGCTGCAGTCTGGGCTCGACGAGGTAAGGGTGGACATCGAGCGTGATGGCCGAGGGACCCTGTTTGGTCACGACGTTCTCGGGAATGGCGCGGGGTGCCACACTCTGCTCGAGCCCGTTCTAGTCCGCCCCAGCTCTCTCGATCCCTCCGACCTCCTAGACGCCGTCGACCGGTCCCTCGCGACGAACCCTCCCGCCTGGACTTGGGATGCCGCGCTCCTGGCTGCGGCGCCTAGCTCCGAGGGCCCGCTGCCCGCGGTGCCTCTCGTGAATGTGATGGGTCGGTCCCTCTCGCTTCCCGCGCATCCGTCCTTGGGTGCGCGAGTCCGCGTCCCCCAAGCTGTCGCTGTGTGGAACTCTGCGAGCGACGAGCACGGAGTAGTGGTGGACTTTGTTGAGCAGGAGGGGGGCAGTGGCTGGGTGGCCCAAGTCACGACTCACCCGGCCGGGTGGAGTTGGGGGCTTGATGGTTTGCTGACGGAGATGACCAGGTCCGCGCCCGCATTCATCGAGGCGATCGCTCGCCCCGGCCGCTCACTCCCTCGCGGGCTGGATCTGCTCGGCATCGAGGGCGCCGAAGTCGACGCGCTCTTGGGTGAACTCGAGAGAGACTGGTGATGTCGTCGATTGAGGCAGTGCTGCCGCTTACCAGGACACAGCAAGGGATTCACCTCGTCGCTTCCTCGGAGCCCGCGAGCTATGTTGGGCAGTGGGTCATCGAACTGCGGGGGCCATTGTCTCGCGGCCACGTCATAACCGCGTGGCATTCCCTACAACAGCATCACGCGGGCCTGCGGTGCAATATTGGATCCTTCCGAGGCACTCCGATGCTTGTCGTGCGGGGGGAGGCCGGACCGCCGCCAGCGTCGTTCGACCTCAGGTCGGCAGGTGACGATGCTCGGGTCGAGGCGAACCGAATCTGCGACGATGAGATTGACAGGGGCATCGACCTCCGCCACGGCCCCCTGGCGCGGCTGACGGTCATCGAGGTCGAGGAAGGCTGCATCTGGCTCTGCATGACCCACCACCATCTGGGGCTGGACGGCGTGGGCCTCCGGACTGCGATGGAAGACTTGGTCCGGCTCTGCGTCGGTCTCGATCTACGACAGACAGCTCAGCTGGACGAGGTGCTGCGCGCATGGCTCGAGCTGGACGCGGTGCAGGTTGTCAATGGTGCCAGCCCCGGTCTCCAGTTGGGCAACGGTGACCGGCTCAGCACGTTCGCCCCTGAAAAGTCGACACGCGACCCCCGCACCCGCACACTCAAGGTTGCGGTCAACACCTTGGAGGCGGTGGCGGTCGAGGCGGGCACCTCGCCGGCCGCGCTCGTCATCGCGGCATGGGCGTGTGCCTTGCGGACGATACGCCCGTCGGACCTCACGCCTGTTTCGCTTTCCGTCGACCGTCGAGAGGCTCCGATTACGGGCCACGGACCTACGGTCGGAATGTTCGCGGACACAGTCCTCGCCCTTGAAATCGTGGTTGCAGGTGACTCGCCTGTGGTCGTGGCGGAGCGCCTGGCCGAGCGGGTGGCCCCGCCCGTCCAACTGCCGCACCTCTCTGTTGGCACGGAGCACGCGCGGCGTTCGGGTGCCGTCGGTACGCCGGATACGCTCATCACGGTCTACAGCGAGGCGTCACAGACGTCGGCTTTCGCTGGTGTCGACATGAGACTGGTCCGCGCTGCGGAGCAGAACGAGTTCGCGGTTGACGTCACGGCGCAGTTGACTGTGGGAGCCGTGACCGTCGAGTTCCAGTACGACGGACACCGCGTCGCAGAGCACTTGCTGGATCGGCTGGCGTGGGCCCTCGAGCGCTTCCTGGTCGACCCGCACACGCCGGCCTCCCTGGAGGTCCTCGCCCCCGCCACGGCCCAGATGGGGTCGGCGACGGGTGACGATCTCCTCCCCAGCGTCGCGAGAGTCGTCGCCAATGTCACCAGGGGTGTGGTCGGAACGGCTCCCGGCGTCGACGACGACCTCTACGCCGCCGGGGTCGACTCGCTCACGTTCCTGCAGATCGCGGTGGCACTGCGGCGGCTGGGTCACGATGTCGGGGTCGGGGCTCTCATCGAGGCTGGCTCGATCCGGGCGATGGCCCGGCATCTCGTGAAGGAGCGGGGACACCAGTTGGTTGGCGTGAGTGGAGCGAGCGACCAGCGGCCATCCCCGGTCGAGGCCGGCTACTTGCGGCTCACGTCCAGCCAAGCACTCGGACCAGCGCCGATGCACGAACAGTCAGTCCTCACCTTCCATGGTCGACTCGACCCGTCACGGCTGGTAGACGCGTTCGACTCCTGTCTGGCGCAACTACCGTCGCTCGCCAGGGTCTGGCACGCCGACGGCTCGCTCGCGGCGCCCACGGGCCAGGCGCACAGCTTCGATGTCATCAAGGGCCGTGCTACTAGGGCTAGCAGCTCCACGCTGCGCGACGTCGTCGAGCACGACCTCACCCGCACCTTCGGTCCGGGCGCCGGATCGCTGATGCGGATGGTCGCGGTGCTGTCGGACGGAGAGACATCGCTGGTTCTCTCGTTCCATCAGGCGGTACTCGACGGGTGGTCGTTCGCGACTTTCGTACGCGCACTCCAGCGCCGGTACGTCGACCCTCGAAGTAGGCTCGACGCTGAGGACTCGACGCGCTACCGACAGTGGGCACTTTCTGGCGACCATGACGTGTCGGGCCTAACCCGTCACGTGCACGGGCTCACGGCTGCGCCTGCCCGGTCCGACACCACTGCGCTGTCGCGGGCACGGGGGTCGAGCCGCGTACAGTTGGACAGCACGCTGGTCCACGAGGCGGCCCTACGGATCGGCACCTCGGAGAGCGCTTGCCTGACGTCAGCGATCGGGATCGGCCTTCGGAGGGCGCTCCACTGGCCGGATACGCATCCCCTCGGCCTGCGGTCGACGGTGCGCGACGGGACCGGGCGTGCGGGGGTACGCACGGTCGGCCAGCTCACGGTTGACATTCCGTTCCCTCGGCACGAGTCCTCACTGGCGGCCGGCGCAGCGGCCGCTCGAACGACGTACGCCGCGCTGCACCGTCACGGCCACCTCGGCCAAGAAGCAATCGACCGCGAGTTGGGTTCGGCGAACGGTGACGCACCAGCGCTGGACACGGTGCTGGTGGTGGAGAACTACTTCACCGGAGACGAGCGCGACCTTCGTGAGTTCGACCAAACCGCTTGGAAAGAGAAGACCTCGTGGAGGAGGGACACGTCCGCCTCTCCGCGCACTGTCACGGTTGAGCGCGGTTCGGTGGGTTGGGCGCTCGAGGTCCACACCATCTTGGATCCGGCACCGGCGCTGCTAGCAACCTCGATCGCAACGGAGGCAGTGGCGCTAATGAAGGCGGTCGTACAGTGGCTGTGACCGACCGACGTGAGTCGAACGTCCGCAGCTACAGCCGAACCTGGCCGGTCGAGTTCGACCGCGCCGAAGGTGTGTGGCTAGAAGCGGTGGGAGGCCGTCGCTTCCTCGACTTCTTCGCCGGTGCGGGCTCGCTGAACTACGGCCACAACAACAGCGTGCTCCGCGAGGCTCTGGTGCGTCACCTCGAGCGCGGCGGTACCGTGCAGTCGCTCGACATGGCCACCACCGCGCGTCGCGCCTTCCTCGAGTCCTTCACGGTGCGAGTGCTCGAGCCCCAGCGAATGGAGCACCTGGTTCAATTCCCCGGGCCTGCTGGGACGAACGCTGTCGAAGCGGCGCTCCGGCTGGCGCGCAAGGTTACGAAGCGGTCTCGCGTCCTCTACTTCGAAGGCAGTTACCACGGCATGTCATTGGGGGCCAGCAGTGTTTCGTCGGGCTCCAAAGCCGCGCGGGATTCACTCCGCTTCGACACGCGTGCAGTGCCTTTCGCGACGGATCCCGACTCCCTCGCACAGTTGAGGCGAGCTCTGGAAGAAGATTCGCCTGCTGCTGTTATCCTCGAGACCGTCCAAGGTGAGGGCGGCATCCGGCTCGCCGAGTCCTCATGGCTGAGAGCCGTCAGCGCTCTGTGCGCCGAAGCGGGCGCGCTCCTCGTCGTGGACGACATCCAAATGGGAGCCGGCCGTACCGGTCCTTACCTCAGTTTCGAGGACACGGCCATCACCCCCGACATCGTTTGTCTCTCCAAGTCTCTGAGCGGCTATGGCATGCCCTTGTCGCTGCTTCTGATCCGCCCCGAGCACGACGTCTGGTTACCAGGGGAGTTCTCCGGTACATTCCGCGGCTTCGACCTCGCTATGGTCACTGCCAGGGCTGCGTTGGAGCACTTCTGGCTCGACAACGCACTTAGGGAGTCGACGCTCGCACTCGGGGCGCGTGCGATCAAGCGGCTGCGGACAGGCCTGGAAGGCACCCCGGCGACCGTTCGCGGACGAGGTCTTGCCATCGGGATTGAGCTGCCTGACGAGACGTGGGCGCGCGCGGTCTCCCGAGTTGCCTTTGCAGCCGGCGTGCTAGTAGAGACCTGCGGCAGTCACGGACAGGTCGTGAAGCTCATTCCCCCGCTGACGATCACCCCCGAGGAGCTGGTGATGGGAATCGACCTGGTCCTCGACGCCGTCGTGCAGGTGTCGGCAAGAGAGCCATCGTAGAGGATGTACGTGCTGCATGGGCGGGTCGGGGTCGTCGCCGCGCACACCAACCAATTCCTGGGCGCCCGCCCACAGACGGGGAGCCCACGACCGCAGAGTCGCGCTCGCGACTCGCCGGATTGAACACCGGCGTGAGCGGCTTGGCGTCAGCCCGGCGCCGACTGGCGGAGCACAAGGGCACTCCCGACACGCTGAGGAGCGGCCGGGCTCCCTGCCTGACCATGGGACGGTGGCCGGGGTCATGGCCGACTGCAACGACAGGCGCGTCGGGCCCGGCAGGCCTCCCTGCGGGGGCGTATGGGCCCGCTACCGGATCGGGTAGGCCAACGATCGCGAGGTCGGAGTGGTCCGTCAGCGCCGGCCTGCTGGACCAGGCTCAGTGGCGTGTCGTCTGTGCAACCACCCCAGATCCGGGCCCTGCCCCAGATTGGTGGGGTCACTAGATCGTGGGTGAGGGTCTTCACGACTGCTTGTGCGGATGGTTCCCCACCTCACCCCTCACGCATGAGGGGTGGGGTAGCCAGTGGCGGCCATGCGCAACTGCCCAATGCCTCCTAAACGCGAGGCAAGTTGCTTGCACTCAGTGGTCCACTCTCCACCTGCGCCGAAGGCACTGTCTCCAGCGAGCTGAACACCCAGTCGACCCATCGGATCCCTTCGCTCGCGGTACCATTGGAATGCAGAACCCTGCGTCCCTCTCAGTCGCAGGCTTCCTACTAGGGGGAGCAACTCAAAGAAGAGCACCTCGATTTCTTCTCCGACCTGAGACATGCGCGGTAGCTGGCGCCCACCGTATCCCGTTTGAGGCGAGGCCGCCAAGGCGCCGGGATCGATGCCCGCGTATCGGATTTCGGTGACCCCGGCAACCCCCGCGGCGTGAAGACACATAGGGCATGGAGTGAGTGTCGACAGGAGCCAACGGACCCCAGCGAGCCCCTCACGGGATACCCCTGCCAAGGCATTGAGTTCAGCGTGGGCTATTGGTGATTGCCCGAGGGGTTGTCCCACAACTGCCGGACTGATGTCCCGGCTGCTCGCGACGGCCACGAGTCCACCTCCGTCATCGAGAAGGCCCGCTGAAACCCCGAACTCGCCCGCACAGAACGACTCCCAAGCTGTAGAGTACAAGGTAGACCATTCGGAGGACGCCACAGTCCAATTGTAGCGCCCCCTTGGACCGACGGTCGGTTGGGTCGGGATCGATGAGGAGTTCAGGAAGTGCAGAGTCGACGTGTAGCACTGGTCAATCCGCCGGCAGCGCGAATAATCTACGGCGATGAATACGAGCTCAAGAGCATTATCCCCTGCCTAGGGCTTCTCTACATGCAAGCCTACACGAAAGACATTGTCGACGTCAGGGTCTTCGAGGGCGAAGAGTACGCTGATTTCGACACCATGATTGAGTCGATCAATCACTTCTCGCCCGATGTGATCGGGATAACCACAAACACATCCACCTATCCACTGTGCGTGGAGGTCGTAGAAAGGACGTTCGCCGACACCTACATCGCTGGGGGCCCCTACGCAGCTTTCAGAGCCGAGGACTGCCTTGACGCTTTTGATGCAGTATGCATTGGGGATGGCGAGGTTCCTCTACGACAGTTCCTTCTTGGAATGCCACTCGAGACAGTCCCGGGCTTCGCGCACCGCAAGCACGGAGCTTTCGTGATCAACCCACCGGCACCACTCCCCGATTTGGACGATCTGCCATTCCCCGAGCATCCGACACTAACCTCCGACGCATACCAGTCATCCCCCCATAGGTCGTTGCCGTCTCCATGGGCAACGATGGTTACCTCCCGCGGGTGCGGATTCCGCTGCACCTTCTGCCTTTCCGCGAAGGGCGGGCTGAACGACGGTCGCTATCGCGAGCGCAGTGTCACCAACGTTCTGCGTGAACTCGAACTCCTGGTGGGCGAGCATGGGGTCAAGAGTGTTCAATTCTGGGACGACACTTTCACCATGCGGCGCAAACGTACCTCCGAGCTAACCCTTGCTATCAAAGAGCTCGACATTAGCTACGTCTGCAATACGAGAAGCGACAAGCTCGACGATTCAACCGCGCACCAGTTGGCTGAATCAGGATGCAAGGGCGTATTCATTGGCGTTGAAACGGGCGACGAGCGTCTCCTGGAGACAGATATATCCAAGGGCGTCATCAATGCGCAAGTGACAGCTGCCGTGGCTGCGTGCAAGAAGGCTGCCGTTCCTGTAACTACTTCATTCATAATGGGCGCCATCAACGACACAGAAACGACCGTTAGGCGCACAACTGAGTTCGCACTTCAGCTTGATGCCGACCACGTGCTTTTCAATATCTACACGGCGCATCCCGGGACCGTTGGATACCAGCAAGCTCTGGCTGAAGGCCTGATAGATCACTACGAGGTCGATCTGGATCGCTACCGCGGGGAGCCAGTAGGAGTTCCTACCATCTGTCGCGCCCTGCCCAGGGATAAACTCCATTCCCTCAAGGCGGAAGCGTACCTGGAGTTCCACCGGAGCAAGAAGCATCCTGACTTTCAGGCTATTGATATCTACCTGGAAGAACTCGAGAGAATTGCAGCGTCTTCAAGTCTGCGGTGACGGACGGGGAACCCCGCAACAAATCGGCGGCTTCCAATTGTGATGAGAGCCGATCCACCGCGAACACCTCTGCCCGATCCCAGTCATCTAGGTGCCCCAGGGTTTCGCGCTGGCTTGCCACCAAGTACTGCTCGCTGAAGGCCAGCCATTCCGCAAGACTCCGACATAGATAGGCTCGAGCCCACACCAAGTCCGCCAGGAAGGGACCTCGCGTCACCATCTCTGGATCAACGAACATCACTTGGCCCTGGGCATCAACAACCACATTCCTCTCGTCGGCGCTCAACGCTATTCGAGGAAGTTGGTTGTCCGCTGCCGTAGTGCGGTGGAGGGACGCGAGCGCGTCGGCGACCGAAATGAGACCCCCATGACGACCGACTTCAGGAAGCTCTGAGAAGACATCCCCTTCAACGTATCGAGAGAGTAGCGCGCACTCGCCAACACGGATGGTTTCAGGCAAATGCCCCCAGCCAGCTAGTGTTCCGTCCGAGAGGTGCTCCCACATTCCGGAAGTGCGGCTTCGGGTGCTGACACGCAACTTGTATCGTTCGCCTGAGGCACCGCTGCAAACCATTAGCGGCCCCAGGGACCTGTCTCCAATGCCGCGCGCTGCCGTTATGTGATCTCGGAGTTGCCCAATCTTGATAGCCCATCTGCGGTCACGACTCAGTACTCTGGATAGAATGCCTTCAAGGTCCGACATGGATGTGGGCGCGTAATAAATGCCAACCGCAGGGCCGACCTTCCGTATTAGTTCTGCATCATCGTCAATTAGCACGTCGAAACCTAGCCTACGAAATGCGTGGTGTTTGAGTTCATCCCCGCAACAGAACACAGTCAACTCCTGCGATCCCAGTCGCGCCGACAGCCACTCACGAATAACGCTCTCCTGATCGGGAGGGCGGGCCGTGAATATCGTCACAGTTCCAATCGCCCGTAGCGCGCCGACAAGAAACTCGGCGTAGGGGTGCACGACAGAGTCACGCACGGCCTGGTCGCCGCTGAGGGAGAGGTGGTCCTTCGTGACCAGATGAGTGAGAACGCCGTCAAAATCGAGCGCGATGCTCAATGTCACTCTTGATTACCTGCCTCGTGATCGCGACGTTGTGCGCAGCTAGTTGCGCTTGACCGTCATTCCATGGGACGTCCCACTTGATGAAGGGCTTCTCTGGCACTTCCATCATGAGAGTCTCGTCATAGTTGATTCCGCGAACTGCGGCCATGACCGGCCAGGACGAGTCGTGACTTCGAATGAAGGTGTGGCGCGATTGCATCACCAGTTCCATTGGGTGAGCTAATCCGAGAAGATGTACATCCTTGACCCTGTCAGCGTAGCGTTGCGAGACGAACTCGGTCAGAAACATTCGACGATGAGCCCACTGCCCAAGTTGGTCAACACGCTCGCTCTCGCCCGGTACCGCAAAGGGGACATCATATGGGATGCCGATGCGTGCGATGCGCGGATTCGTTGCCAACGCATCGAACGTCTGTGTCCATTCTCGCAGGCTGGACCCATGCGCGACTCCTAGAACTTCGACCGAGTCCGCGCTTCGCCGACGATCCAAGTCCGTGATGAATTGATTGGTGAGCCTCATTGTTTCCGGTCCGTCGTGCAGGACCTCAGGGGGGGTTACGAAAGAGGGCCTCAACACATCGATGAGATCAAAGAGCTCACTAGAACTGAGCGCGTACCCCAACTCCATGACACCGTTATCCAAGATCAGGCATCGACCTCTATCTCGCGCCGAAGAGTAGTAGGCCATGTAGTTGGGCTCGAGCAACATGTTGCCCAGCACGAGTTCAATGTCCCCCAGCGGGCACAGGGCGGACATCATGCTCAGCGGAGCAATAACTGCGAGATGCAAGGCTTCTCCCCTCGGTCACGGATGTCTTCGCCATCCGGTAGCATCCGACACGTGACGGCGCGTATGAGTGTAACCCTGGGCTTGGCGGGAAGCTTCATGGTCGCCTGCGTGTTGGCGAACCTTTGGTCGGTCCGGATCGTTTCCTCCCCCTTCGGTCCACTTGATGCAGGGACGCTCGTTTACCCGCTCACATTCACGCTGCGCGACCTGATCCACCGGCAGGCCGGGGCCAAGGCGGCCGAAGCGACGATTATCTTGGCTGGGGCGCTCTCTGCTGCAGCAGCCCTGGGGACATGGGTCGTCGGCGCAATACCCGCCTCGCCTGAAGTAGCACAATCCGCGGCGCAGATCCACTTCGGCGACGTGCTCAGCCTCGCGCCTCGAATAGTAATCGCGTCTGTGGTGGCTCAAATCGCGTCCGGGTGGTTTGACACTCGCCTGTATTCTTGGTGGGTCGCTCGCCACGGGAACCATGGATTGCTCGGCCGAGTGGCTTTTTCGAACCTGGGATCGATTCCATTGGATTCCGTGCTGTTCGCGGGTATCGCCTTTTTGGGTGAACTACCAGTGAGTGTGATCGTGGGCATCATCCTGTCAAACGTCGTCCTCAAGACCGCCCTTTCTCTGGTCATTGCCCCCGGGATCTACTTAGTCTCCACCGCACACGGGTCGCCCTCTCCATGAAGCAAGTCCCGCTCGCCGCTTTGCCTGCCGGAACCACTTCGGAGACTTTGAACTATCCTCAGAGTCGCTCATTTCATGAGCGAAGCCTCGCAGACTCGTGGAGAAACTTCGAGGGAGCGACGCCGTCCATGAGAGACCCGAATCACCGTCGGCGCCAGCAATCTGCCGTGAGGCACGCGTTGTCTGCGCTGCCACAGCGGCAGCCGACCCATGCAGAGTGACGTCCAACCCATGGGGCTTGCTTGTATGACTGTTACCTTCTCATACCCCCCTCAATTCCTGGGCCGCGGGACAACGTCGGCGTCTGCTCGAAGAGGCGCTGGGCGCGTCGCAGCACCGGATCGGTCCCCGTGTCGAAAGGCACCCACGGGCTGTCGTGGCGTCGCGCGTCGAGTTCGCCCTTGAGGAGCTCGCGCGCTTCCTTGATGCGTCGGTGAGCAGTGCTCTCGGAGTACCCGAGGTCCTCGGCGATCTCCCGGAGCGGGTGTCCTTGCATCGACGCGCTCAGCGGCTCCCGCAGGGACGTAGGGAGCTGCCCGAGTGCCTGCGTGATGGCAGCGACCGCGTGCCGATCTTCGACGACCTCACCAGGGCCGGGAGTTCGGCTCGCCGGGTCCCGCCCATCGAGGGTCACCGTAGAAGGTCGAGGGCCGGTGGTGCGTTTGCGGACCACGCCAGCTTCGTCGACTCCGCGCATTCGGGCGTGCTTCAGCGTCATCCAGGCATAGCTGGCCCACCCCTCAGGACTGGTCCGCTGAGGGTCGAATCGGTGAGCCGCGCCCATCAGTTCAACAAACATCTGGCCGCGAGTGTCCGCGGCGTTGGGGGTTCTTCGGGTCTGGGCGTACACCATTGGAATGACCGAGCCGACCAGGTCGGTCACGGCCTGCCGCCCCTCGGCGACCAACTGCGGCCAACGCGATGAGTCAACCCCCCGGAGGATCTCGGGCGGGTTCAACGGATCGCCGGTCGCAGCGGCGACGCCAAGGTCACGGGCCTGGCAGAGCGCAAGGATGGAGGGGCCGTCCAGGACGGTCCCGGGGCTAACCGTCGATTCCATGAGTGCGATCCGTGCCGCCGCTCGGGGTTCCCGCGCGGCTGCGGCTTTGGGCTCCACCGGTGCGGGCGGCGCGGGGGCTTTCGGCAGGTCGACCTCGCGGAGCATCCGGGGGTTGGTCAGGTACTCCAGTGAGAGTCGGCTGATCCTCGCAGCTGCGGGCTGGGCCGACGGCTCGCTGGTGAGGTTGGCGACCAGGACTGCTTGGCCGGCACTCGAGCGCAGCAGCGCGTCCAGACGGACATGGGAGGGCTCGGCGTGGTCTGGGCGGCCGGAGAGTATCCGTACGGCCGTGCCGAGCTTGAGCATGACGGCTTGGTCGCCGCGGGTGGAGCCGAGGCGACGGCAGTCGATCTGACTCAGGGTGGTCTGGTGGGCTCGGGCGAGCTCGCGGATGCTGCCGAGCAGCGCATCAGCGTACAGCTCTGGGAGCGCCCCCGCACGCTTCGCCTCCTCCACAAGGGCGTGGGTGTCGCGCAGGAGCGCCAGGTGCCCGAGCGCCACGCTGCGGCGCACGATAGGGGCGGCTTGGACAGGCTGCACGGCCGCGAGGGCACCCTGCCAGGCCGCCAGGCCGACGCCGACGGCCGATCGTGTCGTCGGAGCGTGGATCGCGCCGTCGAGTGCGGTCTCTCCGGCCAGCAGCCATGCCTTCGCCTGCTCGTCCGGCGTCCGGACGCGCACCCAGTGCACGAGTTCGTAGGCGACGTGGTTCAGCGTGGCCGCGTCGCGCTTCCGGTCGAGGTCGGGGTACGACGCCATGTCCTGGCCGACGTCGGCGAGCGCCGCGCTCACAGCGCCCAGCGACGGCGCCAGGATCGGTTTCACCTCAGCAGTTCGCGCTGCGCCGGTCGTTGCGGTGGCCAGCAGCGCGATCGGGTCGGCTGTGGAGATCGGGCCGATCGCTTGCCGGATCGTCACCAAGCTGGACACGGTCTGGGTCCAGTCGGCCATCAGATCCAGCGTGAGGGGCGGCTCGACACCCCACTCGAGGCGGGCGAGTTCCCGCCGGACGGCCTGCCACATGGGCCGTCACCCTCGCCGTCCGACAGAGCTGTCCAAGTCCCTGCGGACGTCGGCTAGCAGCACCCGCAACTGGGCCAAGTCGGGCAGCTCTGCGGCGAGGGCCAGGTCCCAGGCCTGAACCTCGCGCAACGCGTTCTCGACGCACTCGAGCGCCGTCAGTCGTGTCAGTCCCGGGACGTTCACGGGCCGGCTCGACGGGTGAGTGGCCGCCATCAACAGCGAGATCCCCATTGCCTCGTGGATCATCGCGGCTAGGTCGTCCCAGCGGTCAGCAGTCAGCATCGTCGCCCGCCCCAGCAGCAGATCGACCTTGGCGATCGACTCGGCGGGCATCGCCACTCCGGTCATGATCGTGATCCCTTCCTTCCAGGTGTCCTCGGATCGTGGGGGTGCCCATGAATCCCTTCGCCCGTACAAGTCACTAACCGTGCGGGCGAGCGCCACTGTCCACAGGGCGCAAGGCCACGCCGCCGCGCCGAGGTGCAGGGTCGGCGTCCGGCGTGGGTCGCGGTGGGCCGGACGGGCAGCACGACCGGATGCCACACCACCGCGGAGATCACCACCCGCGGCAACCTCATGAGCACGCCCGCCCGGCGAAGTTGGCCGCTTCGGACGGGTACGTTGACGTCGTCATGATGGTCCTCCTCGACCTCCCGATACTCAGGAAGCTACCGCTCGCCACTGACCGTTTCCCTCGCCATCGCCTCACCATCGGCGGTGGCCGGCTGGGCCGCGAGCCTCACCAGCCGTGCGGCTTCCTTCCCGACGAGGTCGCACCACTGGGCTGCCTCCGCCAGGTTCAGGCCACTGGACGCGAGCTCCTTGAGGGCCGCTCCTGCCCGCCGTTCGGAGTCAGCGATCACTGCGTCGCGTTCGGCCAGCGCCGTCATCACCGTGGCCGACAGCTCCTCCTGCTTCTTGACGAGGTCCGCCCGCTGCTCCCGCAACCTGGCGACCCGTTCTGCGGCGCTCTTGCGTGCCTGCTGCCGGATCTCGTTCATCGCCATCGCTGTCGCCCCTCCCGCACCATCCGCCGGCTCCTTCTCGTTCACCCTCCTAACGGAACGCCGCCAAGCCTCGTGGACACTGAGGGACCCCCGCTAAGCCTGAATCCGTGGATTGGCTTTCGGACGGGTTTCTGGAGGGCATGGTCCCGGTGTTTTGACGCTGTTGTGATTTTGGGCGTGATGGATCTGCTGGTTTGCCCAGCTTTTCCACTTTGTTTGGTTCCTTGGGTTTGGCCTGGCGGGGGCGGGATGGGCAGGTCAGGCTGATAGTGGTGGCCCGGTGGTGGAGGGGAACACGCTTCGCCAGAGTTGTAGCCATTGGGGTGCCCATGGCCAATGCTCGGGCAGGTGGAGCCAGGGTCGGCGTTGTGGACGGGCCAGTCGTGCAGGCACGTTGATGATCTGGCGCCGTAGCGTCTTGCCCCTGG
>NZ_FQZG01000068.1 GCF_900141915.1 Tessaracoccus bendigoensis DSM 12906 | reverse complement strand
GTTTCAATTCGCTCTTGCGATGAGGGTGCCTTGCGACCCCTCCCCAAAATAGTAGCCCCTGACAAGGGCTGACGTCCACCGTCTGCACGCACCCCGTCACAGTTGGTCGTGCGGACCCCCGGATCTGGCCACTTCGGGCCCAAAAGACCTAGTCAAGTGCCTACACGCTCGGGCCCTCTCAGCGTCGTCCACGCTCCACCCCCTTCCGGCCGCTCACCAGACAGCCCAATAGTAGACCGGCTCGTGGGGGTGCGCCTGCCCGTGCGTCTGAAGGCCTCCCCAGCAGTTCTGGCACTGATTGAACACGTACACGGAGTCAGTGACCGGGTTGATCAACTTCTGACATCGTTCAATGGCATTGACCAACAGTTCTTCGGCGACGTCGCAGAGGAACACGGAGTACTGGACGCGGTCGCCGATGGATTGCAGCGTCGCAGCCACCTTGGTTCGGGTCTTGTCGTCGGTGATGTCGTATGTGACGACGTACCTCATCGCCAACTCAATCCGGTGAACTCGTCCGCTCCACTGTGGATGGCGTTCGCCAACCGTTTTGCCTGGCGGTGGATGTGGGCGCGGATGCTGCCGCCGAAGCCGGGCAGGGCGCCACTGGTCGACTGCAGCATCCGCAACTCGTAGGCGTCGACTAGGCGTTGCTTGGCGGCTTTCGTCAGCCACACACCCGGCTTGTCCTGGTCTGGTTCCTGGTCGGCCACGGTCAGCGTTCCCTTCCTGGCAGCGTGGACGACCACGAGGTCGACGACGTAGGGACGGAACTCCTCCATCAGGTCGAGCCCCAGGGCGGGAGCGCCCCGGGATTCGGAGTGGAGGCAGCCGAACGCTGGGTCGAGGCCGGCGGCGACCAGGGCCCCAACGCATTCGGCGAGCAGCAGGGCGTACAGATATGACAGTGCTGCGTTGACGATGTCGCGAGGTGGTCGTCGGTTGCGCCCGCTGAAACCGCATTCGACGGGCAGCAGTAGGCACAGCCCTTCGTAGTAGGTTTTGGCTGCGGCGCCCTCCACGCCCATGAGTCCCTCGGATGTGACGTATTGGGGCAACTGGCCCCGAAGCGACTTCATGAACTCGATCTTCGGTACCAGGTCGTCGCGGTTCTCGTCGCGGACGTAGCGTCGAAGAAGGACGATCTGCTTGTTCACCTTTGCCGTGACGATGCTCCGGGCCAACTCGATACGGCGCTCCTCGGTGAGAGCCAGTTGTGCCCGCACCCGGGCCGCCCGCTGTTTCGCCCCGCCGGCCAGCAGTTGGCCCAGATAGTTGCCGGTTCGCGAAAGGTAGACGACGTGGATGTCCGACCGGAGCGCCCAGTCCCTGATTCCCGCGCTCACGCCGACGGGCCCGAAGCACACAATCCTGGAGACCAGGGACTGCGGAACACTCACGAGTTGCACTTTGTCCTTTGATTCGACGATCACCCGCCCCTTGCTCAGCCGCACCTTGCCGCCGCTGCGGGCGACCATCAGAGTCTTGCGCCCGGGCTCGGTCTGCAACGTGCCTTCGGGTGTCGGATACCTGGGGCCGGAGTCCTCCCCGAGGAAGGAGAAACCCTCGTCAAACGACATCACGGCCGAGTTGCCCTCTTGTAGTTGCAGTTCCATTCCCAAGCTCCTTCAGCAGTGAAGTGACGACGATAGGGTGCGTCTTGCCGAACCCAGGGTTCGGCACGTTTGCGGGGGCACGGCGGTACTATTTCCGGTTTGAACCGGCGCCCAGGGGAGACACCCTGACGGCTCCCATCCCGAACTGCGGATAGGCGCCAACCCCGGTGAAGGTACACAGCCCCAGCAGCCGGTTCAACGCGGCCGCGCCGTCGGCGCCGTCACCGTGCCTGGTGTCTGGGGCCCAGCGCCATTCCAAGTCGCCCACGGCTCCGACGACCTGGCGTCGGCGAGGGCCTCGTCCCCGCTCGGTCGTGTTCTGCGGGGTTCCCCACATCTCGAGGGTTTCGAGGTTGGCGTACGAGACGAGGATCTCGCGGCTGTCCGGGATCTCGAACGGCGGTTCCTCCCCGGTGCCCAGACGCCACCTGGTCGCGAGGCTGGCGATCATCTTGAACGGGTCCGGCCATGGGGAGGCCAGGCTGCCACGCCGGAAGCAGAGTGGAGTGATCAACTCCAGGCTCCAGCCTCGTTCGGGCCCCAAGCGGGCCAGGTCGCCCCAGGCCGCCTGACGAACCAGGTGCGGTGGCAAGGCAAGGAAACCCTGGTTGCCGTCGTCGCCGAACACATGCGGTAATCCGGGGGGCATGAGGGCCAGCCGGTCGGCCAGTCCACCGTCGAGCAGCCCGACCAGGACGTCGACGACACCCTCGCCGCTGGCTAGGCCGAGGATGCTGTAGGCCTTTGGGTCGTGATGCTCCGCCCCCTCTTGGAACCACTTGCCGAGCAGGGCGTGTACCCCGGAGGGAAACACCTTCCGCTCGTCTTCGACCTCAAACCTCAGCTGCCATAGCGTCAGCAATTTCGACCCCTCTCGAACCCGGCGGCCTCAGGCGGCCTGCGGTAACCCTATTGACCAATGACGGACGGGGGCGGCGGCCTCCGTCGGTTGAGTCGCCTGGCGAGCGGCCGCTGGTTGAGCCCGGCCCCTAGCGCGAAGCGCCGGGCCGGTGACGAAACCCTCGCGACTTTGTGCAGGGACTTGTGGTCGGGTCTGTGTTGAACTCGCCATGGTTTCGTCGCGCCTTGCTCGTTCCTCACAAGGCGGCTCAACCGACGAGGGGGTTTCGTCACGCCTAGCTCGTTCCTCACAAGGCGGCTCAACCGACGTCGCTCGTTCTTCTTGTCTGAGCCCTGTGACATTGTCTTGAACACGCTCGGGCAGGCGGTTGGGCTCGCTACCGTTGCCGGGCAGTGGGCGGCTCGAGGCCGTCGCGACAAAAGGAGAACCAATGGGTGAGTTGAGGAACTACACACCGCACAAGGTGTTGACGTATCGTCCAGACGACGGCGAACCGGTCGTGCTGCCGCAGCGCGGAAACGTCCGGCTCGTCGAGCAATTCGACGACGGTGGCCTTCTCCCGAACGGCCGACCGCTGACGCTCCTGAGCTACGGGTTGGCCGACGGCCTGCCCGAGGCCACAGCCGGCGTCGTGTTCGTGGTGTCACAGCTGGTGGTCGGCGCCCACCCAGAGCGCGAAGACCTAGTCTTCCCCGCTGGCCTCGTCCGAAACGACGAGGGCGACATCGTGGGATTCCGATACTTGGCGCGCCCCGGAGCCGGGGCTGTCCGTCAGGTATAGGGCATGAGGCATTCCCTGTATCTCAAACGCGGCGACGAGTGGCTCACCGCTCCCTGGAACGACGGTGCCGGTGGCAAGTTCGAGCCGCTCCGGGAAGCGGACGCCTTGTGGTTCCCGTTGGTTCTCGCCGAATGCGGGCTCACAGACTTGGACAGCGGCACGTTCTTGCTGGGCGACTTGGAAGACGATCCAGACAAGGATGACGCGCTCATCAGCCTCCAGACGTTGTCCGAGGCCAAGAAGAAGCCGGGCAAACGGGTCCAGGTCGACGGCGGTTCCGACGGAAAGCTGGAGGTCACCGGTTTCCCCCAGGCGTGGCTTGACTGGTTGGCCAAGCCGGGCGCGGTTCCGTTGGCCGTGGCAAAGGTCGGTGGGCGACTCGTCCTCGCCTGGCTCAACGATGGCGGGCGCGACGCTTGGAAGAAGGAGTGCGTCGTAAGGGATGCGGAGCATAAGGCTCAGAAGAAGGCCAGCGAGGCCGCAAAGCTTGCGGCGCAGCGTCGGAATGAACTCCAGCAGAAGCGTGACGACGGCAGCTACTTCATCAATCCCTACTCGTTCGTGCCGCTGCCGCCCTCAGTGACGAGGACACGTCCGGGGGGACACGAGGCGCTCGGCGCGGACTCGGTCTCTGGCTGGTTCGACTGGAACCTGACGTGCAAGACCGAGCTCCTGCTCCCACATGAGGAAGCGTCGGCGATCCAGAATGAAGTGCTGGACTATCCGGGGTCATCCCTTCGAGGGGCCCTGCGGTCGCTCCACGAGACGATGTCGGGTGGGTGCATGAGGGTGGTCGACGGCTCCTTCCTGCCCGTCCACCGCGAGCCCATGAACGCCTACAAGTCCTCTACCGACCGCCTGGCGGTGGTGACGCAGATCGACCCGGTGACGCACGCCGTCACCGAGGTGAAGCTCGCCGACGAGGTTCAATGGGTCGACCACAAGGCGCTGACGGCCAAGCTTCGGGGCGGCCTCTACTCCGGACGGCGGCTCACGGTCGACGCCGTTGGATCGTCGGTGCATGGGCGCTCCGAGATCACCGACCCAACCGCCATCTCGCCACCGTCAGCCAGTTCCCCGGAATGGGTGATGCACATCACGTCGAAAGGGGCCAGGCGCCCCGATCATCCTTACTTCGTGGCCGTCGGTCGGCTCTCCGGGCCAACCAAACAGATCGATGAATCCACCTGGACCGCATACGTCGACGCGTGCTCGGGCGGGGCTGACCTCGTCGGTGTGGCCCACCCCCCGGACACGGCAACCTACACGCCCAATGGGGATGGCTGGCCATGTGACCCGGTCGACTCCCACGGGACACCCATTGGAAAGCGACGCCGCGCCGACGGCTGGCTTGGGATCGGCGACACCGTCTGGGTCACCGGCAAAGGCGAACTCAAGATGGCCGCCATCTGGCGCACGCATGGGGAGCACTCGGTCGAGGAGCGGATGGCCACGGACCTGCTGCCCTGCTCCGACCCGGAGAGCCTGTGCCCCTCCTGTTCGGTGTTCGGGTCGATCAGGGCGGAGCGATCGGCCGAGCACGAGCAGGCCGCGTACCGCACCCACATCCAGGTCGGCTGGGCGAAGAGCGTCTCACCGCAAGACGGGAGCACACCCGAGCGCGTGACGTCGACGGCGAAGACGCTGCCCCCGCTCCGCTCACCTCAACCTTCTTCGGGCGGCTTCTACCTAGAGGCACCCGGCGGGAGGTTCCGATCCGCCGATAAGAACGAGAATCACGTTCAACGATCCCACTGGTACGACCAGCCCAACGAGTCGGGCGAACTCAGGCGTGTGCGTGGGCGCAAGTTCTACTGGCACGGGCAGTCGAAGGGTGGGCGGCAAACGCCATGGACGCACGACCAAACCCAGAACGGATCGGCCCATGCCCTGCCTGCCGGAACGGTACTCAGAGCGCGGATCACGTTCGACAATCTCTCCCCGGAGCAGCTGGGTTGGCTGCTCGCGGCTGCCGAGCCGAAACGGCTGTTCGGAAGCAAGTGCGTTGTCCATCTCGGTGGCGGAAAGCCGCTCGGCTACGGCACCGCCGAGCCGAGGATCGAGAACCTGCACCTCGAAACCGCCACCCAACGCTACGCGAACGACGCCGCCGCGGCGCCAGAGCAGCGGGCCGATGATGCCGTCCGCCTCGTCCGAGGGCTGGTGGAGGAACGTCAACTGACCGAGGTGCATGCGGCGCTGAAGCACCTCCTGAGCCCCGATGCGGTCCATGCCGACCGCATCAACTACCCGACGTCCAAGCCGTTCTCAACGCGGGGTAGCAAGGAGTTCGACGAGGCCTTCCGCTGGTTCGGCACGCATTCCGGCGGGCGGAAAGGCCATCTTGTGCCGCTGCCGGATGCCGCCGACCCAGACCAGTACCTGTCGATCGCCGTCGAGGATCAGGAGGGCAAGCGATGACCACCTATGTCGATGTCGGCATCCAGCGGATCCAGGCGCACCTGGCGCGCTCCAGGCATCTCTGGGGGCGACGCGGTGCGTCCGAAGAGGTCGTCCGACTCACGATGAGCCCTGCAGCGGCCAAGGAGAAGGGGATTGAGGCACCGCCGATGGCAGAGGTGCTGGCCCTGTCCGGAATCGAAGCCAACGATGAGGCCATCGACATCGACGGCGTCCTCTCCTTCAAGGGCCGCTCCGAGGATGACGCGCGTGATGCCGGCCTCCTGTTGGCCCGCCGCCTCCGCACGCGCCTTCCCGGCCTGACGGTGCAGGTGTCGTGGATCACTGCGGACGTGCAACCTGAGACGGGCATTGAGGAGCGCTACATTGACCTGCTCGATCCGGCGCAGAGCAGACGGTGGGAGAAGGTCACCTTCCGCCCCGCACCATACGAGTTTCCGCTGGTGCGGCTCTGCGACGAGTGCAAGGTCGACCCTGCAAGTCACCAGGCAGGGAAGCGGTTCCCAGACGATCCCGGAGTGGCCCCCCGGCTCTGCGCAGACTGCTTCCGGAGACGCGAACACGCAGAAAGACGCAGGCGCACCGTCGTCAGCATTGGCCCGAAGCATCCCAACAAGTTCTGTGTCGAGTGGTGGCTGCTGAGTGAGATCAACCAGGCGCGAGGCGGCGAGGAACTCAAGGGGGTCGACGACCTGGGCAAGCTTGGCGAGATGATCCGCCCCGATGCGGCCGGGCACGTCAGGACCCATCGCGACAATCACACCGCCCTCGTCTTCGCGGACGGCAACGGGCTGGGCGGGCTCTTCGAGGCCGCCCACAGGGCAGCGGTGGAGGCCGGGTCCACGCTGGAGATGCAGGCCCTCTCCAAAGGGATAGGCGAGGCTCTGATCGTGGCGCTGAAGGCCGCCACCGAGAAGATCATCCTCCCAGGAGACGATCGGCTACCCGTCGTGCCGCACGTCATGGGCGGAGACGACCTCCTGGTCAGCCTGCCGGCCGAGCGCTGCTGGGAGTTCCTGGTCGAGTTCCTCACCCGCTTCCAAGACGCGGCCGAGGGGCTGGGCGTCGGCGACCGACGGGTGAGCATGTCCGCAGGCATGGTCATCTCCAAGGCCGAGCTTCCCCTGGCGAACCAGGTCGAGATCGCAGAACAACTGCTGAAGAGAGCGAAGCGCGGCGTCGACGGGCAGGGGTGGAGCTTCACCTGGCTCGATGTGACCCAGGACGGCCCGGGAGGCGAGCACGAGGTGTGGACGCTCGAAGGCCTGAAGGACCGGGAGCCCGCGCTGGGCTACCTCGGCGAGATGTCGGCCAACTCCGTCCAGAGCATCGGCGGAACCCTCACGAGCCGCGACCTCGGTGTCATGGCTCAGAAGCTGGAATACCTCGCCAAACGCGTCGATGAAGTCAAATGCCTGCTGGACAAGGCGGGCATCAAGCCTTCGGACCGGTTCGACGATTCCGACGCCCGGGCGCTGAAAGACCTTCTCTCAATCAACAGGTGGTGGCGATGAGTTCCCTGACGATGCGTCTGACTTTCGCGAACAACGTGCGCGTCGGCACCGGGTCGGCGTCAGGCCAGCTGGATGAAGCGATCGATCACGGGGCGCCGCTCAGCAACGGCGGCATCAAAGGCGTGCTCCGGGACGAGGCCAGGTGGCTGCTGCCGTCCAGTGATTCCGGCGATCATCCGTTCGTCCGGGCCGTCTTCGGGGATATCTCGGGGCGGGGCTGCCCCTGGAACTTTGACGTGCAACCGGTCAATGAGGTGAGCTACTCCTCGCGTGCGAGGCTGCGGCTCGATGAGCACGGCGCCGTGGTCAAGGGCGCACTCCTGGTGAAGGAGGAGGCGTCCATCGCCGAGGCTCTGCTCGAGATCGTGCGCCGCAGCCCGTTGAGCGGGCTCGGGCTACCCGAGGACCTGTCGACTCGGGCAGAGGAATGCCACTTGGCACTGCTGCACCTGTCAGCGAGGGCCGCCGAAAAGGTGGGCCAGAGCCGCAGTCGCGGCATGGGCTGGGTGAGCTTCAGCACCGACCGGGCCGTCGAACCTGACCTGAGACTGATTTGGTGCATCCGGGAGGGGAAGTCGGCATGAACTGGTTGAAGCTGACGATCACATCCGGGCAGCGGGTCTCCCTCGGGCAGGGCGGGGAACGGGCGTTCCTGACGACGAGCCACCCGGTCATCCCGGGGTCCGTGGTCCGCGGCGGCTTGGCGGCGGCCTGGGTTGCCGCGGGCGGAAACCGCGACGAGGAGTTCTCCCAGGTGTTCGAGAGTTGCCGGTTCTCGCCGGCCATCCCGACGGGCACCGTCGTCGTCGGCCAATCCGTGAAGGAATGCAAGTATCACCGGGGCACCGGGCATCCCGAACGCCACGACGAGGCCTTCGATGGACGGCTGGCACCCGATGACCACGGCTGCGCGGGCCGCAACGTCGCCAAGGGCGGCTACTCCGCGACGGCGTTCGTGACGGTGACCACGACCGCGCTCAACCCGCGGCGGCACACCGCGGCCGAAGCGCAACTGTTCAGTCGTCAGACGATCGAACGCGGAACCGAGTTCGTCGGCTACGTAGTGCTGCCCGACGGCGTACAAGACCGAATGCTGCGCCGTCTTAGCACGGCCTTCTTCGGGGGCAGGGGAAGCGTCATGGGCAGATGCAGCGTTAAGTTCGAGGCGTTGAGCGGCCCGCCGCGGTTGCCCGGCTCCAGCGCCGAACTGGTGGTGCGCACGATCTCGCCCACCCTCCTCGTCGACCCGTCCGGCGCCGCGTCGACCGATCTTCGGGACGCACTGGAAAGGGCCGGTATCGACGTCGTGGACTGCTGGGCCCACAGGTTCGACACCGGTGTCGCGGGAGGTTGGCACCTGGCCAGCGGGTTGCCGAAGCCGACGGAGATAGCGCTCGCCGCGGGTGCGACGGCCCTGATCAAGAACCCCGGGCCTGAGAAGCTCACGAGGCTCCTCGACGCGGGCATCGGGGTGCGACGATCGGAGGGCTACGGCTGGCTGGAGGTGTTGCCAGCGCCGGTCTTCGAGGGGCAGAGCGTTGCGGTGACGCCCCGGCGTGATGGGGCGGTCGAGGTGCCGGAGACGGCTTCCGGCTGGCCCGCAACGGTCAAGGCGTTCAAGCTCCAGCCGCAGGAACTCCAGTGGCTCGCAGGCCGACTCCGAGGCACCCCTCATGGGCACATCCTCGATGACGACGATTGGAAGGAGCCTGGCGTCGGGCGGCTGTCGAGGCCACAGAGGGATGGTGTCCAACGCGTGGTCCGAGACGTCGACCCAGGCGAACGCAACAGCTTGGCATACGAGATCACCAAGGGGGTACGGCGATGAGGCGAACTTATGTGAGGGTCACCCTTGAGATGGAGGCCAGTTGGCGGGTCGGCTCCTGGGACACCAAGTCCGATGACAGCATCGAGACCCTGATGGACGAGCTGACCGGGAGCCCGATGGTGCCCGGATCGGGGATCTCCGGCGGCCTCCGGGTGGCCGCCGGAGCGGACGCGCCACAACTGTTCGGCCCGGAACCGGGTGCCTCGCAGCTGAGCGTCTCCCCGTGGTGGGTCCTCGGCACGGTCGTCGAGGACGCACCCGTCACCACCCGCAGGCGGGTAAGCATCGACCGGCGCAGGGGTGCGGCGAGCCGCCGCGGGCTGTTCGGCGTCGACGAGGTAGGCGGTGGCCGTATCAAGGTCTACTTCCGTTCGGAGGTGGAAGACCCGTCGCCGTTCCTTGACCTGCTGGCGAAATGGCGTCCGCGGATCGGTGGCAGCAGGAGCACCGGGATGGGCCGGGCGCGGGTGTCGTCCATCCGCTACCGGACGCTGGACCTGGACACCCGGGACGGGGTCGCTGCGCTCCTCGGCGGCGACAAGCAGACGCCGGTGGCGCGGGTCGACGCGTTGCTGAAACGTGGGCGCGACTCGGACACCCAGGTAAACAGGGAGATCCCGCTCCTGGAGGCCAAGGTCCGTTGCGAGTTTCTGGCGCAGCCGGAGGAGCAGCAGGCGTCGACCAACGGCAGCGCCTGGAAGGGCATCCTTCGCTCCCGGGTCGAGTTCATCGGTCGCTCACTTGGCCTGAACGTGTGCGGGTATGGCAAGGAGAACTGGACTGGCTGCGGTGAGTGTTCGGTCTGCCGGGCATTCGGGTCGTCGACAGGTGGCGGCAAGTGGGAGTTCTTGGACTCGGTGTGGGAGCACCATGAGGCACGGAGCCGCACGAGGGTCGCGATCGACCGGTTCACCGGAGGCGCCCGCGATGGTGCGCTGTTCACCCAGCACTACGAACGCGACGTCACGATGACTCTCAAGATCATGGGGCCACCGTTGGACGATGAGGAAGACCGGTGGGTTGAGAGGGCCCTCCTGCACGCACTGCGTGACTTGGACGACCAACTCATCACCATCGGCCCGGAAGGAGCCTCCGGCTATGGCATGGCGTCCGTTGAGGGTGTCAGGTTCAGAGGCTCATCAGTGACGCTGAACGAGTTGGAGCCTGTCGTGGAGGAGGTGGCCTGAATGGTTGAGACGGTGAAGCGCTTCTTGCACGCCTTCGGCGCCAATGATTGGGCGACGGTGCGGCGCATCGTCGGAGACCGGACCGCGGCGTGGGCCGACTACGACGGGTTCCAGATCGGCCCTTGCCCGGAGGCGCCGCCGCCGTACTCGCACCTCTGGGCCTGGTCCAGCGACGGCGAGTCGCTGATCAGGGTTCGGGTCGACGCCGAGTCGTGCGTCGTCGGTGCCCTCAGTAGGGAGGCGTGGCCAGGCGAGGGTGCTGCCCCGCTCGAGTCGCACGAAGTGGAGGTCATCAAGAGGCCTGGGCTCCCTTGGGGTGAAGACGGCCAGATCGGCGACCAGTCGGGCGAGATCCTCGGGAGGGTTGAGTCGATTCTGCTGCACGAGACGTTGACGCCGAGCCCGGTGACGTTCGTGTCGGTGTCGCTCAGGCACTGACCCTGGGGTCGGTTGAGCCGTCTCGTGAGGGACGAACGAGGCGTGTCCCCGGGTCGGTTGAGCCGTCTCGTGAGGGACGAACGAGCCGTGACGAAACCATCGTGACCTTGTTTGGGGACTGGCGCTCGGGTCTTTTGGCCTTAACATCGTGATGTTTGTTCAAGGACGAACCAACATCGCGATGTTAAGCGAAGGTGGGCGGTGTCTACCGGCTTGTGGTCGGGTTTCTGCACCGTGTGCCAGGTGATTTCGTCACGCCTGCTCGCAGAGCTCGCTGGGCGGCTCAATCGGCGGGGGTGGCCTGCTCGCAGAGCTCGCTGGGCGGCTCAACCAGCCGGGGTCGCCTGCTCGCAGAGCTCGCCGGGCGGCTCTCAATCAACCGCGGTTCCCCGGGCGCCTCAATCAGCAATTTCCGGGATCGGAACCACTCCCATAGACCACGTCTCAAAGGAGTGACCATGACACCCAAGCGAGCGGCGCAGTCCCGCCGACGACACCGCTACCCCAGATGCGCCGCGACCGGGCTCAGCCGGTTCGGCGAACGCAAAGATGCCCGGCTGGCCATCGAAGCCAGCCAACGGACCCGCGGCCGGGCCGTCCTCGGCAACGGCGTCAGCACCTGGAACGACCTGCGCTGCTTCAAATGCGGCAGTTGCCGCGGGTTCCACCTCGCCATGAGGGCGGGCGCGTGACCGTCTCCGTGAAGGTCCGAGCTACCGACCTCCAAGCCACCGACAAGGCAACCAGTAGCGTCACATCCACTGACGTCTGGCCCTGCCCTCCCGTCACCCATGCGACCCGCCCCGTCGACGTCGTACCCACCTCCGGGCCCCTCCCTCCCGACACCCAAGCGACCCAGCTCTGCCCCCTCGACGGCGCCCTCGCCGGTGTCACCCTCGGGGCTCCCGCCGTCCGCCGTGGGCTGCTCTGAGGTGTGACCCCAATGGGCGCCTCGCTGCGCGAACCTGTCGTCAGCCGCCCCGAGGCCGCGCGCCTCGCACTAATGTTGTGGCTCAGCGGGATCGGGGGAGGGGCCGGGATGCCACAGCAATCGCAGGCTTGGGCCAGACACTGGCGTCTGGTTCCCGACGCGGTGCGGAAGAGCCAGTTGACCTCGCCTCGCACCCGCGGCCCCGTCGCGCGGACGCAGAAGTACCTGTTCCCGGAGCTGTTTTCGGCGCTACCGCCAGCCCTCTACAAATACGGTGAGCGCAACACCGAGATCGAGCGGTCGGAGAGCGATCGGATCAAAGATGAGATCCGAGTGCAGGGCGACAACCTCGCCTTCGCGGCCGAGTGCGTCAGGCTTGCACGCAGGGCCCATGTCGATTTGGTGGGCAAGGCCGACGGCGGTGACCTGCGGTTCGAGGTCGCGCTGCAACTCCTCAAGGAGCCCCGCCGCTTCGGCGCCGATCTCAATCGAGCCGTCCGAGTTGCCGTCGCTCATAGGTTGGGCGTCGATACTGAAGGGCAACCGCTGGAGCAGAGGCCCTACTCGCCCGACGCGTTCAGCCTCGCGGCCGCCGACGATGCGTTCGTCGCCAAGCTTGAGGAGGTCGTCACCACTGCCTGGGAGGCGCGCGCCACCGATGCCTCGGACCTGCCAAAGGTCAAAGCCGTCGCGGAGTTCGTGCCGCTCGCCCGGAACGGCTTCTGGGATGCCCAGCGCGCCCGGCCAGGCCTCGCGGACGATTGGGCGGGGTTGGTGGCCAACCTGGAGACGATCGGCAACGTCGATCAAAACCTGCGCAGGATGGGGCTGGCAGACCGCTATCTGTTCGATTCCGACGGCGCGGGAGCCGGTGAGCTTCTACCGCCGAGAATCCTCGGCGGGGAGAAAGCGGCAGAAGCCGCGCCCCTCGACCAGTCGATCCAAACCCGGTGCAGCCGGATGAACAGGAGTACTACAACCCGGAAGACGACGGCCACCCTCGGTGGTCTCGACGACCTGACGCGCCATGTCGCCGTCGCGGCGGCGGCTCCGTTTGGGTTGACCACCGCCCATGCCCGGGTGATCGTGCTCCTGGCCCAGACGATCGTCGGCGAACTCACGAATGCCGCACAAGCAGCTCCTCGCGATCCTTGCAGCCCGGACGATTCGTGGCGGGCCCCCGAGCGCCTCGCGCGATCATTCAGCTGGAGGGTTAGAAGGAGGCCAGCCCCGGTCACAGAGCGCCTGCAGGAACGCATTGCCTATCCCGTGTTGACCTTCATCCCGCTCGTCTGGGTGAGGGTGGCGACCGAAGAGGTCATCGGCGGCCTGCCAGTTTCACCGCCCGACGTGTGGAAGGCGATCATGTTCGCGTGGCGAACCTGGACCATCGACACGCTCAACGCTCCCAAGAGGGTCCGTTCGGGCGAAGACCTGGAGGTGCTCGCGCCGCATTCTTTCGAATCCAGTGACGGCCGGAACGAGTGGGTCGATTTCGCGCAGCTCAGCTCTTCGGTCGATCCCACGGAACAGGAGGGGCCCCTCATCGGGGAGGCGGCGATCGCGGACCTGATGGATCATGCCAGGCCCGAGCAAGTCCACAAGTTCATATTGGCGGTGGCAGGCAATGAGCGATCGGATGACGAATTGCTAGAGCAGTACGGCATGCTGTGTCGTTTCGTCGATGCGGCGACCAAAACAAACGTCGAGTGGCCCTCGTATCGCCACGTTGCCAGCTACATTCGCACTCACGCGAAGAGGGATTGAAATGGCGATTACGATCACGACGACCGTAGACGGGTTCGTGACCATTACGGGCCGGGGTGTGGCCCCCGAAACGACGACACCGCCCCGCTGGGAGACCATCGAAGTCTGCGGCGGCACGCTCGGGTATTCGCCTCAGAGCCTCGGGCGGCTGCCGGAGGCGCTGATCGACGACTTCGACGCGGCCCTGCCGTGGCTGCGGGAAATCTACGGAGAACCGATCCTTGCCGAAGCGTCGGCGCTCCTGGCCGCGTCGCAGCAACTCGACGAGGACGGGTCGGTTGAGCTGCCCGATGACGCCTGGCATCCGACCGGTCCGTCGCGTCTGGCCAGCCGGGTCTGCCTCGCCGAATGGCTGCTGCAATGGTGGCCGAGCAGGGGCGTGGGTATCCATTCGCTTGATGTCCCGCTGCTGGCGTTGGAACGCTCGACTCTGAAGAGCGAAGCGCCGCTGCTGTTCGACCCCGCGGAGACCGCGAGGCAGTTGGAGTCGCTGGTGCCGGACGTCGCGCGGCGGCTGCCCCGCATGCTTGACGAACCGAACGCGATTGATTCGACATCGCAGGCACTCTGGCGCGGCTCCCAGGCGATGACCCAGCTGCTCGACATCGACACTCCCGCACTCCACGCCATCGCCACCGCCGTCGCGGCGCGGGGCCTCGACCCGGCGTCCGACGAGTTCGACTGGGCCGTCGGAGAAGTCTTCGCGCTGCTCGACGACTGGGGCGAGCTCGCCGGGCACCCGGAGCCGTCCGCCGAGACGACCAGGGAGGGATTCGCGTTGGCGGCGGACCATCCGCTCTGGGAGTCGCCCGACCGCTGGTTCACCGTCGACCCGATCCAGGTGGCTGCGCGCTCCGTCGGCGGCAGGGGCGAGAACGCCTCCCTGCTGGTCGATCGGGAATCCGACACGCTGGCGATCCGGGTCGATCAGGGAGACCGGCCGGTCGCCGGGCTGATGGCCCGGGTTTGGGCAGCGGGAGCCCTCCTGCCACGGATGGTGAGGCTCGCTTCGGGCCAGGATTGCTATCTCGGTGAGGTCGCCCTCGACGATTTGGACGTCGATACCTTCGACGTGTTCGACCCGAGGCTCGTCTCAAGCCCGCGAAGCGCCGAGGAGGTGCTGGCTGACTGGGATTTTATCGCCGACGTGGTGCGCCGACGTCTCCGAGGAGCGGAGCGCGGGACGGTGGCTGACGACCAACTGGCTGCGTTCGCCGTCGAGTCGCCACGATGACGCCCCGGCCGGACCGGGTGAAGATCGTCCAGTCCGACCTGGAGGGGAAGATCTACTGGACGTGGACGTGGGGCGGGGAGCCTCAGGTCGCCGTGACGCTGAGCCGGCAGGTGGCCAAGGTGCGCGGGCTCCTGGCCGAAGCGCTGCCGGGGGCACTGCCCGGCGAAGTGACTGATGCCGACCTCGCGCCCGTGCCCGCCAAGCTCCGGGCCCTGGGAGGCCTCGCTGCGGGCGGATCTCTGCCGGAGAGGTACCGCGGGCCGCATGGCGACGCCCCGACGCTGGCGGCCGGGACCAGCAAGGCCGAGGATCGACGTCGAGCGGAGGTGCTGCGGACCCACCGCTGCCTGACCGGTCCGCTTTCGACCCCCGATAGGGAAGCACGATGGGCCGCGGACCTTGCCCAAGCCCTAGTCCCCGGGCAGTTGCTCGCCGAGATCGGGGAGCGGGCGCGGACGAACCAACCGTTCGAGTTCCTGATCATGTTGTCGGGCGACTGCGCCGCGGTGCCGTGGGAGATTCTCCCGGTCGCGGAAGGCAAGGTGCTGCTCGACGTCGCCACCGTCACGCACTTCGCGCCGATGACGCAGCGCGACTTCTCAGGCGTCCCGCCGCGCCGTTGGGGTGCGACGAAGGCGCTGCCGCCGTTGTGGGTGATCGATCCCCGGCTCGGACGGGGCAACGGGTGGCATGTGCTCGACGAGGACGAGCACGCGGAGTGGGCGCGTCTGGCCGCGGTCGACGGCGGGACGATGCGGGTCGCCGTCGACTATGACCGGATCGAGCTTTCGCGTGACCTGCTTCCGGACGGGTCGCAGCCCGGCTTGGACAGCAAGGCGGGGCGGTTCTTCTACCTGGGCCACGTCGCGGGCGGTGACGACGATCCCCAGTCGACATCGCTGCTGCTCGGCTGCGGAAGCCGCGTGTATTCGACGGCGACGATGAGCGGGCCGGTCAGGGGCTTCTCGGCCCGGGATGCGCTGATGGGCACCATCGACTTTGCGGAGGCCAACGGCGACCGGCGGACGCGCTACCCCGACGCCGCGCTGGCCGATGGGATGCCCCGGGAAGTGCCTGGAAACCAGCTGTGGCCCATGCCCGCCCGGGTGGCGCTCATCGCCTGCGACAGCGGCTCAGACTTCAGGCACGCAGAGCCTTTCGGTTTGGTGACGGCGTTCTTCGAGGCCGGTGCCGAGTTGATCACGGCCACGCGGTGGGCGTTGATCACGGATAGGGCGTTCGGCTGCTACTCGGATGCCGGACGGCATCCGTTGCAGGAGGCGGCCTTGGCGGTCGATGCCGCGCACAGGGGGGAACGCCCGGTTGCCGACATCGGGGCTTGGCAGCGCGAACGCCTGGCCAGGTGGAGGTGCGACGGCGAGTTGGCCGATTCGCCGTTGACGTGGGCGGCGTTGGCCAATCACGTGTGGAGGCCGAGGGCCAACCCGCTCCCGCCGGGGTTGGAAGGGTTGGTTGATGAGAAGGCGGAGGGTGCTGGAGGTTGAGGTCGGTCCGGGTCGTCGGGTGAGCTTGGGGGCGGTTGAGCCGCCTTGCGCGTCGGTTGAGCCCGGCCCCAGCGCGAAGCGCCGGGCCGGTGACGAAGCTGTGACGTGTGTATGGACTTGCGCTCGGGTCTTTGGCCTTAACATCGTGATGTTTGTTCAAGGACGAACCAACATCACGATGTTAAGCAAAGGTGGGCGGTGCCGACCGGCTTGTGGTGGGGTGGGCGGCAACGTCCACCCCCGGTGTTGTGTCCATTCTTGTGTCTCGCGCCGCCGGACGGGGTAGTCAGCGGGCGCCGAAGCCGCGGCGCATCCAAGCGCCGATCAGGTACCCAACCAGCGCCGTGATCGCGAAGGCCGCAGTGGTCAGGAAATCGCCCCCGTACCCGAGGAATGCAAGGTAGAACTCGGCAAGGACCACCCCACACGCAAACAGGTTGAGGACGACGCTCGGCATCAGCGCGAGCGCGATGGGGATGCCGATCTGCAGCAGAGGCAGCACCACCACACCGCCGACGTCGAGGTCGCCCAGCGACGCCCCGAATGGTCCCGCGAGAAGGAGGACGACCTCGAGTGCGGCATACCAGGCGAGCCCGGCCATCGCCCTGGGGCTGATCAGGAAGCGTGCGACCAGGAGAAACCCGAAGAGGATGCCGACACCGACAACCATCGCTACGAGTGTCCAGTCGCCTGAGGCTGCCGCCTCCCGCACCGTGTCGATCGACTTCAAGATGGCCGCGAAGGCGCCGACCAGGGCAGCGGGGAGGGTTACCAGCACGCTGCGGCCCGCACCGAAACCGCATGACCAGCCCACCACGATCGTGAGGATTACGGCGAGGGTGGCCGCTTGACCCAACGCATCGGGGGTCTGCCCCCAGGCTCCCAGCGCGCGGAGGATATCGCCGACAGCGAAGCCCGAAAGCAGCGCAACACCCCAGGCCGACTCGCCGTAGTTCTCCAGACCAGCCAGCGATCGGGCCGGGCCAGCCGTGCCGCGCATGGAACGAAACAGCAGCAGGTAGATCCCGATCAGCCCCGCGAGCACGATCAGGCTCGCGCCTATGTCTGACATCGACTCAGCCTCCTCATCCGATCACTACTGACGGACAGGCAGGCCTGCAACACCGCCCCTCGACCCGGGGCCTCTCTCCATCCGGGATCGGAATACCTCGTGAGGGGGAAGTTCCCCGGGCGAGGAGGGAGGAAGGCCATGTGGTTCTACTGGTGGCGATGACGGCGGAGGCGAGGGAAGGCTTCTAGGGCAAGCAGGGGGTGGACGGCAACGTCCACCCCCTGGGCCTGTCCCGGGGCCGTTTTGCGCCGACTGCGCCGTGCCGAAGACACGGTCCTTGAGTGGAGCCGTGCTCGAGCCCCCGAGCCTGTCCGTCAATATGAGCCGAACCCGGCAAGGAGGAGAGATGCCGTTCAAAGTTGCCCCCGCTGCCCGCGGATACCTGGACCAACCATCTTCAGCGTCGCATGACTTCGCCGACCGTGAGGAGGAATCTCGCGCGCTCGCCTCATCGGTGGAGTTCATGACCGAGGTGTTGCGCGGCGGGAGGGAAATCGACGCGTTCCACCACGTGCTCACGTTCTATGGGGGCGGTGGCGTGGGGAAGTCCGCGCTGTCCATGCGCCTACAGGCATGGCTGCAAGGCAAACTGCATGACGACCACTGGGGCGCCGCCCCCGCAGTGCCGAACGTCTCCTGCGTGCGCTGGGACCTCAACCGTTCTCAAGGCGACATCGATACCGTCTCGATGATGATGAGCCTCCGGGCGGCACTCCCGCCCATTCCGGAGGGGTGGAAGTTCTTCGACATGGCGCTGCTGAGCTTCATCCAGGCCGCGCGACCCGGGGAAGACCTCAAGCTCCAGACCGGAAACGCGAAGCACGGTGAGACGCTGGCCAATGCCTTCCAAGCCCTCGCCGACGACGTCGGTGGCCTGCTTGATGTCACGACGGGCCTGGCATCCCAGTCCGTGAAGTTGCTCGTGGCGCTGGCCCGCCGCAAGTATGAGCAGCACCAGATGAAGCGCTATCCCGAGCTGGCGCAGCTGATCGACGCCTGCAATGCGCAGGAGGCATCGACCGCTCCGTCGCCTGAACTGGCCGCGGATGTACTGCGAATCGCCGACCGTCAAATGAGCGAGGTGGCCGACCCATCCAAGCGCCCGCTGCTCGTCATCTTCGTCGACCACTTCGAGAAGCTACAACGCGACGACAGGCGCAATGGCGAGGTCGCCCTCAACCACCTCATCGCCGCGCTGCCACAGTGCCTCTTCGTGATCACGGGGCGGAACCGGCTCGACTGGCACGCGGAAGCGCGCGTCTTCCTGCCCTATCACGGCCCCGACTGGTGGCCTCAGCTGATGCCGGGGGTGATCGCCAACCCACGCCAGCACAGGATGGGGATGCTCTCGGCGCACGACACCCGGCTGGTCTTTCAGCGACGGGCGGTGCGTCAGGGGTTCACCTTGGGCGAGGCCGCCGTCGACCGGGTGGTGGAGCGAACCGGTGGATGGCCTGTCCACATCGACGCCATCTGCACGCTGGCGGCGGGCCTGAGCCACGGCACCGGCGTCGAGGTCTCGGCCGAGGCACTGGACCGACCCCTCGATGACGTCGTCCGTCGGGTGCAGGAGAACCTCACGGAGCGTCAGGCCAGGGCGTTCCGGGGCGCTTGTCTGCTGCCCTACTTCGACGACGGGCTCGCAGCGGCCGCCGCCGGGGCCGACGAGGGCGACGTCGCAAGCATGCGCCACCACGCGATGGTCGAACCCAATGACGACCCCAGGTGGCCGTACCGGGTACACGACACGATTCGTGACATCATCCGCAAGTCCGGCCCTGAAGTTTCCGGCGGTTGGTCGGCAAACGACTGGAAGAAGGCGGCGCAGCGAGCGATCGACTACGTGGAGCAAAAGTATCGAGAGGCGCTTGCCCAGGAGAATGATCTTGTGACCGTGCGAGCCGCAGCACTGGGCATCAGGATCGCGGCGGAGAACGGCACCTGGGCAGATTGGTTCGTCGCACCAGCCGCGGTGAATGCGAACCGACCCAAGTCCGCCTTCGGCGCGGCGCCGCACGAGGCCCTTGCCCTTTTGCTCCCTCGGCGGGCGACACACCCGGAAACCGATGCACTCCTGCGGTTCTATGCCGCGCTGGAGGAACGGGACGTGGCCAAGTGTGTGGAGGAGCTGACGAGGATCGCGGGAGAAAGCCTGGCTGTCTCGCGCCACGCCAGGCTCTGGGTCGCCTACAAGCAACGCGCCGCCGGCCACTTCGATGAGGCGATCGAAGCACTCAGGGTGCTGGTGGTCGAGCACCCCTGGTGGCGAATCCCCGTCGGGCAGATTGGGATCACCATGAGCCAGGGGCGACGCTTTGCAGACGCCCTGCGGTACGCCGAGGAAGTAGACGACAAGAGCCAACGCTATGTGCGCTCCAGCATCTGCCTGGCCACAGGTCGCCTGACCGATGATCGCGTGTTGTCGTGGGATCGCCCAGGCCTGTCGCGACGCTTCGCCGTCGAGTTGCTGGGAGGCAAACAGAGGTGGGCAGCCCGGACAACTGGTGCCGACCTGTGCGCGGTCGATGAGGCGTTGAAGACGGCGGTCAACATGGGGCACCTGGGCGCACAGCGCAGCTGTCATCTCGCCCGGGCCTTCACGCATCTCGCCGTGGACGAGTTGTTCGTGGAAGACACCGCAGAGTTGGAGATCCTCGATTCCCGAGCGGTGAGGCCAAGTTCCCATCTCGCCGAGGTCATGGCGCTGCGCGCCCTGTACACAGGGTCGAGAAGCGATGCGCAACGCGCGTTCGAACTCTGGCAGGCCGCACCGGTGCACTGCTCTGCCTGGTTGCCAACCGAGACGTACCTACTGGAGCTGGGCCAACCGGTCGTGCCGGGGGCGGCCCAGTGGCCCGAACCGGAGGAGGATGTCCGTCGGCGTTGGCTGGGAATTGCCGAGGGCATCATCGACAGGGCGAAGCTGGCGGCGTCGTGATCGGCCGAGAGAGGCTGACGGCCGCGCTCGACAACCTGGGCCGCGCATTCACCCCGATGAAGTGGACGACGCCTGTCGACCTGCCGGAACACCGTCAAGCGCTGGCAGCCCGCTTGCGGTCCGGTGACTCCACCCCCTACACAAGACCGATCGAGTTCCCAGAGGTGGACGCGGCCGAAGTCGCCGGGGCGCTCACAGCGGTGGAGAGCGAAGCAACCCAGCTGCCCACACCACTTCGAGACCTGGTGTTGCGTCACACGGACGGCATCGGTGAGCACCTTGCCGCCATCATCGCCCGAGACGATGCCGTCCTCGCCGCCTGGGCGGTGGCGAGCTCGGGCCTGCCGACCGCAGAGACCCGGCAAGCGGCACTGGAGATCCTGGCCGCGCCGGAAGTGCCCGATGGCGAACCTCGCGAGCATGGAGCGGCGGACCTGGTAGCAGCCATCAGCGACGCATTGCGACGTCACGAGGTGTCGGGGTGGAGCGTCGAGGTGGATCCCAACATGGCAGCGATGGCGAGCGTGAACGGAGGCAGGCAGAGGGTTCGGGTGAGGAGCGATGTCCTGCTCAGCGATCGGGAGGTGCGTCGCCTGGTCGCCCACGAGGTGGGAGGCCACGTGCTGCGCTGGGTGAATGCGCGTCGGCAGGTTGAGCCGCTTGCGGCCTACCCGTTCGGAAACTCGGCCGCCACCGAAGAAGGGCTCGCGGCGCTGCGGGAACGGGAACTGGGCCACGAGAGCGTCGAGAATCTGCGGCGCTACGCAATCAGGGTGTTGGGCGTTGAGAAGGCACAGAGCAGCGACCTGCTTTCGCTTGCCGCCTTCCTACACCGCTACCTGGACGCGGACGATGCAGCCGAGTTGGCGTTCCGGATACGCCGAGGCATTGCAGACCCAGGAGCGCCCGGTGGGATGACCAAGGACCACGGCTATCTCAGCGGGCTCCTGCATCTGGCGAAAATGCCAGTCGAGGAAATCCAACTGCTGCGCGCGACGAAGTGGGGCGTTGAGAACCAGGAGATCGCCCGCGAGCTGGCGGCAGAGGGGGCCATCTCCACGACGGATCTGGTCGAATACATCGAGGGGGAATCATGAGACCGTTCGATCCGGGCCGGGAGGGCCGCTTCGCCTTCATCTCGCATTCGCACGCCGATCGGGGAACTGGGTTCGAGTTCCTCACCCCCCTGGCCAGGGAAGGGTTCCAACTCTGGTATGACGAGGGCCTCACCCCGACGTCCGACTGGGAGCGTGAACTGCGGACAACCATTGCAGGCTCCGCCCTGTTCATCCTGTTGGTGTCGGGTGTCTCGGTGCATCGGGACGAGGTCGTGAAGGAAACACTGATCGCTCGTGAAGCGGGCGTCCCCATCCTCGCGCTCCACCTCGGGGCAACGCCGCTTCCAGCCGACATCGGCTTTCTGGGGGCAGTTCAGGGCATCGAGGTCGTTGGGCGCACCTATGACGACGTGCTCGGCAAGGTGCGCGATCAGTTGGAGGCTCATCAGGTCACAAAGCTCACCTCCGAGACGCCGTCCGATGAAGGCTGGGATGAGGACGAGGTGGGATTGGATGAGTCTGACAAGCCGTCCCTCAACATCGGAGACACCTCGTTGACGAACGCTTTCGCTGACCGGATTCCGGAAAGCGAGGCGCTGGCAAACTCCATCGCGCACCAGCGTGCCGCGCTTCGAGGGGAGCGTAGGGTCAACGTTCCGGAGCAGACGAACGTGCTCGTGTTCTACGGCGGCGCGGGCGTCGGGAAATCCGGGTTGTCGCAGAAGCTCGAGAAATGGGTCAGTGGCCGTGCGGACGAACTGGGGCATTGGGGCCCATGGACCGGTGGCCCCGTCGTCCCGGTGCGCTGGGACTTCAACGACTCCGCCGGCGACGTCCAGTACGCGCGCCTGCTGCGTTCCATGAGGCAGGCGTTGGAAGGCGATGTTCAGGGGGACGACGGGTCCAGTCGGCCCATCCTGCCGCGTCCCCTCCTCCGGTTCGACCTTGGGCTGGCCGCCTACCTGGAGGCGGTGAGCAGCCAGGATCGCCAGAGCCTGGGGCTGACGGGCAAAGCGGCGGGAGGTCTGTTGTCGTCCCTCCAGACGATCGCGGCGAGACAGAAGGCCGGGATTCCGGGCGAACTGAGTGCCGCATGCGTCCAACAGGTCGTCGACCGCGCTCTTCGTCTGGGACCGCCGCAGTTGTTCAAGGGGTTCACCCTGAAGGAGTTCCTGGCGGACTGCGAACGCATTCCGCAGGGCTCGGAGGCGCCCGAGCTGGTGGCCCGGCTGATGTATCTCCTGACGGAGGAGATCTACCGGCTGCCACCGGAGCAGCGCCCTGCGTTGGTGTTCTTCCTTGACCATTTCGAGCGGGTGCAGCGCCAGCCAGGCCGGTCACACGAGAGCAACCTGACACGGATTGTCACCGCCTCGCCCTACTGCCTGTTCGTCATCACCGGACGCAACAAGTTGAGTTGGGCCGACCCGGGGCGAACCGACCTGAAGGTCGCCGGGCCGACGCGATGGCCGTGGCTCACCGACCAGGTCGAGTTCGATCCTCGTCAGCATTCCTTGGGAAGGTTGAGCGCTGAGGACAGCGAGGGCCTCTATAAGAGGTACCGGACGACCTACGGCTGGAACATGCCCGACGAGCTGATCGCGCGCCTCGTGAGCCGGTCAGATGGGCTCCCCTTGCACATCGAGGCGGTCCTCAAACTCGCCCTCTCGCTCAATGAGGGCGAGCCGGGGAGAGAACTCACTGCACAGCAGCTTGACCGCGACCTGCCCGAGGTGGTCATCCAGTTGATGAACGTGCTGACGCCGAAGGAGCGCGACGCTTTCCGTGCCGCCTGCGTGCTGCCGTTCTTCGACTCGCGGTTGGTGGAGGTTGTCGGCGACGTGCACGCGGGCGACGTCGCCAATGCCGTGACCTACGCGTTGGTCGAGGAGAACCGCGACAGCTCGTATCCCTACCGGGTACATGACGAGGTTCGCAGCCTCATCCGGCAGGATCGTTCAAGTGAAGGCTATTGGGGTGATACGGCTTGGGCGGAGGCTGCCCGCCGTGGACTGGAGGAAGCCAAGCGGCGGATCGTGATGGCACACTCGTCCGACGCCCAGACCGACGAAACGCGGGCCGTCGCGCTGGCCGTTCGGATCGCCCACGAATGGGGGCTGGAAACCACCGATCGTGAGCGGTTGGAGGAGACCGATCTTGAACGGGCGGTCACAAGGGCCCCTTCGCTCGGACTCCTCGCGCAACTGCTTCCCGCTTTGCCGTGCGAGACCCCGCGTTCGGGGATCGAGACATTGATCCAATTCGTTCATGCGGTCGGACTGCCCTACGACCAAGGGATCAAGGCATTGATGAAGCTTGGTGATGCGCCGGGGCGGGCCGCGGAGATTTCACTCCGGTTCGCGACGTACCGGCTGCGGGCGTTACACCGCTACGAAGAGGCACTGGAGATCCTCGCAAGAGTCATCGAGTTGTTCCCTGACTCGGCCAACTACACGAAGAAGCAGTACGCGATGACCTTGAGGGCGGGCCGTCGATTCAGGGATGCGCTCGACTACATTGAAGCGCAGCTGCCTCCAGAGGTGAGACCCTCGAGGTTTCGCGCCATCTGTGATCGTCGGCATGGTGACTTCACCTCTGACACGAGAGCAGCGAGGGATCACGCCCGCAAAGTTGCAAAGAGCGCTCGTATTCAACTGGAGCTGGACGTGGTTGCCCTGGTCGTTGACGCCCATGAGGGGCTTGCAACTGAGGAACAGTCTCTCGCCTTGCTGGAGGAGTCGACCCGAAGGAAGTACCGCTCCGGGGTCCGGACGTGTCTGCGTGTCTTGGGCTACTTCCATCTGGCTGACGAGCCGAAGCTCAGGGAGATCATCGGACGCATCGACCGCACCATCGACGAAGACGAGACGAACGCGCTGACCGTGGCGCACCTGCTCGCGCTGCGAGCGTTGTTGACCGGGGACCCGGCAGACGCCCTCGCCGCACATGCCAGCGTGCGTCCCGGCCCTCGCGGTGCCGTCTCGATCCCCGTCGAGGTGTGGCTCGAGGAGCTTGGCTATCCGCTCGACCCGGTCGAGACCCAGTGGCTCATCCCCTACGAGCAGGTGCGGGCCAACTGGATGCGGGTCGCCGAGGGGATCATTGCGCGTGCCAAGGCACGGACACCGAATCCGTAGGTGTGGGAGCGCCGTGTTGCTCGCTCAACCGGCTGGTTGAGCCGCCTCGTGAGGTACGAGCGAGGCGTGTCGAAACCCCCTTCAAACGGTGCAGGGTGCTGACGACGGCGTCTTGGGAGGGTGGGT
>NZ_FQZG01000076.1 GCF_900141915.1 Tessaracoccus bendigoensis DSM 12906 | reverse complement strand
CACGCCTGCTCGCAGAGCTCGCCGGGCGGCTCAACCAGCCGCCGGTTGAGCCGGTCCCCACCGCGCGAAGCGCCGGGGACCGTGACGAAACCAACGCGACCATCCCCACAGACTCGCCCAAAGGTTCGCGCGCCTTAGGATCGCGATGTTCGTTCATGGACGAACCAACATCGCGATGTTAAGCCAAAGCGAGCGTCGTCTCGGGACCCGTGGCCAGCACCCTGCACCGTGCGCCAGAGGGTTTGGTCACGCCTGCTCGCAGAGCTCGCCGGGCGGCTCAACCAGCGCCAGGAGGTTTCGTCACGCCTGCTCGCAGAACTCGCCGGGCGGCTCAACCAGCGCAAGGAGGTTTCGACACGCCAGCTCGCAGAACTCACCGGGCGGCTCAACCAGCGCCCAACGGTTCAACCGGCGACGCGGCGCCTACCCGGGTAGCCCGACCTCCACACATACAACGACAGCACCACCACGACGCCACCCAACACGACCGCCCACCACGGGAAGCCCGGCAGGTTCGGCGGGTCAGCCGCCTTCACTACGTCCTCGATCGGCGTCGGGGTGATCCGCTCAGCCGTCACCAGGATCCGATGGCTGTTAATCCCCAGCGGAGTACAGGTGACCAGCGTGACCATGTCACGGTCCGGGTCAGCCAGGATCGCCTTCGTCTGGTCCGGCTCAATCACCTGCGTCTCGAAGACCCGATACGTCAGCACCTGGTCGAGCACCGAAACGGTGAACGTGTCGCCGACCTTCGCCTTATCCAGATCGTTGAACAGAGTCGCCTCCGGCAGGCCCCGGTGAGCGGTCAGCACCGAACGTGTCCCGACGCCGCCGACCGGCAGCGACGTGCCCTCCAAGTGACCCACACCGCGCGCCAGGGTCTCGTCCGCAGTGCCGTGGTAGATGGGCAGGTCGATGTTTAGTGCGTCGTAGCGCAGGCGACCCATGAAACCACCGTCGGTCACCGACAAGATGTCCTCGTAGACGAAGGATTCGTCGCTCGACCTGCCGTCACCGGTGGCGACGCTCTCGTTCGCCCGGAACACCGCCCCGGACGCCAGCGCCTCGTTGTAGGCGTGGGCACGCTCAAGCAGCTGGGCGCGCTTCAACTCATCGTTGTTCGGCGGCTGCGCCATCGATTCCATCGCCACCTCCGTGACGCGTGACTGTTCCTTCTGCGAAAACCAGGAGGCCGCGTACGGGTAGAGGAAGACGCAGGTGCCGGCCAGGATCACCAGCGCCGCGATCGCGGACACCCAGGGGAACCGCCAACGACACCGCGGGGCGGCACTGGGCACGGGTTCTTCGGTGAGGGTGCTCACTGGGAATCGGTTCCTTCCGTCTGCTGGACATGGTACTGGGGGCGGCGCCATGGGCGCCGCCGCCAGTGGGTGATCCGACCTACCGGATCAGGTGCCTAACGGATCAGGCAGCGGTGCGACGACGACGCGACACGATGATCGCGGCAGCGCCTGCACCGACGAGGAGCAGACCACCGACGGTCATTGCGAGCGTGCCCTCGGCACCGGTCAGAGGGAGGTCAGGGCCGTCCTTCTTCTGGTTGACGACCGTGATCTCGTTGACGCTCTCGACACCCGGAACGATGGTCACGAGCTGGCCGGCGGTGCTGGCGGTGTGGCCTGCAGGGGCGACGGTCTCGTAGACGCAGTAGTTCTTGCTCGGGTTGGCGATCGGGCCGTCAGGGCTGTTGGCGACCCACAGGCCGAGCGGGCTGCTAGGCGTGACGCCCGCCCAGATGACAACGCCATCCTCATCCGAGGTGCCGGTCGCGATAGAACCGGTGGCAGGAGCGGTGGCTTCACAAGTGCCGGCTGCGTTCGGCAGGAACACCTGGAACTGGGCGCCCTCAAGGGCCTTCACCGGGGTGGAGTCGTCGCTCTTCAGGATGGAGAGCTGGCCCCAGTAGGTGTGGGGAATCTTCTCGCCGGGAACGCTGGCGCCGTTGAACTCGCTGCCGTAGGTGTTGTTGGGAATGTCGCCGTTTTCGAACTCGCCGTCGACGCGGGTGACCAGCGACACGGAGATGATGCCGCCGTGGTTCGCGTCCAGGATGGCGCGCCCCTCCTCGGTGAAGGTCCAGACGACGTTGCCGGAAACGTTGTAGTCGGTGCCCTCGACGAGTTCGGTGCCGCCGACGCTCAGCGTCGAGGAGACGTAGGTGAGGCGCGAATCGAGCGTGTCGTAGATGGACGCGGTGTCGAATGTGTCGTTGTTGTTGAGCGTCGGGATCGGGACACTGATGGGCCAGGTCACGTTGCTACCGACAACCAGACCGGAAGGCTGGCCTTCGATGGTCTTGGTCGGGCCTTCCATGAGCTGGTTCTTCGGGTCGGCAACCACATTGTAGTTCCAGCCGTCCCCCTCCTCACCATTCGAGGTCGGGATGGAGACGTAGAAGTTCGGGACCGCGGAAACGATCGGGTTGTCACCCGGGTCGGTCTCCTGGACGAAGTAGATGCCCACGTTTAGGTCGAAGACCACCTGGCCGTCGACGGTGACGTCATCCTGCGCGACCGTGGTCAGGCAGAACGGTGCAGCCGGGGTCGCAGGTGCGGAAGCGAACAGCGTGTCGAGTCCGGTCCACTGCGCGGCATCTGTGAGGTCGATCGCCGTGCAGACCCCACCGACATCGCGCCCTACCTGGGTGACGGTGAACTCGACGCCGTCGAGCAGGTCCTCCGGGTTTGGCGTGGCGGTGTGGCTACCCGCGTACTTGTTGATGGTGAGTGTGCCCTGGGTGGGCGCTTCCGGCTGATCCGGGCCGACATTGCTTACGTCGGCCGAGGCGGTCTGCGTCATCGCGAGGGTTCCGGCCAGGCCGAGGGCGACTGCCCCGACCCCGGCCGCGAAGCGCCGAAGCGCTGTGTTCTTACCCATTTCTGGTGGTTCCTTTCTTACCCTTGCCCCCTGTGCGGCAATGCGGGTTCCAACTGTTTGAGTGTTGTTGTTTCGTGGTGCCCCGGCGGTTGCCGGGGCCATGGACGTTGGCTGGTGGTGACTCATCTCGCGTTGCCTCAGGCGACCTCCCTGCGGCGGTTGCGGATCCGTGTGGCGCCGACGGCCCCCAGGCCGAGCACCAGGACGGAGAGGCCCGCGATGAAGAAGGCGTCGCGTCCGATCCCGCCGGTCAACGGCAGAACGGGGCCGTCGATCCGGGGATTCACGATCTTTCCGAGTGAAGGCTCTAGCGAGCCGCTATCGATGACGAAGTCCAGCGGATCTTCGATCGGGTAGTGACCGGCTGGGGCCTTGGTTTCCACGAGCTGGTAGCTGCCCCAGGCGAGGCCTGTGACCTTGAAGTAGCCGGCTCGGTGGTCGGTATCGGTGGCCGTGGCGCAGCCCGCGGCGTCGTCGGCCACACAGTCGGTGACAGGCACTTCGGTGGTGGCCGGGTCGGGGCCGACGATCTTCCACTCCGATCCCTCAAGGTGAGCCGCCAAGAGCGCGTCGTCGACCTTTTCCCACGTCACGGCGCCCGGGACCGGCTTGGTCTTGTTGGTCACCGTAATGAGGTTCACAGTGGCCTCGTTGGTCGCCGCCACGCCGTTCTCCGGCGTTACCACTGGGTCGCCGTCCCAGACGTGCGAACCGTCGGTGACCGGGTTGGCTGCACGGTCGGTCTCGGTCGCGGTGCAGTTCGCTCCGAGCGGGATCTGGGCGGCGTCGGTCGACGTCCAGGTGGCTCCCGGCGCGACCGGGCCCCAGGTGCCCGTCTTGGTTTCAACGTTTGGCGCGGTGCCGAGCGTGCAGGTCCAGTTACCGCCAAACTTCATGCCTTCTGCGACGACGCTGCCCTCCGGAACGACCTTGGTCACCGAGAAGTTCCCGTAGACGCGCTTAGCCTTGTTGGTCACCGTGACGGTGCCGGTCTGGTTGGCGACGATCGTGACGGGGTCGCTCACCGAGTAGGTGTCCCATTCGTACGAGGAGTTCGGTAGCCCGGTGCTGCCCGTCGGCTGGTTCTCCGTCGCGGAGCAGCTTGCTCCGGCGGGGATCTGGTTCGCCGCAGGCGTCCCGACGGCGGGGGTCAGCGTGGCCGGCCCTTCGCCATCGCGGGTCCAGGTGCCCGAGGCGACCACGGTGCTGCTGCCAGCCGGAAGGACGCAAGAGTACGCGCCGGTGAACTCGATATTGCCGGATCCGCTCGGGACCGAGGAGTCGAACGCCTTGGTGATCGCCAGAGCGCCGGGGATCGGCTTGTTCACGTAGCTGCAGTTGACCTGATCGCCCGGCTTGACGCCGGTCAACGCGGTCGCGTTCGGCCCCGTCAGTTCGGTGGTCGCCGTCGAGCCGTCCAGCCCGGTGACGACGCACTGCCCGCTGAGGAACTGGTAGCCGGGCTTGCTGGTAACGGTCTCTGAGACCGTCACCGTCGCACGGTGAGCATACGCCCCGAAGGTGACCTTCCAATCGGCGTTGCCAGCGACATTTGTCGTCTGGGTCGCCGCGGTCGGAGCCTGGGTAGCCGTGCCGGTGGTAGCCGTCGTGGTGGCTCCCACCGTCCAGCCGGAGTCAGGCTGCGGGTTCAACCCGAGCGCGTCAGTTACCTGCTTGTTGATCGTCACGTTCGCGACCAACGGCGAGTTCCGGAACACGCACCGAACGGCATCACCTGTCGTCGGGATCGTGATGGAGCCCGAGGCTCCGTTGACCTGCTGGAGGTTCTCCACGGTGCCGTCCGTGTAGGTGACGGTGCACTGGTAGGCCGATGCGTAGTTGTTCAGGTTGGCGCCGTTCGCCCCAGACTCTGCGAAGTTCAAAGCGACGTTACGGACGGTCGGCAGTGGGCCGACGCGTTCCCCCTGAACGCCGATAGCGGTACCGGTGGTGGTCGCCTCGCCGAGCAGGGTGCTGCCCTGGTTGAGCGTTAGGTGGAACTGGTCGTTCGTGTTCACCCGACCGCCGATGATTTCCTTCTCGATGGTGATCGTGGGCGGTGAACCGCACGACGCGAGGTCGGTGCTGTTGACAAGACCAGAGGTGACGGTCGATTGGCCGGACCAACCGGGCATGTTGTAGCTCTGCAGGGTCCCGCCGCTCCCAAGGAAGCCCTTGCCGCTGGAATCGAACGCGACACCATTGACGTTACTCGTGGTGCCACTCACGGCCGTTGAGGGCGCGGAGGTGATCAGGCCACCGTTGGCGGCGGCGAGGTTGGCCGCCGTGACGCTGTAGATCGTTGTAGTGCTTCCCGCGCCGCGGATGACGAACAGGTTGCCTTGGGCATCGAAGGCGATGTCACCGTTGGCAACGCCGTCACCAGTGGCGCTGATGTAGCCCTTGTACACCGAGGCGTTCGTGGCGGGGTTGTACTCCCAGAGCCGGAAGACGCGGTTGGCACCGTCGCCGCTGTAGCCGCCGAGGAAGTACCTGCCGGTGTCCAGGTTCACAGCACCCGCAACGAACGTCACCGAACGGCTCGGGTTTCCTGTGTTCGAGTCCACGTTGTGGTTGGTGTCCGTCCAGGTACCAGTCGTGACGTCGTACTTGTAGATCGAGACTTTGGAGTCCGAGTTTTCGGTGCCACTGCGCGCGTATGCGAACACAGGCTGGCCGCCGTACCCGATCCCCAGACCGTTGAAGGTACCACCAGTGGACGGCACGCTTCCCATGTCTGTCACGGTGCGGTTGGGTGCGATCTGCTTCATCTGACCGCTGCTCTGAACACTGTAGATGTAGCCGGCGGTGCACATGGGTGCCGTCGCGATCTTCTCGACCGCAAAGGAGCCGAAGTTGTGGGTGTTGGTCCCGTTGCCGTTGTTCCAGGTGCCGGCGTTGCTGTTCGCAGTGTTGATTGTCTTGGTGTTCTTGCCGGTGACCGCCCACTTGTACCCGGCCGGTGCGGTGACCTGGCTGACGCGGTAGTTACTTCCAGCCGCGATCCGGTTGTTACCGTTGGGGTTTGTGCCGCGGTGCTCGAGCAACCATTCACCGCCGTCCGCATCACGGTCGAGGGAGTCGCCGTCGTTGTTCGTGGAACACGTGCCATCGCAGTCATTGATCGCGCTGGCATTGTTGCCCGTGTTCCAGCTCCACGAGGATGGCCGAGATGATGACTGCACCCGCGCCTCGAACTGGAAGGTCGCCCCGGAAACCAGGTTCCCATCCGTGTCCCGGACATCCCAGTACACGTACGGAGCGGTTCCGCCATCCGGGCCGACCGCCATCGGCATGACCGCGCCAGCCTCTGCTTTCGCATCCCCGGCGAGCCACTGATCGGCCGTCGCGACCGGCGCCTCCACCGTCGCCTCGTCCTCGGTCGACTCCGCTGGAAGCTTCACCTCCGGCTCCGCAGACGGCGCCGCGCTGGCGCTCTCCCGCGCCTCGGGTGTTACCTCGACTACCGGCGTTTCTTCGACGGCGGGAGCTTCCTCGACGACCGGAGTCTCTTCCAGGCCCGGCGTGGCCTCGTCGTTGAACAGCTCTGCGATCTCTGACAACGGTGACGGCGTCGTGGTGACCAGCGACGCCTCATCGGCTGCGGTCGGAGTTGGTGTTGGTGTCTCAGCGAAGGCCACACTGCCCATACCCAGCGCGAGGGCCATCACCCCCACGCCGCTGACGGTACGCGTCACGAGACGTCGAAAACTACTTCTGTACATGCATATCCCCCAAATTTGCACTACAAACATGTGTCTATCCGGCACTTAGCCCAAACGGTGGGCCTTCGACTACCGGCAAACTCCACTGAACGGCGGAGCTGACCTGTATTCGATTGTGTATTTCAGACAAATGTGTCGGGATAGGCGAAACCCCTCCGCCAAACCCTTGAGGCCGACCGTAGCCGAGCCCTTCGACCCCGCGCAACCCCGATTCCATCTTTTTGTGATATTGCTCCCGAACCCGCCCCGATGTGGTACAAGTGTCCCACTTCGTCGTCCGAGAGGCCTCCGCAGGGCCCTACCAGTGGCGCCGCTCGACCAGCGTGAGGCCCGCGGAATCACCGAACGGCGACGACCAACGAAGCGCCCGCAGCAGGCCAGCGCCCTCCGGGGTGCCGACGTAGACCGACCGTCCGGGGCCGACGTGGCGCCGCCACGCCTCCGCGAAACCGTCGGCCAGTTTCCGCGACGATCCGAACAGCGCAGGCACCTGGTGCCACACCCGGCGATCCGGGCGCGGCGGTCCGAGCGCGTCGCGCCAGCGGGGCGCGACGCCGTCCCAGGCGGGCCGGTCGATCAGGTACCGCGGCTGCTCGATCTGGCCGAGCACCTCGGAGAGCGCCGTGGTGAACAACCCGGTCACCTCCTCCTCCAGGGTCGCACCTGACCGAGGTTCCAACCGGACCCTGGTCCCGCCGTCCGCAGCGACCTCCACGACCACCGCCTCCGCACCCACCGGCGAGAACCCGGCCTCTTGTAGGGCCTCGGCGACGGCCCGCGCGTAGTCGGAGATCGACGGCTCCAGCAGCACTGCCTGCCGGTTCCGGGCGGCGGCGGAGCGCAACTCCACCCCCCCGAGCGTGGCCAGGATGAGTAGCAGCGCCAGCACCGGAAGCGACCCGAGGAGCCCGAGGCACCCCGCCAACCCGGCCACGGCCATCACCGCGGCAGGCAGCGCGAGCGGCCTGAGCCGCGTCGTCCTCGACGGCGGTTCGGGGCGTGCGATGATCGGGGCTGGGGCGCGGTCGCCGCGTACCCGCAGCGTCGCGACCGGATGCTCCCGCAGGGGGTCGACGGCATCCCAAGCCGCGCGGATCGCCTCGGCCCCGGAGGCCCGCGCAAGCGCCCGGGCATTGAGTTCCCCCAGTTCGGACGGCGGCCGGTCCGGGCTCAGCCGCGAATCCAGGTGTGCGACGCCGTCGACGACGTCACCCTCCTCATCGACGGCGAACCAGCCGTCGTGCTTGCGCACCAGGCGGCGGTAGTCGGCATCGCCCTGGGGTCGCCCGGGCGCGACACAGGTCACGGTCCAGTTGACGGCCACCTTGCCTGGGCGCCGAGGATCGGTGCGCAGCGACCGGCCGCGGGTCTGCACGATCGCCGTCGACGTCGTTGCGGTGGTGAGGTCCACGACGCCGGTGACGGAAGTGGCGTCCCAGCCCTCGCCGAGCAGTCCCCGGGTGCCGACGAGGCAGCGGGTCCAGCCGCGGTTCAAGGCGTCGGTGGCGGCCCGCAGCCACCTGGGCGCGGCACCTCCCTCCAGCACCACGACCCCCTCGGTCGCCTCGATGGGCTCGTCGGGGAGCAGTTGACGCAGCACGGCCGCGTCGGCGCCGATGCTTGAACCGGTCACCGCGATGGGGCGGACGCGTCGGACCCGCTCGTCGGCGACCAGCGTCTCCAATACCCACCGTGCCGACCCCGACTGCGGCTCCAGCACGCCGTCGAGGTCGGCGGGCAAGGTCGTTGCCGTCGCGTGGTCGGTGAGCACCAGCAGCCGGGCATCCGGGTCGTCGGTGACGCTGGCCGCGACGATCTCCGCGGCCGCCGCGGCCTTGGACGCGCTTCGGCTGAGAACCCGGTCGACCAGCGGCTGACCAGGCCGGATGCCATACCTGGTCATTCGATGTCCGACGCCTGGCAGCAGTGCCGCGACGCGTCGCCCGAACGCGCGATCGGTGGGGCCGCCGTCGGCCAGGGACCGGAGCCAGCCGTCGGCCACCAGCAGCCAGTCGGCGAGGGCGACGTCCCTGCGGTGTCTCTCGGCGACGTGGGCGCCGTCGGGCAGGTCGAGGTGCCCGGCGAGCGCGAGCCGGACGACGGCGTCGGCGACCTCGGGGGTCAGGTCGCGCCAGGAGCTCAGCGCGACCCAGGTCAGCAGCGGCAGGTCGACGGCGTCGACCCGGGTCAGCTCAGCGACCAGTTCCGAGGCCCGCACGGCGCGGGCCGCGAGCCATTCCTCCTCGCGGGCCGACGGCATCGAGAACCAGGCCAGCTCGGCGAACGGGGCGAGGTCACCCTCTGCGACCAGCGCGGGAATGCCCGCCTGGTAGGTGATCGACCCGAACAACCGCCCGACCCGTTCCGCCTGCGTCGCGGTGAGCAGTTCCGGGGGTGTCGCCGTCAGGGCGATGACGACGGCGTCGGGCAGGTCGGCGATGACCTCGTCGAGCAGGTCGCCCCAAACCTCCATGAGGTGATGGCATTCGTCGAGCACGAGCGTGATCGGCCCGGCGGCATGCAGCCGTTCGACGAGCGCCGCCCCGTTCGGATGCAGCCGCGCCTTGGCGGAGGCATCGTCGGATTCGGGGTCGAACACGGCCAGCGACTGATAGGTGAGGGCGGTGAACCCGGTCGGGAGGTCGCGCTCAGAGGTGGCGGCCTCCCCGGTGGCTCCAACCCATGCGGCACGCCACTGCCCAACGATCGCGATGTTGGGTGCGAACACGACGACGGGTCGCTCGAGCCTCGCCGCGGCACCCACACCGACCATGGTCTTGCCCGCGCCGGGTGGGAGGACGACCCAGTGCCGGTCGTCGGGCGAGGCGGCGATGGCGTCGAGCGCCTCACGCTGGTGCCGTCGCCACTCCACCATATTAGCTCGTCACAGCGGTTTCGACGTGCCGCGGTGGCTCCTTGACGAAGGTGATGACCACAAGCCCAGCCAGGAGCACCAGCACCACGCCGAGGATGCCCCAGTGCTGCGTCTGCGCCTCCGAGCCGCCGAGCACCAGGGCCCCCAGCCCGATGCCGAGGCCGAAAAGGAGCGGCGACAGGAAACTGACGGCGCGACCCGTCGTCGCATACAGCCCGAAGATCTCGCCGCTCATCCCGGCCGGGATCATGCGGGCGAGGAAGCTGCGGCTTGCCGACTGCGCCGGCCCCACGAACAGGCACATCGCGAGCCCAAGCACCCAGAATGCCGACTTTCCGCTGTCGTGGAACACGAAGACGCCTGTGCCGAGGAGCACGAGCGAAGCCAGCGAGATCAGGATGACGGTCTTGGGCCCGAGTTTGTCGTCGAGGAGCCCGAACGCCATGGTCGACAGGCCGGCGACGACGTTGGCGGCGACCCCGAAGATCACCACCTCACTGAACTCGAAACCGAACGTGCCCGCGGCGAGCACTCCACCGAAGGTGAAGACGCCTGCCAGTCCGTCGCGGAACAGGGCCGAGGCGAGCAGGAAGTAGAGGGTGTTGCGGGAGGTGCGCCAGAGTCCGGCGATCGACTCGAAAAGTCGTCGGTACGAGCCGATGACGCCGAGCGACTCGACGGGGGCGCTCGGCTTGCGGTCCTTGAGCGCCAGGAAGATCGGGATGGTGAACAGCACCGTCCACGCCCCACACATCAGCATCGCGAAACGGACGTCTTCGGCGGAGAAGTCGGAGCCGAGGACGACGATGATCAGCAGCAGGATGGTGATGCCGCCAAGGTAGCCGAGACCCCAGCCGAGCCCGCTGACCCGGCCGACGTTGCGGGACGTCGACACCTGGTCGATCGCGGCGTAGTAGTTGACGTTGGCGATCTCGGCGACGACGTTGCCGCCGACCAGCAGGACCGCGCCGAGCCAGAAGTAGCCAGGTTCGGGGGCGACGAAATACATGGCGGCTGAGACGACTGCAAGCAGCCACGTCTGCCGGCGGAGGTGAAACATCCGCCGTCCGCGCCGGTCGGAGCCCTGCCCGAGCACTGGGGCGAGAAGGGCGATGAAGACTCCCCCGGCGGCGGTTGCCCAGGCGAGTTGCTGGGTGAGCGTGTCCTTGTCGCCGAACGCGCTGCTCACCAGGTAGACGGAGAAGACGAAGGTGGTGATGACGCTGGCGAATGGCTGGGTACCCCAGTCCCACATGGCCCAGGCGAGAACCTTGCGGGTCGGGGCTGCGGATGAGGCGAGGGCGGATTCCGGCATGGCCGTCTCGGGCGTGCTGCTCACGGGCCAAACCTACAAGGTGGGGATGAGGTTGCCGTGTTGCATCCAGAACCGGTGGGCATGGGGTGGGGGCGTCATGGGGGCTCCAGAACCGTTGGGCGTCGGATGGGGGCGCCGTGGGTGCTCCAGAACCGTTGGGCGTCGGATGGGCCGTGGCTCCAAAACCGTTTGGCGTAGTTCGGCGTCGGGTGGGGGTGCGAGGGTGCCTGGGGGGCGGTTCTCGACGCCGAGCGGAGGAAAATCGACCACTGGCCGATCCTCGACGCAGGACGAAGGAGAATCGACCACTGGCCGATTCTCGACGCAGGACGAAGGAAAATCGACCACTGGCCGATCCTCGACGCAGGACGAAGGCAAACCGACCACTGGCCGATCCTCGACGATCAACGACGCGCGCCACGGCCCAGTCACTCGTCCATCCCAGTCCAGCTAGACCTGCGACACCAGTGAAAACTCTCGACACCAGCGGTATACAGCAGGTATCCAGACATACCCCTGGTAACCGCCACACAACCCTGGTGACGACGACAAACCCCTGGTAACCTCCAGACAACCCTGGTGACGACGACAAGCCCCCCTGTAACGCCCCCGTCCCACCGACGCCACGTCCAGCAGACGCCGTCCAGCCGACGCCGTCCCGCCGTCACCCTGTGGACGCCGCCGTCGACACCACGTCCCGCCGACTTTGAGCACTATCCAGGACTCGATGCCCACAAAGACCTGTTTTCACGTTCAAACCCCCCACGAACCCCGAATAGTGCTCAACGCCCGACGCGACCACAGCCCCACCGACGTCGGCCGACTCTGACCCTGGCCGCCCGACGCCCCGCCCCGCCACCCCAACGACTTGAGCACTATCCAGGACTCGATGCCCAAAAGGACCGACTTTTACGTTCAAATCCCCAGCGAACCCCGAATAGTGCTCAACGCCCCACTCGACCACAGCCCCTCCCCCACCCCCACACCCCTATACCGGTCCATCCCGACCCGCGTCCAAGCCAGTGAGACAGGGTGAACGCTCGGGGCGACCTTCGCGGAGCGTTGGTATGGTGGGGTCTCGTACAGCCGAGCACAGGCTCACTGGGCGCCCACGGCGGTCGCCCGGCACCAGAGAAAGGCCAATCGTATGACCGAAAGCGGAGTCCTCAAGTACGGGGATGCCGAACTACCGCTGCCGACGGTGGAAGCGACCCAGGGCAACAACGGCCTCGACATCGGGAAGCTTCTCTCCACGACAGGCGTCACCACACTCGACCCCGGCTTCGTCAACACCGCTTCATGCGTCTCCTCGATCACCTTCATCGACGGTGACAAGGGCGTCCTGCAGTACCGCGGCTACCCGATCGAGCAGCTCGCCGAGAAGGCGACCTTCATCGAGGTCGCCTACCTCCTGATCTACGGCGAGTTGCCGTCGAAGCAGCAACTTGACGACTTCAACGGCAAGATCGCGCGCCGCATGATGCTCGACGAGCGGATGCGCGAACTGTTCCGGGCCTTCCCGCGCGGCGCCCACCCGATGCAGGTTCTCGGCGCCGGCGTGACCGCGCTCGGCTCGTTCAACCGCGACACCCTCGACGTACACGACCAGGCGCAGATCGAGGAGGCCAGCCTCCGACTGCTCGGCTCGATGCCGACGCTGGCCGCCTACGCCTACAAGTCCTCGGTCGGCGCCCCGTTCCTGTACCCGCAGACCAAGCTCGGCTACGTCGAGAACTACCTCCGGCTGTCGTTCGGCACGCCTCAGGAGGAGTACGAGATCGACGACGACGTGGTGCGCGCGTTCGAGACGCTGTTCATCCTGCACGCCGATCACGAGCAGAACGCATCCACCTCGACGGTGCGGCTCGTCGGTTCGGCCGACGCCAACATCTACGCGTCGATGAGCTCGGGCGTGCATGCGCTATCGGGTCCCTTGCATGGCGGCGCCAACCAGGCCGTCCTCGAGATGCTCCGCGAGATCTCGAAGGAGGGCCTCAACATCAAGGATTTCGTGGCCCAGGTCAAGGACAAGAAGTCCGGCGTGAAGCTGATGGGCTTCGGGCACCGCGTCTACAAGAACTACGACCCGCGCGCCAAGATCATCAAGGGCCACGCCGACCGGTTGCTGCGCAACTCCGGCACCTCGAACCACCTGCTGGAGATGGCGCTCGAGCTCGAAGAGGCGGCGCTCAACGACGACTACTTCATCTCGCGCAAGCTGTACCCGAACGTCGACTTCTACACGGGCCTGATCTACGAGGCGATGGGCTTCCCGGCGCAGCACTTCACCGCGCTGTTCGCGCTAGGCCGTCTGCCCGGCTGGATCGCCCAGTGGCGTGAACAGCACGCGGAGCCCGGACGCAAGATCGGCCGCCCACGGCAGATCTACATCGGCCCTGGTCAGCGCGACTACGCGCCGATCAACGAGCGCTGAGCCCCCATTTACGGGAGCCCAGAGACCTGAGGTCTCTGGGCTCCCGTCTGTCTATCCGCGCAATACGTCCGACGAGTTTCCCCGAACTTGCAGCGAAGACCGCCGACTCCGGGTTGGCTGTAGGGACAACGAGGAGGTTGTCCATGAAAAAAACTCATCACGATCGGTGCGGTCGCGTCGTTGGTGGTGGGGTTGTCGGCGCTACCGGCCCAGGTAGCGCAGGCGGCACCACCCCAGGTCCTTCCCACCCCCCAATCGATCGTCGCTGAGGGTGCCCCTGTCCAGCTTGCAGGGCCCGTCACCGTCGTCGCGGACACCGATGTGGACGCACCAACCAAGCGGGAACTGACCCAGGTGCTCGCCGCCGCCGGCGCAACCGTCACCTGGTCGACGACCACCCCCGCGTCGGGCACCGTCATCGTCGCTTCGGTCACCGACGCCGAAACCCAGGCCCTGGCTGCCCAGCTCGGGGTCGAGCCAGCCACCGACCTGAACGAAGAGGGCTACGTGGTGGCCAACGGTGTCGTCTCGGGTCGACCGACGGTGCTGCTCGAAGGCAAAACTGACCGCGGGCTCTTCTACTCCGTCGACACGTTCGGGCAGCTGATCCAGGGCTCGACGATGGCCGCCGCGAAGGTGCGCGACTGGCCGCTGATGTCGATCCGCGGCTCGATCGAAGGCTTCTACGGAGTCCCGTGGTCTCACCAGGCCAGGCTCGACCAGCTCGACTTCTACGGCGCGCACAAGATGAACACCTACATCTACACGCCCAAGGACGACCCGTACCTGCGATACCAGTGGCGCGACCTCTACCCCGCCGAGGAGCTGGAACAGCTGAAGGACCTCGTCGACGAGGCCAACGCCAACCACGTCGAGTTCGTCTACGCGCTCTCGCCTGGCAACGACATCTGCTACTCGCTGGACGCCGATTACGAGGCGACCGAGGCGAAGTTCGAGCAGCTCCGCCAGATCGGGGTGAGCAGCTTCTACGTGGCCCTCGACGACATCGAGCCTTACCTGACGTGCGCGCAGGACCTCGAAAGGTTCACGCTCCCAGGCTTCCGCAAGCTCGCCGAGGGCCAGGCCTACTACCTAAACCGCATCGTCGACGGCTTCATCAACCCGCACGACCTCCGGCCTCTGCAGACGGTGCCGACCAACTACGCCGGCTCCGGACCCGACGCCTACAAGGAGCAGTTCGGCACCAGCACCGACGACTCGATCCTGATCCAGTGGACGGGCGAGGGCGTCTTCTCCGACCAGATCACCATGGCGTCGGTGGCGGCCGCGAAGGTCTCGTACAACACCGACAACCTCTACATCTGGGACAACTTCCCCGTCAACGACGGGCAGCCCGACCGGCTGTTCCTCAACCCGCTGACGGGGCGCGACGCCGACCTGTACCAGCTCATCGCCGGGTTCACGTCGAACCCGATGGTGCAGTCCTACGCGTCGATGATCGCGCTGGCGGGCTACGCCGATTACACCTGGAACGGCCCGGCCTACCAGCCCGAAGCCTCTCTGGTGCGCATCCTCGATGAACTGGCGGGCGACGACCCCGTCGTCCGTGAGGCCCTCGACGTGTTCGTCGACCTGAACCAGGATTGGCGCCCCTACCGGCCGACCTCTGAGCAGGCCCCCGAACTGGGCGCGGACATCGCCGCGTTCTGGGCCGCGTACGAAAGCGGCGACGAAGCGGGCGCCCAGGCGCTCCGAGACCGGCTCGCCATCATCGTCGACCTTCCCGATACCTTGGAATCCATGGCCGTGGAGGGGTTCTACGACGACACCCTCCCGTGGCTGGAGGCGGCTTCTGAATGGGCGGGGGCGCTCGAGAATGCAATCACGGCGCTCGAAAAGGTCGATGGTGACCGCCCTGCAGCGGCTGCTGCGGCCCTCGAATCGCGCGACCTGCGCACCGCGGCGACCACGAACAAACGGATCTCCGGGCTTGAGAACCCGACCGGGAACCCGGTCAAGTATGTGCCCAAGGTCGGCGACGGCCGCTTCGACTCCTTCCTGACCCGCGCCTACTCGACCTACCTCGAAGAGCTAGGTGCTGAGGCCATCACCTCCGTGCCGCTGCCTGCGACCGGTTCCAGGAGCGATCGGCTCGGGCAGTGGCAGACCAACTCCATCGACCGCATCGTCGACGGGGATCTGTCCACACTCTGGTGGTCCAACACCGCGCCCCAGGCAGGCGACTACGTTGCCGTCGACCTCGGGTCGGTGCAACCCATCGGAGGAGTCGCCGTCCACCAGTCCGACGGTGACGAGATCCGTGCCGACATGTTCTACCGCGCCGAACTCGAGTACTCGTCCGACGGTCAGGCGTGGACCTCGCTGGGCCAGTTCGACGACTCGCCGCTGATCACGGCGGGAGCCCCCGAGGGTGCGCAGGCCCGCTACGTCCGGCTGCGCGCCACGGCGTCGAACCCCGGCGGTCAGTGGGTCAAGATTCGGGAGTTCCGGGTGTTCGGCCCGGATGCCCAGGTCGCGACCACCGTCGACGGCGCGAGCGTCGCATCCGCGTTCGACGCAGCGTTGCTGACCGACCTGACCGGCACGGCAGTTGCCGGAGACACGGTGACCCGCACGTTGGCGGAGCCTCAGACCGACGCCACGATCCGGCTGCTCGGCACGGCCGTCGGCGAGGTCCAGGCCAAGGTCGACGGTGATTGGGTCAAGGTCGGCGACGCCTCCGGGCAGTGGTTCGAGGGGCACGTCCGGGGTGCGGTGACCGCGGCCCGTGTCGTCCTTTCGCCAGGCGAGGTGGCGTTGACCGAGTTCATCGTGGTGCCGTTCGTCGGTCCTGAGCCGACGCCGACGCCAACCCCGACGGCAACGCCGACGCCTACCCCGACGCCGACGCCTACCCCGACGCCGACGCCCACCCCGACGCCGCCCGGGTTCACTCCGTCGGCCCCGTACACGCTGCCTGGGCTGCATACCATCGACGGAAGGCAGTGGAGCACCACCTGTCAGTCGTACTCGCAGACCACGAGGTGCCGTGCCGACATCTGGGCCAGCGTCGTGATCCGCACGTCGAGCGGATTCCAGGTGAGGAAGGGTTGGGCGTTCAACAACCTGACCTACCTGCCCTACATGACCAGGGCGCAGTGGGCGAACAACCCGCTGGGCCACACGGGGGCCTGGACCGCCTCGGACGGTCGCAACTGGTACACCGAGTGCGACACGGCTAAGACCGGTCGCGGCGGTTGCCGTTCGTACACGTGGACGACCGTCTTCGCGGCCACGGCGAAGCCTGGCGGCGGATACACGTTCTCGCAATCGAACAAGTGGGTATTCAACAACATCGTGATGTTCAGGAACGGCTGAACCATCACTTGACGGCCGGGCGCCGTGAACCTTTCGGGGTCCACGGCGCCTCGTGTGTCTGGGGCCGGTTGAAGCTGGATCGGCAGCCAACGCGTCGGCAGGTTCGGCCAAGCAGACGGCTAGAGTTACCCGGGGAGGAATTTCAGATGCGGAGCATAATCAGGATTCTCGGCACCGCCAGGCAGCTGTGGCGGTTCTATCTCGGGATCATCGTCGGGGCCGTCGCCATCGCGGCAACCGCGCTGCTGATCCCGTTCGTCATCGCCCGCGCGACCGACGTCGTCGTCAGCATCGTCGGGGGAAACGGAGGGTCGATCTCGACGCTGGTCTGGCTGGCGGCGGCCCTTCTTGGGCTCTCGTTGGCCAACTCGGTGATGACGAACGCCACCGGCTACCTGGGGGACCAGATGGCCGTCCGGCTACGGGCGATCCTGTCGCGGCGCTACTTCGACAAGCTGCTTCGGCTGCCTCAGCGGTACTACGACAACGAACTCACCGGCACGATCATCTCCCGCCTGAACCGGTCGATCACCTCGATCACCGACTTCCTCCAGATGTTCTCCAACAGCTTCTTCCCCATGCTGATCACCGTCTTCGCCATCCTGGTGATCTCGCTGGTCTACTCGCCATGGCTGGCGGTGCTCCTGATCGTCATCTACCCGACGTTTGTGTGGTTGACGGCGCTCACGTCGAAGAAGTGGCTGGTGTGGGAGCACGCCAAGAACGACCACTACGACATCGCGGGCGGCAGGTTCGCCGAGGTCGTAGGCCAGATGCGCGTCGTGAAGTCGTTCGTCACCGAACGTGGCGAGCTGGCCCGGTTCAGCGGCCACTTCGACGACGCCGTCGGGCTCACCGTCAAGCAGTCCGGGTACTGGCACCGGATGGACACGCTGCGGCGCGCCGTCCTGGACGTCGTCTTCTTCGCGATCTACGCGATCCTCTTCGTGCAGACGGCGCAGGGGGCCTTCACCGTCGGGGTGATGGTGCTGATGATCCAGCTGGTGAACATGGCCAAACAGCCGGTCACGGGCATGAGCTACCTGGTCGATACCACGCAACGCGCGATCGCGGGCAGCGACGAGTTCTTCAAGGTGATGGCCGAGCTGGACGAACCGAACAACCCGCTCTACCTGGCCGAATCGGGGGCCGAGCAGCCCACCGTCGAGTGGTGCGACGACAATCCCGTCATCTCGTTCGACGGCGTCAGCTTCGGCTATGGCGACACAACCGAACTCGTCCTGAAGGACATCAGCCTCGCGATCGACAAGGGCGAACGCGTGGCCTTCGTCGGCGAGTCCGGGGGCGGCAAGACGACGTTGGTGAACCTGCTGATGAAGCTGTATCCGGCCACGGCGGGCACCGTCGAGGTACACGGCCAGTCGGTGCGGGACGTGCCGTCGGAATTGCTGCGCCGCGAGGTCGGCGTCGTGTTCCAGGACGCCAGCCTGTTCAGCGGCACCATCCGCGAGAACATCGCCTACGGGATCAAGTCGGTCACCGACGAACAGCTCGAGACGGCGGCGCGGCGCGCCAACGCCCTCGGGTTCATCAAACGGCTGAAGGACGGGTTCGACACCGAGATCGGGGAGCGCGGCATCAAGCTCTCGGGTGGGCAGAAACAGCGGCTGTCCGTGGCGCGCGCGCTACTGAAGGATGCGCCGATCCTGATCCTCGACGAGGCCACCAGTTCCCTCGACACCAAGGCCGAGCGGGCGGTGCAGGCAGGGCTCGACGAGTTGATGGAGGGCCGCACGACGATCATCATCGCGCACCGGTTGTCGACCATCTCGACGGTCGACCGGATCGTGACGCTGCGCGAAGGTCGGGTCGACGAGGTGGGCACCCCCGAGGAGTTGGCCACCACTGGAGGGATCTACGCCGAGTTGTTGGCGCTGCAGGGCTCAAGCAGCAGGGCTGACAAGGCGAAGCTCGCCCGCTACGACATCGTCCGCTAAGCACCGCGTCGGAGTCGGGCGCTCAACTGTCGTAATCCAATTCCATCAGCTCCGCGAAGGCGGCTCGCTCACGTTCGCGGCGCGCCCGCAGCGCCGAGTAGACATCAACCGCCTTGAGTCGCGTGTGCGATCCCACCTTGTGGGACGGGATTTCCCCCTTGTCGATCAGCTTCATCAGTGTCGGGCGCGAGATCCCCAGTATCCCGGCAGCGGTCGTCGTCGTCAGGACGGCAGGCATGCTTCCAACCGTGACCGTTCCACCACGCGCCAAGACGTCGAGTACATGTTGAAGGAGTCGCCCGATCTCTTCGGGCACCTCTGAAACCTCATGGTTTCGGGATACGGCCAGGCTCCCGTCTGGACATGACAGCTCAGCGAGCACCTGAGCAGCCAACTCAACCTCCCGGTCGTTGGCCATGACTCGTCCGCGCGATGTATCCAGCTTCATCAGGGTCATCTCCTTACCGATGCAAGCGTAATTCGAATCACATATAACCGCAACCACGGTTGCGGCCTCATCCACGGATAGGCTGTGGTGCTGCCCGGACGGCGCGACCCGCAGGAAGATCACTCGATGACCAACATCTCGCTCACCGCTGACGAGGCACTTGTGCTGCTCCACTGGCTGCACATGCACGATGAGGCAGAAGACCTGCCCCACGACGATGCCGAGCAGCGCGTCCTCTGGAACTTGGAGGCGGCGCTCGAGTCGGTCGTGGCCGACGCATTCCTGCCCGACTACACGCAGCGGCTGGCCGACGCGAAGGCCAGGGTCGTCGGGTAGCGCAGGCTGTCGGCCCCCGCCCCCGTTATCCCCGACAGTGCACAATGGTTCGCATGGCGACCATTGACATCGGCTTCCTCACCATCGCGATCCTCGTGGCCGTCGTGTTGTTCGCGGTTGGCGCGGTCGCCAACCGGTTCTTCCACGACCGCATCTTCGTCGGCCTCACCCCTGGTCTGATGCCTCCGCTCGGGCAGAGCGCGCCGGTGGCGAAGGTGCAGCCCGGCAGGGAGTATTCCGGTGAGGTCGCCGTCGCGTTCTCCCCGCCCCGGGGGCTGAGGCCGGGCCTGGTCGGCACGATCGTGGACGGCGAGGCCGAGATGCGAGACATCACCGCCACCGTCGTCGACCTGGCCGTCCGTGGCTGGGTGCAAATCGAGGCCGTCGACGTCGACGCGTCGCGGCAGAACGACCCGAAGAAGAAGTCGAGGGACTGGTTGGTCACGGCGGTCGAGCCGCGCCCGGCGGACGACCGGCTCGATCCGTTCGAGGATCAGCTGCTTGGGTCGCTGTTCTCCATCGGGGAACCATCCGAGGGCGTTCTGATGAGCGACTGGACGCGGTTCCGGGGTGCCGACCTTCGCGACCTGCAGAACCGGCTGTACGCCCAGACCGTCACGAACGGATGGTACGAGAAGGACCCGCGGTCGACGTCGGCGGGGTGTCTCGGGGTCTTGGGCGTCGTCGCGCTGATCGGCTACTGCCTGCTGATGTTCGCGTCGTCGTTGTCGATCTGGACGGTGCTCTCGGCGGGGATCCTGGTTGCCGGGGCGGTGTTCGCGAGCCGCCGGTTGAAGCGTCGGGTGCCGCGGACCGCGCTCGGGACTGCGGCGATGGTCCAGTCGCTCGGGTTCAAGAAGTACCTGGCGACGGCCGAGGCCGACCAGTTCAGCTTTGAGGAGGCGGCCGGCATCTTCAGTCGCTACCTGCCGTACGCGCTGGTGTTCGGGGTGGCCGACCATTGGGCGAAGGTGTTCGGCGAGGTCGCGCAGGCGAGCGAGTTGAGCGGTGGCCCGGACATCCTCGACTCGCTCATCTGGATGGACCTTACGAGCGACATCGGTTTCAACCTGGCGATGTTCGCCGACGGCGGTTTTGACGGTTTGTTCGACCTGGGTGACGTGGTGGGCGGTTTGGGCGACGTGGCTGAGGGGATCGGTGGGTTCGTCGAGGGCGTCGGGGACTTCATCTCGGACTTCGACTTCGACTTCTGACGGCGGGTTCGGCACGTCGGTCGAGCCGGGTCGGCGCGACGGTCGAGCCGGGCCGGGTGACGGTCGAGGCGGGTCGGTGCGACGGTTGAGCCGGGCCCCGCGCCGGTTGAGCCGGGCCCCGCGCCGGTTGAGCCGGGCCCCGCGCCGGTTGAGCCGGGCCCCGCGCCGGTTGAGCCG
>NZ_FQZG01000072.1 GCF_900141915.1 Tessaracoccus bendigoensis DSM 12906 | reverse complement strand
AAGATCGCCGACTTGCTCGGCGGCACGTATGTCTCGCTCCATCCCGAGGCCCACGAGAGCCCGTCGGTCAACTGCGCCAGCACGTCCTCGTACGAGCCCTCGGAGTACAGCGCCATCCCGATCGCGAAGTAGGCCATCACCCGAGCCGGCAACGAACGATGCCGCTGCTCGGTCCGGCCAACATCGGCAATCACCTCATCGACCAGCTCGGGCGGGAACACCCGCGTCAGCACCCCGACCGAGACCAGGTCAGAGAGGCGACGCTCGGTCTCTGGCTTCTTCCATCCAACACGCGGCATACCACCAAACTACACCGCTGCGACCTTAACTGAACGGTATTGGGCTTAGGCCACCCTAACCCAGGGGGTCCCGTTAACTCAGGAAAGGTAACCGCTACCATGCACCAGCTCCGGTTGAGCCGCCTCGACGTCGGTTGAGCCGCCTCGTGAGGAACGAACGAGGCGTGACGAAACCACCATGACCATGTGCAGGAACCTGGGGCCAGGTCCTGCACCCTGCGCCAGATGGTGACGACCACGCGCAGGCTAGCCCTCCTCCGGAGCGGCTCAACCAACCGCCGGTTGAGCCGCTAGCTAGGAACAATCCGGGAATGTGTCTCCGCGAGCTCCTCATCCACCGGCGACTTCAAGTTCACCATCCCCGGCCGGTCCGCATACCGGGGCAGCACGTGCACGTGCGTGTGGAACACCTCCTGCCCGGCAACCGCACCGGCGTTGGCGACCACGTTGCACGCGTCGGCCCCAAGTCGCTCCTTCAGGAGCCGACCAACTTGCGCGATTGTCGGGGCGATCTCGGCGAGCACATCGTCGTCTTCAAGGATGTCGGTCGAGTGCCGCTTCGGAACCACCAACGTGTGTCCCACCTGCCAAGGATTGATGTCCAGGAGGGCGTAGGCGACGTCGTCCTCGTAGACCTTGAGCGACGGGATATCCCCCGCGATGATGCTGCAGAACAGACAATCCATGAGTTTCCCTTCCAGTTGTTCAGTCACGCACTTCGAAACCAGCCGCCGCGAGCCCGGCCTTGACCTCGGCGATGGTCAAGGTGCCGTAGTGGAACACGCTGGCCGCCAACAGCGCATCGGCGCCGGCCCTGGCGGCCTCCACGAAGTGCTCGACGGTCCCGGCACCACCGGATGCGATCAGCGGCACGTCGACCACCTCCCGCACCGCTCGGGTCATCTCGATGTCGAACCCGTCGGTTGTGCCGTCGGCGTCCATGGAGTTGAGCAGAACCTCGCCGACCCCACGCTCGCACGCCTCCCTCACCCAGGCGACGGCGTCGATGCCCGCCGAGCGGCGCCCGCCGTGCGTGGTCACCCCGAACCCCGACGGCATGTGCTCCTCGCGCCGTGCATCCAGCGACAGGACAAGGACCTGGTTGCCGAAACGCGCCGCGATCTCATTGATCACATCCGGATTGGCCAGCGCCCCCGTGTTGATGCCGACCTTGTCGGCGCCGGAGCGCAGCAGCAGGTCGACGTCCTCCACACTGCGGACCCCACCCCCGACGGTGAGTGGGATGAAGACGCTCTCGGCGCAGCGGGCAACCATCTCTCGCGTGGTGGCGCGGCCTTCGGACGAGGCCGAGATGTCGAGGAACGTGAGTTCATCGGCTCCGTCGGCCGAATACCTGGCCGCAAGCTCGACCGGGTCTCCGGCGTCACGCAGGTTCGTGAAGTTCACGCCCTTGACGACGCGGCCGTCGTGGACGTCGAGGCAGGGGATCACCCGCAGGGCAACTGACATGTGGTCAGGCTACCGGTCAGTCCTCACTCATGTCGGCGGCCACCACGCCGCGACGCATCGAATCGGCCGAGAGGTGACACGTGCGCCGCAGGTCGCCCGGCCCCACCGCGGTGGCCAACTGCCCCGCCAGGTCGATCACCTGACGGACCCAGCGCACGAAGTCACCCGCGGCCAGTCCTGTGGTCGCCAGCACCTTGGCCAGGTCCTGCCCGTTGGACCAGCGCCAGGCAGCCTCCGCGAAACCGATGTCGGGTTCGCGCCCACGATCCCGCCTGTGGGTGCGTTCGAGTTGGCCGACCTCACGCCAAACCATCCGCAGCTCGGACTGTGCCCGCTCAGACGCCGCATCGGGCATCCGCGGATGCGAGGAGTCACGGCTGGGTCTGGATTCGTAGACGAGCGTCGAGAGCACCGCGGCGAGTTGCGCCGGATCGAGGTCCGCGAACACGTCTCGTCTGACGCACTCGGCTGCCACCAGGTCCAACTCGTTGTAGATCCGGCGCAGCATCCTCCCTGCATCTGTCAACTCGTCCCCGTCGAGGTAGCCGAGGTCGGCCAGCACCGCGCAGACCCGGTCGAATTGGACGGCCAGCGAATTGGCCCGCCCGGTCGTCTCGGCCGTGAGTCGCCGCGCCTCCCGTTCCAACCGGATGATCCTTGCCGCCTCAACCGCGTGGGACTCGCGGTCTGGACAGGCGTGAACCGGGTGCGCTCTGAGTTCGGCGCGCAATTCCGCGATCCGTCCGGCGACCGCATCGTCACTGGGGAACGCCGTGTCGGGGACCTGCGCATCGGTCTGCTTGAGCTTGTCCGACATGGCCACGAGCACCGCACGCCTCGATCTGCGGTCCCGAAGGGAGAAGTCGCGAGGTACCCGGACGCGACCCACCGACGCCAGAGGCCCCCGCAGATCGTGCGGCTCTAGCTTGAGCACCGTATGGTCGGCCGAGATCACTTGAGCCCACGGTTGCCCACCGCGCTGCTTCTGCCCGACGCGGAGCACGACTGACCAGCCCTGCCGCGGGACGTGTACGATGTCGCCGATCATCAGAGCGGTGATGGAGCTTTCAAGCTGGTCGGCCCGTTCGGCCCTCCTGGCACGAGATGACTCCGACTCCAGACGCGTGATCTCATCGCGCAGCCGCGCGTAGCCGAGGGCGTCGCCGAGGTGACACTCGAGCGACTCCCTGGCCGCCGCCAGGTCGACTTGCAGCGTCCGTTCGGTGCGTGACGCCTTGACCACGGACTTGTCGGTCTGGAACTGCGCGAAGGACTGTTCAAGGAGATCCCTGGCCCTCGTGGGCCCGAGGGTGGCCATGAGGTTTACCGCCATGTTGTAAGTGGGCGCGAAGCTGGAGCGCAGCGGGTACGTCCGCCGGGATGCCAGCCCAGCCACTGCCCGTGGATCCATGCCTGCCTGCCATGCGACGACCGCGTGCCCCTCCACGTCGATGCCACGGCGACCGGCCCGTCCGGTCAACTGGGTGTATTCCCCTGGCGTGATGTCGACGTGCGCCTCGCCGTTGTACTTGACGAGCTTTTCGAGCACCACGGTCCTGGCGGGCATGTTTATTCCGAGGGCCAGCGTCTCGGTGGCGAACACGAGCTTCAGCGCGCCGGTCACGAAGCCCTCTTCGATGATGGCCTTGAATGCGGGCAGTTGGCCTGCATGGTGGGCTGCCACCCCTCCCATCAGCGAGTCTCGGAAGCGCTCGAAGTCCAGCGCCGCAAGGTCCGCCCCGCCCAACCCGGCGACGTGACGGTCGGCGATCCGGCCGAGCAGTTCCGCCTCTTCTCTGTTGGTGAGTGTCACGCCCTCCAGTTGCCTAACCGCCGAGTCGCAGCCGATCCGGGAGAAGATGAAGTAGATCGCTGGCAGTAGCGAGGCCCGCTCGAGGACGATCGCGACCTCCGCCCTGCTGGTGGGCCGACCGGCGAATCTCGGGTGTGTCGCGCCGCCATACTGGCCCGATCCGCGGCCGTGCTGCTGCCTACCCCTGCCGGATCGACCTCGCGGGCTACGCGAATCGTCGCGTACCCGGGTCGCCTCATTGCGGCTGACCCGCAGAAGTTCGCTGTTGACCTTCGCGGCGCGCTCCGACGGCAGTTCCCGCGCGGTCGGTGCGACGCCCTCGAACAGGTCGACCAGCTTCCGGCCTACGAGAACGTGTTGGAACAGGGGCACCGGTCGACGTTCGGAGACGACCACCTCGAACCGTCCCCGCACGGTGCTCAGCCAGTCGCCGAAGTCCTCGACGTTGCTCACCGTGGCAGACAGCGCGACGATCTGGACCGATTCGGCCAGGGACAAGATGACCTCCTCCCAGACAGCTCCACGGAACCTGTCTGCGAGGTAGTGCACCTCGTCCAGCACCACGAACCCGAGGTTGTTCAGCGTCGGCGATCCTGCGTAGATCATGTTGCGCAGCACCTCGGTGGTCATCACCACGATCTGAGCCTCGGAGTTGATCGATGAGTCTCCGGTCAGCAGGCCGACCCGGTCTGCGCCGTAGCGGTCGACCAGATCGTTGTACTTCTGGTTGGAGAGCGCCTTGATCGGCGTTGTGTAGAAGCACTTGCGGGAAGCAGCCACGGCCAGATGGACGGCGAACTCCCCGACCACGGTCTTCCCCGCCCCGGTTGGTGCGGCGACCAGCACCCCGTTGCCCCCGCTCAGCGCATGACACGCCGCGATCTGATAGTCGTCGAGCTCATAGGGGTAGAGCGAGGCGAACTCGCGCAGTTCTTCCGGAAGGGCCTCGGTCACAGCCCCAAACTACCCGACGATCAGGTTGAGGACACCGGGCTCGATGGCGACGGTGGCAGGCACCGCGCCCAGTTCCTCACCGTCACCCATCACAAACATGTCGTCACCGTCGAACCGGACGACCTTGGCCCGCAACCGTTCGACCACCGGGTTGGTGATGAACTTGCCGGTGTAGACCGATGGGAGCAGGCGGAGAAGTTTGCGACGGGAAGCCTCGTGGATGATCGTCACATCGAGCAATCCATCGGCCGGATCGGCGTCAGGGGCTATGCGCATCCCTCCACCGAACAGGCCGGTGTTCGCGATCGCAACCATCATCGCGCTCACCTCGCGTTCGACCCCGTCGATGGTGAGCCGGTAGTGCAGCGGGGAGAAGGCAGCAAGCTCGCGGAGCGCGATGTAGCCGTAGCTGAGTGCCCCCAACCGCAACCGGATGTCGTTTGTCGCCCGGTTGACACGGGCGTCGTATCCGCTCGACACGACCGCCCCCACATAGCAGGTGCCGCTCGGGGTGGTGAGCCTCGACAGGTCGATGCGTCGCGATTTGCCACGGATGAGAGCCTCGACGGCCTCCGTCACCGAGCCGGGGATTCCGGCGCCGCGCGCGAGGTCGTTGCCGGTGCCCGCAGGGATGACGGCCAGGGTGGCGTCTGTTCCTGCGCAGGCGTTGACTCCGAGGTGCGCCATGCCGTCACCGCCCATCACGGCCACCACATCGCCGGGCTGTGCCGTTATCGCAACCGAGCGGGTCAGGTCTCTAGCCGCCTCGAAAGAGGTGGAGGTGACCACATGCATCTCTGCGTCGGGGACGGCCTCGTGCAACCTCGCGGCGACCTTCGGAAGGGCACGGCCCGCCTTGCCGCCGCCCGAGCGTTCGTTACAAACGACGCTGATCAGGCGTCGCTTCGCGAGTTCCCTGCTCACTTGCCGTCGTCGAGGTCGATGACGAACTCTGCGGCCTGTTCTTCGGTGATGCCGCGCTTCTTGTCCCAGACGACGCAGATCACCTCGGCGATGAGGAACATGCCGGTGATCGGCACGGCCAGCGCGAGCATCGAGAACGGATCGGTGGTGGGGGTCGCAACGGCGGAGAGCACAACTGAGCCGAATACCACGAACTTCCGGGCCTTCTTGAGTTGGTATCCGCGCAGGACGCCGGCCATGTTGAGGCCGACCACCACGACCGGGAGAAGGAAGCTCAGTCCGAAGACGAGCATCACCTTGATCTCCATCTGCATGAAGTTGGCTACGTCGAGGATGTTGGTGATGCCCTGGTTCTCCGGGGTGAAGCTCAGGAGCACCTCGATCCCCTTGGGCCACACGATGTAGCCGAGCGCGCATCCGGCGAAGAACAGGGGAAGTGAAACGCCTACGAAGATGAGTGAGTACTTCTTCTCCTTGGACACGAGGCCGGGCGCGACGAAGGCCCAGATCTGCCACAACCACACCGGGGCGGAGAAGAAGATGCCTCCGACGACACACAGGACCACGGCGACGGTGAATGCCTGGGTGACGCCGTTGTTGGCGATCATGGTCTGGGCGCCGAGGTTCTCCTCCAGCGCCCGCCGTGCTCTCGCCCATGGCGCGAGCACGAACGTGACCAACTGCTGGTAGAACATCGCGGAGACGATCGCGCCCACGATGATGCCGATGGCCGCCACCGTCACCCGGTAGCGCAGCTCCCGCAGATGGTCGAAGAGCGACATGGTCCCGTCGGGGCCGCCCTTTGGTGGGCGCAGCCAACCGAACCGGCGAGGTTTCTCTGCCGGGTCGGTTGTCGCGACGCTCAACGAAATCAGCTCTCGGGCTTGTTGCGATCAATCTCGGGCTGAACGATCTCAGCCTCGACGACCTCGGTCGGGGCGGGCTTGGTATCGCCCTCGACCCCCTTGACCTCTTCCTTGAACTCGCGGATGGAGCGGCCGACGCCCTTCCCGACGCCTGCCAGGCGCGAGCCCCCGAACAGCAGCAGCGCCACGACGATCACGATCGCCAGTTCCCAACCACCAAGTGGCATGGTCTTTCCCTTTCGTCTGCAGCGGCGTCAAAGCCCCCGCCCGGTCTTTCCTAAGTCTATCCGCGTTTGCTGGAAGGTAGCTCGACGCCTCCCAGCAGCGCCCCGATCCGGCCGACACGCTCCCTGGCGATGCCGACCTCGTGTCGGATGTCGCTGACCTTGTGGGTCAGCGACGATGCATACAAGACGGCGACGATTCCCCCGGCAAAGGCCAGGACGCCGAACACCACGATCCAGATCACCCCGGCGATGCTACTCCACCGCGGGTTGGTAGTTGAAAAGGGCCTCGTCGGCGCGCGCCCTCGCCGCCTCTGCAACCTCGGGATCCGAGACGGCGACGACAGCGTCACCGAGCCGGAGCAGGAGAGCGACCGTCCACTCCCGCGAAGCTACTGGGAAGGTGACGCTCAGATTGCCACCTTCGGCCTCGACGTGGGTCGTCGGATAGTATTCGGCGACCCAGCCAGCTTCACGCCTGACGGTGATGGTGAGCTGCTCGGCGACATCGTCGAACCACCCTGTCGGAGGGTCCCCTCTCGTGGTGAACGTCTCCTCCAGTGGGGTCACGGCCGTTATCCGGTCGAGCCGGTAGCTGCGCCAGGCCTGCCGCGGTCTGCTCCAGGCGTCGAGGTACGAGTAGCCGTCGACGAGCCTCAGCCTGACGGGCTCGACGTCGGCGTTCGACTCCCCGTCCGTTCCCGGGCGGTGGTAGGTCAGCCGCACGACAACCGACCCTGACATGGCCTCGGTGAGCGCCGCGCGGTGGCCAGGGTCGCTGGGTACGACACTCACCTTGAGCCGCTCGTTGCCGCTGCCGACCGCCGCGCTGAGTTTGGCGTATGCGCTGGAGGCTGCATCTGAATCGCCCGCCAGGTCGACGACAAGGCGCAGCGCGGCCAACAGGCTGGCCGCTTCCTCTGGGCGCAACCTGAGGGGCCGACTGAGCACCTCGGCATTGCGGAAGTCGATCCTGCCCTCGTCTCGCACCGACTCCAGGTCGACGTCGAAAAGGTCGTCGACATATCCACCTGGCAGCCCGCAGAACTGAAGCACCTCCAGGTCGCGGATGATCTGCGCTTCGGTGACCCCGAACGCCTTCGCCACGGACGACACCTCGACGCCGGGGCGGGTCGACAGGAACGGCACCAGTCGGAGCAGCCTGGTCAGCTGAGTTCCCGACCTCACGACGCCACCCCCCTCAGGTGCTCGACGACCTGTGCCCGCAGGTCTTCTGGTGCCAGGAGGATCGCATCGGGGCCGGCTGCCGCGACCTCCGTGACGATCGCCGCCGCGGTCGCGAGCCCGACGCGGTAGACGGCGAGACCATCGGGGACGACGCCATCCCACTCGACCGGTTCCGTTTCACCGAAGTTGTGGGCGATCCCGGTGCGCAGGGCAACCACCGCGACCGCGTCGTTGACCGGTTCCAGCCGTTGAGCAAGCATGTTGGCATCAGCTGGGACCTGGTAGGCACCCGCCTTCCCCCGCTGTTTGGCGGGAGCGGTGAACCTGGTTAGTTTGAAGAAGCGATCTGCCTGCCGTTCCAGGTCGAGCCCGAACACATACCACCTTCCGCGGCGCTGCAGCAGCTGCCACGGTTGCAACCTGCGAGTCTCACCCCCGTAGCCGAACTCGACCTCGACACGGCGCACGACGGCGTCGTAGAGCACGTCGAAGTCAGGTTCACTCACGCTGACCTGTGGGCGGACGGTCGGCACCAGCGACGGATCCGGGGCGGCTCCCCCCGCTTTGAGCGCTTCGAACGCCTGGGCCGTGTGGTCGGCCGCGACGCTGTCCTGCCACACCTGCCCGGCAAGGGCCAAGGCGGAGAGTTCGGCGGAGGTGAATGCGATCTCGGGCAGTTCGAAGTCGGCGCGGTTTATCCGGTACCCCTCCTCGTCCTCGAAGAAGCGATCGTTTGATCCGGTCTCCACCTCGATCCCCAGCGCGCGAAGTTCCTCCTTGTCACGCTCGAACTGACGCTCGAAGGCAGCGTCGGCCGAGTCGCGGTAGCCCTCCACGATCCGCCGCAACTCATGCCTTGTGAGGAATCGCCGCGTGCTGAGCAACGCGATCAGCAGATTTACCAGCCGTTCGGACTTCCTCTGCGTCATGGCGTCAGGCTACTCGATCCGATCCCCGGGGCGTGATCTGGGGCACCGGGCATCATTGGGGCATGCCGTTCGTCGACCGATACGCCCCCAGCCCGACCTCGGATCTTCATCTGGGAAATCTGCGCACCGCACTGGCGGGCTGGTTGCTGACGCGGCACGCGGGCGGTCGGTGGCTGATGCGGGTCGAGGATCTCGACCGGGAACGGGTCCGCGCGGGCAGAGGAGTCGAGGAGCGCCAGTTGAACGATCTGTTGCGTCTCGGCCTGCTCTGGGACGGGGATGCCGTCAGGCAGTCGGAGAGGTTGGACCTCTACCGGGATGCGGTGGCGACGCTGCCGACCTATGAGTGCTTCTGCACCAGACGGGAGATCGCCGAGGCCGCCTCGGCACCCCATGACGGGTACCGTGCCTACGCCGGCACCTGCCGCGACCTGACCGCCGCAGAACGCGCGCGCAAACGTGAACAACGGCCACCGGCCATCCGTGTGGACGCGGGAGGAGCGGTGTCCACCGTCTCCGACGCGTTCGCGGGTGAGGTTACCGGGCAGGTCGACGACTTCGTCCTGGTGCGCGGCGACGGGCAGTTCGCCTACAACCTCGCCACGGTCGTCGACGATGTCGATATGGGGGTGAGCCACATCACGCGCGGTTCAGACCTGCTCAGTTCCGCGCCACGCCAGGCCTGGTTGACGACCCGGCTCGGCGGCACCCCCGCCAGCTATGCCCACGTCGGCCTGGTCATCGGCGGGGACGGCGCACGGTTGGCGAAGCGGGACGGCGCCGTCACCCTGCGAGACGTCGGTTCGGCGTCGGAAGGCATCTTCGCGCTCCTGGCCGACTCATTGGGTCTCGGCCCGTGCCGGAACACGGAAGAAGCGCTGGCCGCCATGCCGGGCGATCAGCGCTTCTTCTCAGGGGCCACCTACGTGGACGGTGAACTGGTTCAGGACGCCGACGGCGCCGTCACGTCCAGGATGTCGAGCACATAGACCAGCGTCTGGCCCGCAGCCAGGGCTGGTGTGGCGCTGGGGCGACCGTCCGGGTAAGCCTTCGCCGGGGGCACGACCAGGAGCACCCGTGAGCCTGCGGTCTGGCCGACCAGGCCCTCCTGCCAACCGGTGATCAGGTTGGCGAGTTCACCGGACTGCGACTCCCACGAGTCCTCGTAGAGGCTGCCATCGGCGAAGTTCCAGCTGCGGTACTTGACGGTGATCGTGGAGTCGGCGGCGACCGCTACCCCGGACCCCTTGATCAGGGGCTGGATCTGGAGCTCGGTGGGAGCGGTCGCCCCGGCCGGGATCGTGATTTCCGGTTTGCCGTCCGTCATGGTGACGGTGGGGAGGCCTGCTGCCGGGGTGACCGCCTCACCGGTGGCTTCGTCGAAGCTGGACGAGATGATGTCGACGACGAAGATCAGCGAGTCGCCCGGCAGGATGCTGCCGTCCTGTGACCCCTCGGGATAGCCGTCCTCGCTGGGCATCCCGATCAGCACACGCGAGCCGACGCTCTGCCCGACAAGCCCCACCTTGAACCCGGTGATGACGCTGCCGAGTGGGAACGACGTCGGTTCACCGCGCTCGAACGAGCTGTCGAAGATCTCACCTGTGCGGCCGTTGACGCCGACGTAGTTGATGCTGACGGTGGCGTCGTCACCGACCTTCTGGGTACCCGTGCCCTCGCGGAGCACCTTCGTCTGAGTGGAGACGATCCCCCACGGTGCCTCCACCGTGATCACGGGGATGTCCTCATCGCTGACGGTTACGGCGCTCAGGTCCGCAGACGGCGACACGGTCGCCGTCGGGGAAGGGCTGGCGCTGGGGCTGGCCGACGCGACTGCGCTCGCGCTGGGCGACGACGTGTCGTCCGGGCTTGCGGTCTGGTCCCCGCCGCACGCGGTCAACGTGAGCACGGCGGCCAGGGCGCCGCCGAAGAGGGCACGTCTGAATGAACGGGTCGATGAAGTCACGCCCGAAATGTTAGCCCAGCATCCCAAGGGACTCACATCCGGACCAGGTCGAGCAGGGCTCCCAACTCCTCGCGGGACAGTTCCCGTGTCTCACCGACGGGCAGCACGCCGAGCCGGATCGGACCGATACGGGTGCGGGCGAGCCTGTCAACGGGATGTCCCACCGCCTCCATCATCCGGCGCACGATCCGGTTGCGGCCCTCATGCAACGTGATCTCAAGCAGCGTCTTGTTCTGGCTCCTGGAGATCAGCTTCACCTTGTCCGGCTTGACTGGACCGTCCTCCAGCGTGACGCCCTTCTCCAGCCTCTTGATGGTGCGGTTGTCCATCACGCCGACCGCCTGCACATGGTAGGTCTTGGGAACCTCGTAGCTCGGATGCGCCAGCCGGTGGGCGAAATCGCCGTCGTTGGTCAGGACGATCAGCCCCTCGGTCTCGGTGTCGAGACGGCCTACGTGGAAGAGCCGTTCCTTGGTGCGGGGCAGATAGTCGGTCAATGTCGGGCGCCCCTCGGGGTCGTCCATCGTGGAGACGACCCCCCGCGGCTTGTTCAGCACAAGGTACAGGTGGCGTCGCGGCGGCGGAATACGGGCCCCGTCGACCCTGATGTGGTCGGTGTCGGGATTGACGCGCATGCCCTGCTCTGTGACGACTTTGCCGTTGACCTCGACCCTGCCCTCGTCGATCAGGATCTCGCTGGCGCGGCGCGAGGCGATCCCGGCGGACGCCAGCGCCTTCTGCAACCGGATGCCCTCAGGCGATTCACTCATGGGTTTCCTCCTCTGCCGGGGCGGTCGAGGGCTCGTTGGCCGCGAGATGCCCCAGTTCAGCCTCCAAGGCTACGGTGTCGGGCAGCAGCGGCGCCAAGTCAGGCAACTCCCGCAGCGAGTTCAGGCCGAGTTTCTGCAGGAACAGCGGTGTGGTCGCGAACGTCGTCGCACCGGTCAACTGGTCCTCACCGGCCTCCCTGACCAGCCCGCGCACCACGAGCGTCCGGACGACACCGTCGACGTTGACGCCACGCACGGCCGAGACCCTGCCACGAGACACCGGCTGCAGATACGCGATGACGGCCAATGTCTCAAGGGCCGCCTGGCTGAGCCGGGTGCGCTGGTCTGAGACCAGCCAGTCTTCGATCACGTGCGAGACCTCCGGGTCGGTGGCGAATCTCCAGCCGCCCGCCACGGCCCGGAGCCTGATGCCGCGGGAGTGAGACTCGTAGAAGGCGGCGATGTCGAGCAGTTCCCCTTCCACGACGGCGACAGGGGCGCCGAGCGCCGAGGCCAATTCGTCGAGCGGCATCGGCTCGGTCGCCATCAACAGCATCGCTTCGAGCGCGGGGGCGAGGCTCACCGCTCCTCCCACGTCGCAGGGTCCGGTCCGTAGTCGTCGGTGACCTCGACGGCCTCCTTTTCGCCCGCCGTCCATCTGAGCGTGAGCTCCCCCAGCGGCGCCAGCTGTTCGAAGGCGAGCTGCCCTGCGCGGAAAAGCTCCAGAACAGCCAGGAAGCGCACCACGGCGGTGAGCCGGTCACACCCTGCGGCCAGGGTCCTGAAGGTTGCCGTGCCTCCGAGCCGCAGCCGACGTGCGACCTGGATGACCTGTTCGCTCAACGAGACGGTATTGCCGTGCAGGTGGGTCAGTTCGACGGTGGGCCGGGCCTTCGGGGTCATGGCGCGCACCGCGAGGTCGGCCAGTTCGGATATGTCGAGGTTGAGTTCGACCTCCGGCAACACGGCACGGAAGCCCTCCTCCAGCCCTCCGGGGCGCCAATGCGTGCTCTCGGCCGCGATCATCGAACTACCGATCCATTCCGCCAGCCGCTTGAACGCCCGGTACTGCAGCAGGCGCGCGAACAACAGGTCCGTCGCTTCCAGTGCTGCGATGTCTTCCGGGTCCGTGGCCTCACCGCCTGGGAGCAGCCTCGCGGCCTTCAGGTCCAGCAGGGTGGAAGCGACCACGAGAAACGAACTGGTCCTTTCCAGGTCCCACAGTTTTCCCCCAGCCCTCACCTGGGAGATGAACTCGTCTGTGACCTCGCTGAGCGCGACCTCGGTGACGTCCAGCTCGCGCCTCGCGATCAGGGTGAGAAGGAGATCGAACGGTCCTTCGAAGTTCGAAAGATGCACGTCGAAGCCTGCGACCCGGTCGCCGTGCTCCGCCACCTTTGCGGGGCTCACTGTGCCCTTAGCTCGCTCACCAGCGACGATTCGGGCCCCCTCTCGGCCAGGTCGGCCAGGGCCTGCGCCACCGCTATCCGAACGATCCTCCCCCGGTCGACGCGGATGCCGTGGCTGCGCCGCAGATCGAGGTTCGCGTCCTCCAATGCGAGCAGTTCGTCCTCGCTGAAGTAGACCGTGATCTTGTGGTCGTGTTTGACCCGGCCCGATGCGGTGGGCTGAGCCTCCGCGTCAGGTTGCGTCGCGGGCGTCTCCTCAGCCTGTCTCCGCGCCGGTTTCTCCTCCGGCACGGGCGCCTGTCTTGTGGGCCGGAACAGCTCTGAGGCGCCCGGCAGTGACGCGCGCTTATTCACTTTCGCTGATCCTCACCAGCACCTCGCGGGCAAGCTGCCGGTAGGCATCGGCCCCCGGGGACGCTGTCGCATAGGTCGTGATCGGTTCCCCGGCCACAGTGGTCTCCGGGAACTTGATGGTGCGGCGGATGACGGTGTGGAACACCTCGTCCCCGAACGCCTGCACCACCCGCTCCAGCACCTCACGGCCATGCAAGGTGCGAGCGTCGTACATCGTGCCGAGGATTCCGAGGACACCGAGATCGGGGTTCAGCCTGTCCTGAACCTTCGAGATCGTGTCGGTGAGGAGCGCGATGCCACGCAAGGCGAAGAACTCACATTCCAACGGCATGATGACGTAGTCGCTGGCGGTCAGCGCATTGATTGTGAGCAGGCCGAGGCTCGGCGCACAGTCGATGAGGATGAAGTCGTAATCCTTGCGCAGCGGACGCAGCACCCTGACCAGGGTCTGCTCCCGAGCGACCTCGCTGACGAGTTGCACCTCGGCGGCCGACAGGTCGATGTTGCTGGGCAGGATGTCGAGGCGATCCACGCTGGACTCGGTGATGACCTCTTCCGCGGTGTTCTCACGCGAGAGGAGGAGGTTGTAGATGCTGGTGGTGAGCGTGTGTGGGTTGACCCCCAGACCGACGGACAACGACCCCTGCGGGTCGAAGTCGACCAGAAGCACCTTGTAGCCGATTTCGGCCAGTGCGGCGCCGAGGTTGATCGTCGTGGTCGTCTTCCCGACGCCACCCTTCTGGTTGCACAGCGCGATGATCCTGGCGTGGTGCGGCCCCGGCTCCGGCCCGACTGGCTCCGGCAGATCCGGCAACGGCCGGCCGGTCGGGCCTATCTCCCCGGTGTCGACAAGTGTGGAGGCCTTCGGCGCATCGGGCACCTCAAACTGCGGCTCGTCGAACAGACCTTCTTCAGCCACGTCCGACCCCCTCTCTGAAACATGCAACGGCTCTAGTATGCCGGGATTGCCCAGACGATGACGGGTCCGGGTGCCCGAGGACCTTGGGAAGGTCCGATTCGCGATAGCGTCGCGTCCCATGGAACAGCGCTACCGATACGAAGTCCTGCCCCTTGACACACCAGATGGCGATCCACACTGGGAGGCCTACGCCAACATCTTCCGGACGGTCTTCCTCGAAGATCGGGTGAGCCCGGAGGGGATCGCTGTCTTCCGGCAGCACCGGCGCGACGACCAGGCGGTGCTGGGGATGGTGACCGCGGATGGGCCGGGCCTGGAGGGCCGGGTTCCGATCGCCGGCTTCAACGCGACGCCGAGCACCGTCAACGACGGCCACGGACCCCGTCCGGCGCTGATCGTCAACACCGTCGGCGTGCTGCCCAGCCACCGCAGGCGAGGCCTGCTGAACGAGATGATGCGTCGCCAGTTGGATCTGGCCAGGGCGGAGAGAATCCCGATCGCCGTGCTGACCGCGAGCGAGGCGACCATCTACGGCCGGTTCGGGTTTGGCCCGGCCAGCCGATGGCAATCGCTCGAGATCGACACCGGCCGGTTCGGTTTCAGGGCGGGGGTCGAGGTGGCCGGTGGAGCGGTCGAGTTCGTGGCCCCGTCCTTCCTCGGAGCCGACTGGGACCGCCTGGTCGAGGCACATCAGGCGCGCCACCGAGGCACCGTCGGGCATACGAAAGCCGACCGGCTGATCGACACCGGCGCCTGGGATCCGGCCGCCGGTGGCCCCTCGAAGACGCTTCGGGCCGTGGCGCATTTCGATGTCGACGGCTCAATGGACGGCTTCGCCCTGTTCAGGTTCAAGGGCTGGGACGAGCATCCCAAGGCCCAGGTCCTCAAGGTCTGCGCCCCGGAGATCGCCGTCGAGAGGGCCCTATGGAGGGCGCTGACGGGGATGGACCTGGTCCAGACGCTCGTGTTCCACGGCAGCAGCCCGAGCGACCCCCTCCCCCTCTCGCTGCTGGATGCACGGGCCGTGAAGGTCAAGGGAGTGGGCGACTCGGTGTGGTTGCGGATCCTCGACCTTCCGGATGCGGTCGCTGGGCGCGCGTTCGATGCCGACGGCGAACTGGTCTTGCAGGTCGACGACGCCATGGGCTACGCCGCCGGCACCTGGCGGCTTACCGTCAGCGGAGGCGTCGGAAGCTGCCTGCCGACCGATTCCGAGCCGGACGTGCGGCTGGCTGTCGACACCCTCGCACTGCTCTGGCACGGTGACCGCGGTGCGGGCGAGGTCGCCCGGGCCGGCCTGATCGGCGGCACCGACCGCGCTGTGGCGGCCATGGGCAGGCTCTTCCGCTGGGACGAGCCGACCGCAAACCTCGCGTCGTTCTAGCGAAACCGCAAGGAACCGCTTCCCTATCGGGCCCGCGGATGAGCCGCCGCATGCACCTCGCGCAGGTGCTCGATCGTGACCAGCGTGTAGATCTGTGTCGTCGCCACCGACGAATGGCCGAGGAGTTCCTGCACCACGCGCAGATCCGCACCGCCGTCGAGCAGATGGGTCGCGAACGAGTGCCTGAGCGAATGTGGTGACACCTCGGTCGTGACGCCCGCCCCTTCGGCCGCGCTGCGGATGGCCCCCCACGCCGACTGTCGGCTGAATCGGTGACCGCGTTGGTTGAGCAGGAGCGCCGGGTCGGGTCGCGCGCTGGCCTGCGCGAGGGTGGGGCGCGCGCGCACCAGGTAGTCGTTGACGGCCCTGGCTGCATAGCTGCCGAGGGGCACGACGCGATCCTTACCTCCCTTTCCCCGCAGCCTTAGCCCCGCCTCTGGCTCGAAGAGGGCGACGCGCACCTCGTCGACGTCCAGCCCGCAGACCTCCGAGACACGGGCGCCTGTGCCGTAGAGCAGTTCGAGGAGGGCCGCGTCACGCAGCCCGGCGATGGTGCCCCGGTTGGGGGCGTCTAGGATGCGGGTGACTTCGTCGACGCTGAGCGCCTTCGGCAACCTGGCTGCCAGCTTCGGCGGTGACACCTCCGAGGCCGGGTTCTCCCCGGCGATGCCTTCATCCGCAGCGAAGGCGTGGAGGTTTCGGACGCTGACGACGTGGCGGGCGACCGACGAGGCCGCCTGCGTGTCGCTCAGCTCCTGGACGAACTCGGAGATGTCGACCGTCGTCACCTCCGCCGCGGTGGTGATTCCGCGACCCTCGAGGAAGGTGAGGTAGCGGGTCAGGTCACGCCGGTAGGCCGCGACCGTGTTGGGCGAAAGCCCGCGCTCTACCCGAACGTGGTTCAGGTAGTCGGTGAGGACCCCCGGGAGGTCAGCGTTCACGGATCGGCCACGGCGCGTCCGCCGGCCGCAACTTCTGGGTGAATCCTGACAACCGTGCCGTCTCCAGCGCCAGGATCCCGGTACACAGCGACGGTGAGACGACCGTCCCGGCGAGGACGGCGTCGACCAGGTCCGCCCGCGGCTCCCAGCCCCACGTCATCTGGGCTTCCTCCCCTTCCAGCTCGAATCCCTCTGGTCGACTGGTGGGTCTGAGGTCCCTGGCCAGGAAGATCCTCAGCGTCTCCTCACAGGCACCAGGGGTGGTGCAGATGTCGACCAGCACCTCCCAGCGGTCGGCCGCGAGTGCCACCTCCTCGGCCAACTCGCGCTGGGCGGCGACAACGTAGGCTTCATCGTCGCCGTGGTCGAGCAGACCGGCCGGGATCTCGACCAGGACGGCCCGCACCGGGTGCCGGTACTGCCGCAGCACGGCGATGTCGTCGGTCTCCTCGCGCCAGGCGACGACCGCGACCGCGCCGGGGTGGGTCAGGTATTGCCGCTCGATCAGTTCGCCGGTCGGGACCTCGATGGTCTCGTTGACGAACGACGAGACGTGTCCCTCGCCGAGCACGTCGCGGGCTATGACGGGCCAACTCATCGGCCGGTCTCCTTGCATGATCTGTCCTCCCTATCCCCTGCGTGCGAGCGCCGCGGCGATCAGTCCCGAGAATAGGGGGTGCGGACGCGTTGGACGCGACTTCAGCTCCGGGTGGGCCTGTGTGGCGACATAGTACGGGTGCTGGTCCGCCGGCAGTTCCACGAACTCGACGAGCGCGCCGTCCGGTGAGGTGCCGGAGATCACCAGGCCAGCCTCCTCCAACCGCGAGCGGTACGCGTTGTTGACCTCGTAGCGATGCCGGTGGCGTTCGGACACCTCGGTCGCCGCATAGGCCTTTGCCACCTGTGAGCCTTCTGCCAGCACCGCTGGATAGGACCCGAGCCGCATCGACCCACCCAGGTCGCCCCCACCCCCTACGATATCGACCTGCTCCGCCATGGTGGCGATCACCGGATCGGACGCGTCCTGGTCGAACTCGGTGGAGGCCGCGCCGTCGATGCCTGCAAGGTTCCTGGCAGCCTCGATCACCATGCATTGCAGCCCAAGGCAGAGTCCGAGCGTCGGGATCCGGTGTTCGCGGGCGTAGCGCAGGGCGCCGAGCTTGCCTTCCACGCCTCGGATGCCGAACCCACCGGGCACGCACACCGCGTCTACGGATCCGAGTTCGCGTTCGGCGCCCTCGGGGGTGTCGCAGTCATCCGAGCGGACCCACTTCAGCGTCACACGGGCGTGGTTGGCGAATCCACCGGCACGGAGTGCCTCGGATACCGACAGGTAGGCATCCGGAAGGTCGATGTACTTGCCGACCAGGGCGACACTGACCTGGTTGCGTGGGTAGTCGACGCGTTCGAGCAGGTCGTCCCACTTGACCCAGTTCACGTCGCGGAACGGCACGCCGAGGCGCCGCACGACGTAGGCGTCCAGCCCTTCCGCGTGCAGCACCTTCGGGATCGCGTAGATGCTGGCTGCGTCGGGGCAGGAGACGACGGCCTCGGTGTCGACGTCGCACATCAGCGCGATCTTCCGTTTGAGCGGTTGGCTGACCTCCCGCTCCGCGCGGCAGACCAGTGCGTCCGGTTGGATGCCGACCTGCCTGAGTGCCGCCACCGAGTGTTGCGTCGGCTTGGTCTTCATCTCACCGGATGGCTTGATGAACGGCACGAGTGAGACGTGCAGGAAGAAGACGTTCTCTCGCCCGATCTCATGGCGTACCTGCCGGGCCGCCTCCAGGAATGGCAGCGATTCGATGTCGCCGACCGTGCCGCCGATCTCGTGGATGACGATGTCGACATCGTCTGACCCCATGGCAAGCATCCGGTCGCGGATCTCGCCGGTGATGTGGGGGATGACCTGGACGGTGTCGCCGAGGAAGTCACCGCGGCGTTCCTTGGCGATGACCGTCGAATAGACCTGTCCGGTGGTGACGTTGGAGGCGCGGGTGAGGTCGGTGTCCAGGAACCGTTCGTAGTGGCCGATGTCCAGGTCGGTTTCGGCGCCGTCATCGGTGACGAACACCTCGCCGTGCTGGAACGGGTTCATGGTTCCGGGATCGACGTTGAGGTACGGATCGAGCTTCTGCATGGTCACTCGGAGCCCCCGCGCGACCAGCAGGTTGCCGAGCGATGAGGCCGAGAGCCCCTTACCGAGGGAGGAGACAACGCCTCCCGTGACGAAGATGTGCTTGGTTATCGGCGATTTGTCCACGGGCCTCCAGCGTACGGGGGCCACGTGACCGTTGTGTTACAGATTGGTCACCGGCCGCGAGCTTGGGTCAGCAGTTCGGCAGCGTGTTCGACGCCGATCCTGGAATCGGGATCCCCGCCCATCATCCGGGCCAGTTCGCCGGCGCGTTCCGCGTCATCCAGCCGTCGGACTCCCGAGGTGGTGACCTGCCCGTCGTTGGCCTTCGCGACCACGAAATGGGCATCCGCGAACGCCGCCACCTGGGCGAGGTGCGTCACGACGATGACCTGGCTTCGGCGAGCAAGGCGTTGGAGGCGCCGTCCGATCTCAATGCCGACGGCGCCGCCCACGCCTGCGTCCACCTCGTCGAAGACAAAGGTGTGGCTCGATGCCCCCTCGGCGAGGACCACCTCGAGCGCAAGCCGGACCCGGGATAGTTCGCCCCCCGAGGCCACCTTCCCCAACGGTGCGGGGTCAGACCCCGGGTTGGCCGAGAACATGAGCTCGATCCGGTCGGCGCCATTTGGCCCCAGAGGGGCCGCCGTCACGTCGAATCGCAGTTCGGCGTTCGGCATGGCGAGCGCGGCGAGCTCGTGTTTGACGGCCTCAGCGAGGACGCCGGCGGCACGGTGTCTGGCCGTCGAGATCGCGGCCGCATCACTTTCGAGCGCCGCGTCAAGTTCGCGGATGCGGTCGCGGAGCAGCACGATCCGCACGTCGCTGCCGTCGAGGGTGTTCAAGCGTGCCGCAGATTGTTCGGCCCAGGCGAGGACTTCGTCGATGCTGGCACCGTACTTCCGGGTCAGCCCTGCGAGTTGTTGGCGTCGCAGCCCGACGGCCTCGAGTCGTAGCGGGTCGGCGACCAGGTCGTCGAGGTACCCGGCGACATCGGCTGCCAGATCGGTTGCGAACATCCCCAACTCGGTGGCTCGCGAGGCCAGGTCCCTCGCATCCGCGTCACGGTCGGCGAGGTCGGTGAGCAGTTTGCGTGTGGCGCCGGTCAAGGACACCACGCTGGGTGCGTCGTAGTCGGCCTCGTCGCCGCTGAGCGCCTCGTGTGCGCCGCCAGCGAGCCGACGTAGCTCGTCGAGATCCATGAGTCTCGCCTGCTCCCCGGACAGGGCATCGTCCTCACCGGGGTGCGGCGCCACCGCCTCGATCTCATCGAGCCCGAACCGCAGCATGTCGACCTCACGCGCCCTGGCCTGGGATTCGGACTCAAGCTGGCTGAGCTCAGCGGCCGCGATGCGTCGCTCCGCGAAATTGGCCTGGTACCTGGGTAGTTCCGGTGGCGCGGCGAGGGTGTCGAGCAGTTCCCGCTGCCGTTCCGGCGTGGAAAGGCGCATCTGGCCGGACTGCCCGTGGATCGTGGCGACCTCGCTGAGAAGGTCGGCCAGCGCGGAAACGGGCACGCCTGCACCACCGACGACGGCACGGGACCTCCCGGATGCCGCGACCTGGCGGAGCGTGACGACCTCGCCGTCCTCGACCGTGCCGCCCAGTTCGGTGATCCTGGCGGCGAGGCCCGGCGGGACCTCCCACCGCCCCTCCACCACGGCCTTGTCCGCGCCTCGGCGCACGATTCCGGCGTCGGCCCGCGCGCCTAGCAGGTGCCCAAGCCCGGACACGATCATCGTCTTGCCCGCCCCGGTTTCCCCGGTCAGTGCCGTCAGCCCGGGGCCGAGGTCGAGTTCTGCCCCGTCTACGACACCGAATGCGGTCAGGCGCAAGGTGGTGAGCACTAGTTGTCTCTCCTCTTACGCCACCCGTCGATGGGTAGCGCGAACTTCTTCACGAGCCTGTTGGTGAACGGCTGCTCGCTCAACCGGGCGATCCGAACCCGTTGGGGGTTTGAGGTGATGGTGACGGATTCGCCGGGTGCGACCTCGTGGCTGCGGCGGCCGTCGCACCAGACGATGCCACCGACGACCGAGTCCTCGGGCACGTCGAGGGTGACGGTCGACGAGGGGCTCAGCACCATGGGCCGGTTGAAGAGGGCATGCGCGGCAAGCGGAACCATGAGCATGGCCTCCACCTCCGGCCAGATGATGGGTCCACCGGCGGAGAAGCCGTAGGCGGTCGATCCGGTAGGGGTCGACACCAGGACGCCATCGCAGCCCCATCGGGAGAGCGGACGGTCGTCCACGCTGACCAGCACGCTGATCATCCTTTCGCGGGCACCCTTCTCCAGGGATGCCTCATTGATTACCGGAGAGGTCCAGGTGAGGTTGCCGTCGCGGTCCCGAACCTCAACTTTGAGCGTGGTTCGTTCCTCAACGTCGTAGCAGCGCCCAGCGACGACCGCGGGGAGTTGTGCGACATCGGAGGGTTCGAGTTCGGCCAGGAAGCCGACGTGCCCCAGGTTGACACCCAGCAGCGGCACACCCAGCGGGAGCGCCCATTCACAGGCGCGCAGCACCGTGCCGTCACCACCGAAAACCAGTGCGATCTCGGCCGGCAGATGGTCGAGGCCGGTTATCAGGGCATCAGGCACCAAGGCAGAGAGTCGTGCCAGGTCGCTGTCGAAGACGAGGAAATCGAACCCCATCTCGTTCAAGGCCTCCATGAACTGGACCGCCTTGACGCTGGCCTCTTCGCGCTCGGGGTGGACGAGCACGGCCACGGTTCGCTGATTCACGACCCCAGCCTACCGAGTTAGCCAGACGAAGAACTCCAGGTTTCCCGCGGCCCCGGGCAGCCGGCTCTGACCCCGCCAGCGTTCGCGCCAGCCGAGCGCCTTGCCAAGTGCCGACACCGCGTCGACCGCGGCAACGCGCTGCGCAGGATCCCGCACCACGCCACCGTTCCCCAGCAGCTCCCGCCCCACCTCGAACTGCGGTTTCACCAGCAGCATCGCATCGCCTTGATCGGCGAGCACACCGAGCAGACGAGGCAGGATCAGTCTGAGCGAGATGAAAGAGACATCGCAGACGACCATGTCGACGGGTGTTCCCCCGACGTCGGCCATGGTCAGGTCGCGCAGGTTCCGCCCCTCGGCCACGTTGACCCGCTCGTCGCCTCGCAGTTGGCTGGCCAGCTGATCGTGCCCGACGTCGACGGCGTACACGAGTTCGGCACCGCGTTCCAGACACACCTGGGTGAAGCCGCCGGTCGAGGCGCCCGCGTCGAGCACTCGACCATGTATCTGGAGCCCCGTCTCGTCGAGGGCACCGATGAGTTTGTGGGCCGCGCGCGATACCCACCGGTCGGCCTCGGCGGAGAGCAGACTGTCGTCGCCGACCTGCTGCGACGGTTTCGTCGCGGCGACGCCGTCGACCAGTACCCGACCCTCGGCGATCAGGGTGCTCGCATGCGTGCGTGACCGTGCGATCCCCCGTTGCACGAGGGCGAGGTCGAGCCTCACCCGGGGAAGCCGGGCTTGCTGACGCGGGTGAGCAGCGGATCGTCGCTGAGGATGCCTGCCAGGGTGCGTTGCACCTGAGCAAGCCGTGCGGTCTGCTCTTCGACGGGGAGTTCCTCGACCCCCACGAGTCCGTCCATCAGCTCGGCCACCAGATTCCGCCCGCTCATGTCCGCAGGGTGGGCATCGTGTGGCTTCGAGGAGGTCATCGCAGGGTGTCCAGCGAGTTGAGGACCGCGCTGATGTCGAGCCCGAACCGCCAGACCGCCTGCAACGCCGCCCAAAGGGCGTCGAGTTGCTCGTCACGGGTCACTGGCCGCGTGGAGAGGAACGCGGCCTTGTCGGTCAGGTCCACCTCCTGATAGCCACAGACGTAGCGCTGTTCCCCGAAGGAGGCGACGCGCGGTGGTTCGAGCAGTGCGCTGGCGTCGTAACCGATGTAGGTGGGGCGATAGGCCGGCTCTGCCTCGGCAAGGTCATGCTTCCCGTGGGCGCCCGTGAACACGAACAGGGAATCCATCCCAACGGTGTTGGCGCCGAGGACGTCGGTATCGGTGCGGTCACCGACGAAGATCGGGTGTCTTGCCTCCATCCGCAGCACGGTTTCGTCAAGGAGGGGCCTGAAGGGCTTCCCGGCGATCTGCGGGTCGACATCCACGCAGGCACGCACCACCGCGATCTGGGTACCGAGCCCCGGCACGATTCCGCGGTCTGATGGTCGGGTGAGGTCCGGGTTGGTGGCGTACCAGGCGGCGCCCCGCTGGACTGCGAGAGCCGCCTCTTCCAGCCTCGGCCAGGCGATGGTCGGGCTGTAGCCCTGTACGACTGCCGAGGGCTCGTCGTCGAGGGAATCGACAAGTGTGAAACCGGCCCCGACAAGCTGCTGCCGGAGTGCGTCGGTGCCGACGGCGAGGATCCGGGCCCCCGTCTGGAGGTCGTCTCCCAGCATGCGCAGCGTCGCCATGGTCGAGTTGACGACATCCGAAGGAGCGGCTTCGATACCGAGGTCGACTAGGTGCTCAGCCACCGTCTCCGGTGTCCTGGCGGCGTTATTTGTCACGAAACCCAGACGGGTACCCCGTGAGCGGAGTTCCTCGAGGGCCTCGGGGACGCCGTCGATAGCGTAAGGGCCGAGGTAGATCACCCCGTCGAGATCGAACAGTGAGGCGTCGTAGTCTTCAGCCAGCGCTCTCATTCCCCGTCAGGCTCCTTTGCGTTGTCCTCGAATGGTTCGTTGTCATCTTCCTGGCCGTCCTCGGGCTCGGCAAGGTCGTCGTCCTGGCCCGCCTCGTCAGAGTCGCGCGCTCGGTCGTCGTCCTCATCAGACTCATCGACGTCATCCTCATCAGACTCATCGACGTCATCCTCATCAGACTCATCGAAATCGTCCTCATCAGACTCATCGACATCGTCCTCATCAGACTCATCGACATCGTCCTCATCATCGTCGTCAGGAGTGAAGTCCGGCAGGACGACTCCATCGATGGCGGCGATTCGGTCGGCGGTGTCCAGGTCCGCGTGGCTGTCCAGCGCGGCGGCCGAGGTGAACCACTCACGAGCCCCCGCCTCGTCGCCAGCGGTTTCCAGGAGTTCCGCATAGGCATATCGCAACCTTGCCTGCGA
>NZ_FQZG01000064.1 GCF_900141915.1 Tessaracoccus bendigoensis DSM 12906 | reverse complement strand
GGGGGTGTGTCGGACACTGTTTTGGGTTTGGTCGATCACGGTGGTGGCGCCGCAGGCGAACGCTTCGGAGATGATGTGGAGTTTCAACCCGGCCAGTTGGGCTTGTAGCTGGTCGATGCATTCGAGGGTTTCGGAGAGTGTTTGGGCTTGTCGGGTGGCATCCAGGATGCGGGTCTGGTCGTAGCCGGCAGTGATGACCTGCCGCCCAGCTTCCCGCATCGTTTGGTTCATGTGTTCTATTGTTCCGGGAGGGTCTGACAGAAACCCCCGCTCCGACTGCCGTGGAAGATAACGAAACGGTAACGATTGGTTGGGGTGGTCGGACGCGGGTTCGGGGCTGGGTTCCTGTGCAAAGTCTCGGAGTCTCTCAACAGCCTCTGGTCCGGATTCTGCACCGTGCACGGGGTGGTTTCGACACGCCTCGTTCGTCCCTCACGAGGCGGCTCAACCGACGCGCAGGCCGGGATTCTGCACCGTGTGCCAGGTGGTAACGCCCACGCCTTGCTCGTCCCTCGCAAGGCGGCTCAACCGACCGCACGAGGCGGCTCCACCGGCGCGCGACCGCCCAGCGAGCCGGACGACCTGCCTAGACTAGTCACGTCCCATCCAACCCTCCCCAGGAGTGCAGCATGATCAAGTTCCTCGCCCGAGCCGCCATCAGCTCGGTGCTCATCTACGGCGGCCAGTCCGCGGCGCGCGAACCTGGTGGCAGGGGAAAGGCGGTCCAGAAGTTGGGAGGCAAGGTCGGCATCACCCTCGACGACAGCGAAGCCGCGACCGTCGTCAAGCTCAACGGTGCCGTCATGGTCGGCGCCGGAACCACCTTCGCCCTGGGGATCTTCCCGCGCCTCTCCGCCTTGGCGCTGATCGGCTCGCTAGTGCCGACGACCCTCGGCGGGCACGCCTTCTGGGAGGAATCCGACCCCGCCGCGAGGAAGGGCCAGCAGACCCAGTTCCTCAAGAACGTCGGCCTCATCGGCGGACTCCTGATGTTCCTGTCCACGGGCAACCCCAAGAAGGAATCCGCTCAGTAGGCACAGCCGAACGAGCGGACCAGACAAGCCGACGGCGCCGCGCACGTGACCGTCAGAGTCTGGAGCCGCCGCTCAGCCGACCACGGTGCCGTCGAGGAGGCGGACCACCCGGTCGGCTCGGGCGATCAGGAGGGGGTCGTGTGTCGAGATCACCGACGCCAGGCCCCTCTCGTGCGTGAGGTCGACGATCAGGTCCATGATCGTGGCCGCCGTGTCGGAGTCGAGCTGGCCGGTGGGTTCGTCGGCGATCAGGATGTCGGGGTCGCCGACCAGGGCGCGCGCCACCCCGACGCGTTGCTGCTGGCCGCCGGAGAGTTCGTGGGGGCGTTGACGAGCGTGTCTGGCCAAGCCGACGCGTTCTAGGATGGCGGCGACCCGCCCGGCCCGCTCCGTGGGGTCCATGCCCCGGAGCCGCAGCGGCGTCTCGACGTTCTCGGCCGCCGAGAGGACGGGGATCAGGCCGAACGTCTGGAAGACGTAGCCGATCCGGTCGCGGCGGGTGGCGAGCACGTCGTCCTCGGGCAGGGCCGACAGCACCTCGAAACCGTCCAGGACGACCTCGCCGGAGCTCGGCCGGTCCAGCCCGCCCAGCAGGTTCAGCAGGGTCGTCTTGCCGGAGCCGGACGGCCCCGTCACGACCGTGAGTTGCCCGGCTGGAACCTCGATGTCGACGCCGATCAGGGCGTTCACCTCTGCGTCGCCGGAGCCGAAGCGACGGTGCAGTTCGCGACCGGCGAGGCGTGGGGGAGTGTTCACGACTGGTCCTCCTCGTCATCGGTGGCGGCCCGTCTGGAGGGAGCCGAGTGACCGGTCCCCGGCCAGATGCCGACGTGGTCAGGTTCCAATTCGAGGCGGACCCGTTCGTGCAGCCCCAGCGACCTGACGTGCCCGGCAGGCAGTTGGATGCGGCCGTTGCGGTCGATCACCGTGTACTCTTCGGCGACCTCCCGGGTGCCGTCGGCGTCTGTGACGGTGCGCCGCAGCACCTCGGTCGAGGTTCGGCCGTCGCGGATCTGGATGGTTCGGGCGACGTGGTCGCTGACCATCGGGTCGTGCGTCACGATCAGCACGGTGGTCCCGAGCGACTCGGCGGCGTGGCGCATGACGTCGAGCACCTCGGCAGAGTGAACCTCGTCCAGCTCGCCTGTCGGTTCGTCGGCGAGCAGCACCGACGGCGCGTTGGCCAGCGCCGTCGCGATCGCGACCCGCTGCTGCTGGCCACCCGACAACTGCCCGGGCATCCGGTCGGCGAGGTCGACGACCCCCAGCAGCGACAACAGCTCGAGCGACCTGGCGGCACGATCCCGCGTCCCGCCGATCAGCATGGGGACCTGGACGTTCTCGGCGGCGCTGAGGAAGGGCAACAGGTTGCGCGACGTCTGCTGGAAGACGAACCCGACCGAGCCGCGGCGGAAGCGGGTGCGCTGGCCAGGGGTCATCGCGGTGAGGTCCTCGCCCGCGACCCGCGCCTTGCCTCCGGTGGGCTTGTCCAGCCCGGACAAGATGTTGAGCAAGGTCGACTTACCCGATCCTGAGGCGCCGACGATGGCCACCACCTCGCCGGGATCGACGGTGAGGCTCAGCCCTTGGAGAGCCTGCACCTCGATGCCTTCGGTGGTGTGGATCCGCACCAGATCCTCGCACCAGATGTCGGGGCCGGGATAGCTTCGCCGCACCCCGCCGGTGCCGCGCCTCGCAGTTGCGTTCATCGTTCCTCCCCGAGACGGAGTTCCTGGGCAATGTTGGTGCGCCCGGCGAACCAGGAGCTGAGGGCCACAGCCAGCGCCGCCGCGAGCAGGAGACCGACGCCTACCCCGCCGATCCACAGCGGATCGAGGTACAACGCGGGATCGAGCGACCCGCCGGTCAGCGCGCGGAAGTCCACCGTCGCCAACATCAGCGCCGCGATCCCGATTCCGACGGCCGCGCCCAGCAGCAGCGCGACGACGACCACCGGGCCGAGCTCCCATGCCGTGAGCGTGCGCAACTGCCTTGGCCGCAGCCCGAGCGTCCGCAGCACCGCGGCGGCGGCGCGGCGGTCGTCCGCGGTCATGACCTGAGCCGTGAAGATCGCCAGCATCATCAGGACGGCTGTGACGATGGTGAGCGTGATGAAGATCGCAGAGAGCCCGGCCACCGTCGGCGATTCGCGCAGCTCCCGCAACTCGGCCTCCACCGTTGTGATGCGGGCCTGCGGGACGATGTCGGAGAGCTCCGCCGTCAAGGCAGCCAGGTCGGTGCCCGGGGCCGCGGCGATGAGCGCGGTCTTCGCGGGAGGGAGGCTGTCGCCTGGCCAGTTTTCGGTGGCGACCAACGCCCAGGCCGTCTCGTCGGTGACCCCTGGGAGCACACCCAGATGCCCGGCCACCGTCACGTCCCCGACGTCGGCCAGCGTCCCTGCACCCGAGGTGCGCGTCCCGCTGCCGCCGAGGACCACCGGCACCGGGGAGGCTTGATCGAAGAGACCGGCGGGCAGCGGCGATCCGTCCCGCGCCGCGGCGTAGGCGTCGACGAGCTCGGCGTCGGCTAGCCAGACCCGCACGCGGGCTTCGTCGGCCCCGATCTTGAGCGCGGAGTTGTCGGATGCCAGGCGCACCAGAGCCACCGCCTCAACGCCGTCCACCCCCCGCAACTGCTGCGCCGTCTCATCCGAGAAGCGCGGCCCTGAAATGTGGACCGTCGACCCGTTGTCGGCCCACACTGCCCTCTCGGTGCCGACGGCGATGGTGCCGAGAAGCGCCGCGGCCGTCACGGAGAGCGTCGTGCCCAACACAATGGTGACGACGGGGACGACCCCGCCCGCAGGTTCCCGCAGCGCCCGCGCGGCCCCCATGAAACCGGTGAACCCCCGACCGCGGGCGAAGAATCCGAGCAACAACCGCAGCGGGGCGGGGTAGAGGCGCAGCACGATCAGACAGGCCAGGAGGGCCAGCAGCACCGGGGCCGCGGCGCCGAGCAGGTCGACGCCTGAGCCCTGGGCACCCCGGGTGCTGAGCAGACGCCAGGTCGCCCCCGCGGCCGCGATGCCGATGAGCACCTCCGTCACCAGGCGCCATCGGCCCTTGCCCGAGGCGATCTCGCGCCGCCCCCTCTGCCCGGAACCGGCTGACCAGGAGAGAGCGGCGGCGGGCAGTACGCCGATCGCGAGACACGCCAGCCAGCCCCACCACGCCGTCGGCCCGGGAACCACGACCCCGGCCAGGAGTAGCCCGACCAGCGCGGCGGGTAGGCCGAATACGATCCCCTCCGCGGCCAGAAGCCCCCGCAACTGGCGCGGCGACGTCCCCCGGGCGCTCAGGAGCGCGGTCGCGGAGCGGCGCCGGTGGACCACCAACTGCGCTCCGAGCGCCACCAACGCCACGCCCACCCCGATCGGCCCGACTGCTGAGACGCCGACGAGCGTGTGCGTGGTGCGCTGCTGCGCGTTCAGGCGGGTGAGCAGCACGTTCAGGTCGGAGTGGAACGAGATCGGCTGGTTGCCCTCGAAGGTCGCAGGGTCGTTGGCGCCGCCATCGCCCGGCACCACCGGCGAGTGCCGTTTCGCCAGGAGCCCCGTCAGTTGCGCACCCAGCGTGGAGACGTCGATCCGTCGCGAGGCGACCGCGCCCGAGTCGAGCCCGAAGAACACGTCGTAGGAGAAGGGGCTCTGAAGCCGCGCCGACGGGTCACCGGCGGCCAGCCCGGGCGCGACGAAGACGCCGCCGAGCAGTTGCAGGCCCCGGTCGGCATCGCTGGCCTCGGCGTAGCCGCGGCCGTAGGGGATGTGCTCCCAACGCGTGTCGTCGCCGTCGAGGGGACGGAAGACGGCCGTGACCACCAGCCCCGGCGCCACCTCGTCTCCCGCTTCCAGTTGCGCGCGCTCCGCGAACTTATCGACGATGGCGATCTGGAACGGGGAATCGTCGTCATCGATCTCGGGCCAGGCGCCGTCGATGAGGACGGCATGGTCGGGCAGGTCGGGATCGAGCAGGATGTCGGCCTTCACTCCGAAGTAGGGGGAGCCCTCCGGTGCCCTCCAGGCGGCCGACACGGGTTGCTTCCCGACGAACTGCGCGGGTTGCAGCAGCGACCTGAGCGGTTCGGGCTGCGCGGCACGGATCAGTTCGGTCGCCTCACGCGGGCCCCCCCAGAGATCGGCCGCCCCGGGGGCCGCGATCCGGTAGGTGGTCCACAACGCCGACACATCCCCTTGCACCGCGGAGACGGTGGCGAGGCTGCGTTCGAGCTGGCGGTCGTCGAGTTCGGCCGCCATCCGGGGGATGAGCGCGGCCACGAACGACAACAGCGCGACCGTGAGGGCGAGCAGCAGGGTTGGCCAGGGCCGGGCCCGGAACTGGCGGGCGAGCAGGGAGATCATCGGACCTCCTCACGGTATTGCGTGTCGCGCGCCTGGCGCCGCACGAGCCCGGCCTGCCACGCCACGATCGCCGCAGCCGAAAGGGCGCCGACGGCGAGGATGACGGCCCACGGCAGCCAGGTGAACCGGAGAGCAACGTCGAAGGCTGGGTTCTCGAGCGTGGCCGACAATGCGGCCTGCCTGACGACGGCGCCGCCGACGACCCAGCCTGCGGCGACCCCGAGCAGCGTCGAGAGGGCCAGCACCGCGCCGTTCTCGACGGCGCGGCTCCGGGCCTGCGCCGACGGCGTCATGCCGAGCGCCCGCAGCACGGCGACCTCGGGCCGCCGGGTCGCCGTCATCGTCGCCGCGGACGCGGCCAACCCGGCCGCGGCAAGGGCGACGGCGCAGGCCGATGCCACCCATAGGGCGCTCGCGGCCACCTCTGCGGTGCCGGTCGCACCCGTGGCCGTCGTGGCAGACGCGACACCGGGCAGTGCCTGGACGGCTCCGCGCACGGCCGCGGGGTCGCCGTCGATGCCTGCCCACATTTCGTCTGGCCACGGCATCGCGGCCCCGCGGGCGAGGAGCACCTGGCTGAGCGTGACGGAGTCCACCAGCATCCCGAGGTCGCCCTCCGCCGACGGCACCACCTCGGTGATCGCCGCCACCTCGCCGGGCACCCGGGTCCCGAAGGCGACCAGATCGACGCGGTCACCGACGACCAGCGAACTGGCGCGCGACGTCTCGGGAGTCAGCGCGACGGGCACGGCCGCCCGCGCCGAGGCAGCCGTGGGGTGGTGGGCACCAAGTGGGTCGGTGCCGGTGAAGGCGAGTCCTGGCCCGACCGAGACGATCCTGACGTCGGAGGAGGCGTCGCCGCCGGAGAGGCCGACCCGGCTGGTTAGCACCCACTGTTCAGAGGTGGTGTCGATCACCGCTGACGGCTGTGGGGGAGCATTGGTGACGGTGCTGTGGCCGGGCCTGCCGTCCTCTGTCTCGAATTCCGTGACCTCAGCGGTGGCAGGCTGAGCCTCACGCTCCGCCTCTTCGTAGGGCTGCAGATCGCCGACGGGCAGTGCGACGTCGGAGACCCACCCCGCGGTGGCCGCGCCGAGCAGCGGCTCACCGTCTCCGGCGATGGCGAGCGTGAACCGGGCGGTGCGGTCGCTCCACGGGCTTTCGACGGTGCGGAACCGGACGCCGTCGAGGACGAGGGGACGGTCGGTGGGGAGCGTGACGGTGGTGGCACCTTGACCTTTGGCGGGGTCGAGCCGGAGGTTGCCGAAGTTGGCGTCGTGGCGCAGCGGTCCGGGTTGCACGCTCACCTGCCCGGTCGCGTATTCGGCGGTGAGGCCCGTCGCAGGGTCGCTGACCTGCAGGATGACGCCGACCGACACGGCGGTGAGGTCCTGGGCGAACGCCGCCTCCAGGTCTTCTGCCGTCAGCTCATGGTTCTTGATCCCCGCCGCCTCTGCGTTGGCCCGCGCCAGCTGCGGATAGGCCGCGAGGCTGGCGGACTGCCACGGGTCGAGCGACACATCCGCCCCGAGCTGCACGCTCAGTTTGATCCCAGCCGGCAGCGGGATGCCCAGCGACCCGTCCGAGGCCAGGCCGTCGGGAAGCGCGGTGCCTGGCGGAAGATCGGCGACCCCGCCGAGGGCGTCGAGCGGGGCGGCCACCAGCGGCACGAGCAGGTCGCCGACCTGCGCCCGGTCCTCGCGCCAGGCCGGCACCGTCGCCGTCACGCCAGGCACGTCCGTGACCGCGGGAAGCGCGAACGGTTCCGGGTCGGCGGGCTCCTCGAGCGCGACCCGTAGCGGGGCCGCCTGCCGCACGGTCGCGACATCGGCGGCGAGCCCCGTCGCCGTCCCCGCGAACAGCGCTGAGAAGGTGGCAGTGCCGGTCGCCAGCACCGTCAATACGACGGTGACGGCGTGCGTCAACAGCCCGCGCGAAACCTGGGCACCGGCCAGCCACGCCCCGGTCGACCGGAGCGACCGCGCCCCCACTTCGGCGAGACGCGTGATCGGGGCGAGCAGCACCAGCGCCACTACGCCCGAGGCGGCGAGTAGGAGCGCGGGGGAGAGGGCGGCTACCACATCCAGCCGGACCCGGCCGTCCTCGTCGACCCGGACGAACCCGTCGCCGGCCCTCAACTGCCAGGTCGCCACCGCGGCCAGTACCGCCACGAGGACGAGGAGGGCCGCCCCGGCCACCCCCCGCACCCGGTCGCTGCGCGGCTGATGACCACGCCGGATCCGGACGGCGGAGGCGGCGTTGACCGCTGCGAGGCACCCGACCGCCAGGAGCGCCGCAGCCAGACCGCCGAGTGCCACGGTGGGGCTCTGGCCCCAGTCCCCGGCTGCCAGCCGCATGACAACGGCCGCGATGCCGGTGCCGACTCCGGCCCCGAGTAGCGACACGGCCAGCGATTCGGCCAGCGAGACCGCCAGCACCTGGCGCAGCCCTGCCCCGCGCGCCATGAGGAGCGAATCGTGCGGCTCACGGGCACGGGCCAGCAACGCCGCGACCTGTCCAAGGCCGACGATCGCGACCAGGATCAGCACCGAAACCGGCAGGAAGCCGAACGCGTCGCCGCTGGCCGAGTCGCGCGCGGCCTGTGCCGCCGTCGGGCCCAGGTCGCCGGTGACCACGATGCCACGGCCCGACACGTCGGCCTCCTTGACCGCTCTGGCTGCGTTCTGCGCGCGTTCGGCCAGGAGGGAGAGTTGGGACGGCTTGACCTTCCCGACCGCGACCACCCAGCGCAGGAAGGGCGAGCCGCTGGCCGCGACGACCTCGGGCGCGACCACCAGCGGGCCGAACGTGGTGCCGTCGACCCCCGAGCCCATCAACGGGTCGCCGAGCCACATCGCCGCGGCCGGGTCTTCCGCCTCCCACAGGCCGGTGACGGTGAGGCTGACCCCGCTGACGTCGATGACATCGCCCACCGTGAGGCCGAGTCGCCCGGCGGCGTCGCGCTGCAGCGCAGCCCCGGTGTCGCCGTCGGGCCAGGCGCCGTCGGTGAGCTTGAGGTTGTCGGGCGTCAGCTGAGGCGAGGCTGCCAGTCGGACGCGGCCGGCCAGCGATTCCCCGTCGACGCTGGCCTCCTTCGGCTCGCTGACCGAGGACGTCCAGACGGTGATGGGAATGGGGGCGAAGCTGCTGGTCAGCGTCGATCGGACCAGGTCGTCCTGCGCGGCGGGGAGGTCTCCCATCCTCGTCTGGAGTTGTAGGCCGGCGTCGCCAGAGATGGGGTTGCTGAGGGCTGCGGAGACGGCTCGGGCGGCCAGCAGGCCGGAGTTGCCGAGCGAGCCGGCCAGGATGGCGGAGGTCAGCATGACGACGCCGAAGAGGACGGCGACCAGCCCTTGCGCGGCGCTGAGGCGCCTCTGCGCCAAACCGCCCCATGTCGTCATGGGCAGCCATGTTAGTGTTCGCCGCTCACCGGTGGTTCGCGAGCGTTCTTCACCGACGGTCGACAGGGTAGGGTTACCGCGTGCAGAGCTTCGAAGGCCCGAAGGAAGAATGTGGCGTATTCGGTGTCTGGGCCCCCGAGGAGGATGTGGCCCAACTGACCTTCTATGGTCTCTTCGCGCTCCAGCACCGCGGCCAGGAGTCGGCGGGCATCGCGGTCAGCAACCTGCAGCGGATCATGGTCTACAAGGACATGGGCCTGGTCAGCCAGGTGTTCGACGAGGCGACGCTCAAGTCGTTGCCTGGTCGGCTCGCCATCGGCCACACCCGCTACTCGACCACCGGCGCCTCCGTCTGGCACAACGCGCAGCCCACCTTCAAAGCGACGGCGAAGGGCGGGTTGGCGCTGGCGCACAACGGCAACCTGACCAACACGCACGAGCTTGAGGCCTGGCTTGCGGAGCTCGCCCCGGCGGAGCGGGTTCCCGAGAAGAAGACCATGGACTCGACCAACGACACGTCGCTGGTGACCGCCATCATGGCGAGCTTCGGGGACGAGTCGCTCGAGTCGGTGGCCATGAAGGTGCTGCCCAGGTTGAAGGGTGCGTTCTGCTTCACCTTCATGACCGAACGGACCCTGTATGCGGCCCGTGATCCGCAAGGGGTCCGGCCTCTGGTCCTGGGACGACTCGCCAACGGCTGGGTCGTGGCCTCAGAGACGGCTGCGCTCGACATCGTCGGGGCCAGTTTCGTCCGTGAGATCGAGCCGGGTGAGTTCATCGCCGTCGACGAGCGGGGGCTGCGCTCCCAGCGCTTCGCGGACTCGCAGCCGAAGGGCTGCATCTTCGAGTACGTGTACCTGGCAAGGCCAGACACCACCATCGCCGGTCACGGGGTACACGCCGTCCGCGTCAACATCGGGCGCAAACTCGCCGAGGAATATCCGGTTGACGCCGACCTGGTGATCCCGGTGCCCGAGTCGGGCACCCCGTCGGCGATCGGCTATGCGCAGGGCTCAGGCCTGCCATACGGTCAGGGGCTTGTGAAGAACGCCTACGTCGGGCGCACCTTCATCCAGCCGAGCCAGACGATCCGCCAACTCGGCATCCGGCTGAAGCTCAACCCGTTGCGCGAGGTGATCGAAGGCAAACGGCTCGTCGTCGTCGACGACTCGATCGTGCGGGGCAACACGCAGCGCGCGCTGGTGCGGATGCTGCGGGAGGCCGGCGCGAAGGAGGTCCACGTCCGGATCTCGTCTCCCCCGGTCCAGTGGCCGTGTTTCTACGGCATCGACTTCGCCACGCGTGCCGAGTTGATTGCGCCCGGGCTCACCGTCGACGAGATCTGCCGCTCGCTCGGCGCCGATTCGCTCGGCTACATCTCGCTCGAAGGCCTCACCGAGGCCACGAAGGTGCCCGCCGAACAGCTGTGCCGGGCCTGTTTCGACGGCAAATACCCAATCGCCATCCCACCGGCTGCCGAGCAGCTGTTCCTGGAGGAGTCGAAGTGAACCAGAGTGCCTACGCCGCGGCCGGCGTCGACATCGAGGCCGGTGACCGCGCCGTCGAATTGATGTTGGCGTCCGTGGCCCGAACCCGCCGTCGTGAAGTGCTTGGAGGCCTCGGCGGTTTCGCAGGGTTCTTCGACGCGTCGGCGCTCAAGAGCTTCCGGCACCCCGTCCTCGCCTCGTCGACGGATGGGGTCGGCACCAAGGTCGCCATCGCGCAGGCCATGGACAAGCACGACACCATCGGCTTCGACCTGATCGGCATGTTGGTCGACGACCTGGTCGTCTGCGGTGCCGAGCCGTTGTTCGTCACCGACTACATCGCTACCGGTCGGGTCGTCCCGGAGCGGATCGCGGCGATCGTGTCGGGGATTGCGGACGCCTGTGTCGCGGCGGGCTGCTCCCTCATCGGTGGCGAGACCGCCGAGCACCCCGGGCTGCTCGGCCCCGACGAATACGACATCGCAGGCGCCACCACCGGCGTCGTGGAAAAGGATGAGATCCTCGGCGCCCACCGGGTCGAGGTCGGTGACGCGGTGATCGCGATGAAGGCGTCGGGCCTGCACTCGAACGGCTACTCGCTCGTGCGGCACGTGCTGCTCAACCAGGCGGGATGGTCACTCGACCGGCACGTCGACGAGCTGGGACGCACCCTGGGTGAGGAACTCCTCGAGCCGACCAAGGTGTACGCGCTCGACGTGCTCGACCTGATCAAGCGCGTCAAGGTGAACGCCATGAGCCACATCACGGGCGGTGGGTTGGCAAACAACCTCGCCCGCGTCATCCCGGACGGGATGACGGCGGTGCTTGAGCGTTCCAGCTGGACCCCGCCCGCGATCTTCCAGTTGGTGCAGCAGGTCGGTGACGTGTCGCAGGCCGACATCGACGCGACGCTCAACATGGGCGTCGGGATGGTCGCGATCCTGCCGCAGGACCAGGTCGAGGGCGCGTTGGCCGCGCTGCAGGAGCGCGAGGTGCACTCCTGGCAGTTGGGCGTCGTCGAAGCCTCTGAAGGCGCCGGGTCGGCCCGTCTGGTCTAGGCGCCCCTACCTAGGCGTGCGCGCCGCGATGGGCGCGGTGCAGGTTGGGCTTTGAGCACTATCCGGGGTTCGATGGCCGAAATGGGCTCTTTTAACGTTCCAAAGACCATCGAGTCCGGGATAGTGCTCAAGGTCACACCCTAGACAGGCCTGTTGGAGACCGGGCGTCTCGAAGATGGAGACACCTTGTGAGCAAACTTGTGTCACGATCGATTGTCAGCAATACTTCGTTTCAGTGTTCAGGTTAGGCATGGCTAACCTGAGCGTCCGACAGGAGTGACCGTGACCGCTCAACTCGTCCAGACCCCCCTCGCCGCCCGACTCCGAGACGAGACCCGCGAGGTCCATGAGAGCGCGGAGCACAGCCCCTTCATGGCCCGCCTGGTAGCCGGGCAGGTCGACAGGGCCGACCTCCGCAACCTCACCGCCCAACTCGTGGTGGTCTACGCGGCACTCGAAGAGGCCTCGCGTTCACTGTCCGACGACCCCGTCTTCCGGCATTTCCATGATCCCGCCCTGGAGCGACTGGCGACGTTGCAGGCCGACCTGGCTGCGCTGACGGCTCCGGGGGAGGGGGATGTTGAGATCCTGCCCGAGGCCAAGGCGTATGCGGCGCGGATCCGTGAGATCGGCGCCAGCGCGCCCGCCCTTGTCGCACACCACTACACCCGATATCTCGGGGACCTTTCCGGCGGTCAGGCCCTCGGCTCGATCTTCGGACGGGCCCTCGGGCTCGCAGCGGGTGCGCCGGGGATCTCCTTCTACGACTTCGCGACGATCGAGAAGGTCAAGCCCTACAAGGATCGCTACCGTCGGGCGCTCGACGGCGCACCCCTGGGTGAGGCCGATCAGGACCGGGTGGTCGCCGAGGCGATCGTGGCCTTCCGCTTGAACCAGGCGGTCTTCGCAGGCCTGGAAGGCCTCGCCGTCTGAGTCCCCGGACGCTTATCGAGGGGAGCTGCCCCGGAGAGCCGACCTCGCGTCGGGCCTCCGGGGTTTTTCTATGCCCGAGATCCCTGTCTGTGAGACGGTTTGCCGCCACCCGCCCGAATAGGCAACACTAGCGTCTGGTAAATCCAGCTAAGGCGTGCCTAACCTAAAAGGCCGGTCACCGTTCGACAGGAGACCTGCCGCATGACCGCTCTGGCGACACCCTTGAGGGCCCTTCTGGCTGTGGGCCTGATGGCTCTGGCGGGATGCGCGCAGACCCCGGCAAGAACGGCCGAGGAGGTACACGGTCTCGACGGACCCGTGACCGCCAGCGTCGAGACGGCCGCCGTTGACCCCGTCGAGCAGAACCCGCAGCCTCAGCTTCCGACGACCGTCGTCGATGTGCAGGGAACCTCGGTCACCGTCGACGAGGCGAGCCGAATCCTCGCCCTCGACCTCTACGGCACCACCTCCCGGATCGTCTTCGAACTCGGCCTGGGCGACCGGGTCGTCGGCCGCGACACCTCGTCGACCTTCCCCGAGATCGCCGACCGTCCTCTCGTCACCCCCGTGGGCCATGAGCTGAATGCCGAAGCCATCCTGCAGTTGGCGCCTACGCTGATCATCACCGACACGAGCCTCGGCCCCTGGGCGGTCATCGAACAACTGCGCGACGCAGGGGTCTCCGTCGTCGTTGTCGACGCGCACCGCACCATGGAAAACATCGACGACATCACAACCCAGGTCGGGGCTGCCGTCGGAATGCCGGGGCCCGCCGAGGAACTGGCCGAACGCACCAGGACACAGATCGACGAGGCCACCGCCCGGATCGACGCCATCGCCCCCGATGGCGACCGGTTGCGCATCGCCTTCCTCTACCTGCGTGGCCAATCGGGGACCTACTACCTTTTCGGTGACGGGTCCGGGGCCGATTCGCTCATCGAGGCCGTCGGCGCGATCGACGTGGCCTCAGAGGTCGGCGTCACCGGGATGAAACCGATGACTGACGAGGCGTTGGTCGCCGCGCAGCCGGACGTGGTCCTCGTCATGACGAGCGGGCTCGAATCCGTCGGCGGGGTCGACGGGTTGCTGAAGCAGTTGCCGGCGCTCGCCGAGACCCCCGCGGGCGACAACCGGCGGATCGTCGACATGGCGGACAGCCAGGTCCTGACCTTCGGGTCGGCCACCCCCCAAGTGATGCTGGCCCTGGCTGGCGCCCTCTACGGGGTCGACCTGTGAGCGCCGTCCACCTCGAAACCCGACCCGCCGCCTTCGAAGACCCTTCTGAGGCGCTCCCCGAACCCCCGAAAGCCTGGCTGCCCGTCGCGCTCGTGACCGGGCTGACCGTCGCGCTGATCCTGCTGACCATGGTCTCCGCCCTCAGAGGCCAACTCCATATCACCCCGACGGAGGTGCTGGGCTCGATCCTCGGCCGCCTGGGCCTCGACGTCGGGATGGCGCCGTCGTCCACCTACGCCGAAGCCGCCCTCTGGACCGTCCGGTTCCCGCGGGTGGCGCTGGCGCTCGTGGTCGGCGCATCGTTGTCCGTCGGTGGCGTGCTCATGCAGGGCGTCTTCGGAAACCCGCTCGCCGAACCGGGGGTCATCGGGGTCTCGTCCGGAGCCGCGGTTGGCGCCTGCGCCGTGATCGTGTTCGGATTCGCCGCGCTCGGCCCCTGGACGCTGGTGGTGGCCGCCTTCATCGGCGGGCTCATCGCTACCCTGCTCGCCTACCGCACGGCACGACGGGGAGGGCGCACCGAGGTGGTCACCCTCGTGCTGACCGGGGTGGCGATCAACGCGGTCTGCGGCGCGATCGTGGCCCTTCTCGTCTTCCTGGGCGACACTGCATCGCGCGAGGAGATCATCTTCTGGCAGCTCGGCAGCCTCAACGGCGCGCGCTGGTCGGAGGTGGCGATCGTTGCTCCTATCGCGATCATCGGGACGGTGCTGGCCCTGCGCCTCGCCCGACAACTCGACCTGCTCAGCCTCGGTGAGCGACCTGCAGGGCACCTCGGAGTGGACGTCGAACGCCTGCGACGCACCGCCATCGTCCTGGTCGCGGTCCTCACGAGCGCGGCCGTCGCATTCGGCGGGATCATCTCGTTCGTCGGCCTCGTCGTGCCGCACCTGATCCGGATGGTGCTCGGCCCCGGTCACCGCTGGCTGCTGCTGGTCAGCGCGGTCGGGGGAGCCGTGCTGCTGCTCGCGGCCGACCTGCTGGCCCGAACCCTCGTCGCCTACGCCGAACTGCCGATCGGCATGCTGACCGCCCTGGTCGGAGGACCCTTCTTCTTCTGGCTCATCCGACGCACCTCGCGCGGCGCGGGGGGCTGGGCGTGAGCGCCGTCAGCGCGACCGGGGTCGACGTCACCCTCGGCGGCGCCTCGATCCTCAGCAGCGTGGACCTCAGCGTCGAACCAGGCGAGTTGGTCGCCCTCGTCGGGCCCAACGGGGCAGGTAAGTCGACACTGTTGGGGGCGCTCACCGGCGACATTCCGGTGGCTGCCGGCACCGTCGAGTTGTTCGACCGGCCGCTTGCCCAGTGGGTGGGCCTCGAAGCAGCGCGAGTGCGGGCCGTGCAGACCCAGCGGGCGACGGTGGCGTTCGCGTTCACCGGCGAGCAGGTCGTGCGCATGGGACGCGCGCCCTGGCACGGTACGGCGGAAGCCATCCGCGACGACGACGTCGTGGCGGCGGCGATGCGCCTGACGGAGACCCCCGGGTTCGCGCTGCGCCGCGTGACGACCCTCTCGGGTGGCGAGTCGTCGCGCATCGCCTTCTCCCGTGCACTCGCCCAGGAGACTGCGGTGCTGCTTCTCGACGAGCCGACCGCCGCGCTCGACCTCAGACACCAGGAAATGGAGCTTTCGCAGATGCGTCACCGGGCAGATCAGGGGGTGGCGGTCGTGGTGGTTCTGCACGACCTGTCGCTGGCGGGCGCCTACGCCGACCGGCTCGTCCTGCTGGACGGCGGAAGGGTGGTGGCCGACGCACCACCTCGCGATGTCCTCCGCCCTGAGCTGCTTGAGCGGGTCTACCGGCAGAAGGTCAGCGTCATCCCGGACCCGGTCACCGGTGACCCGGTTGTGCTGCCTGTCCGCGGCGATGCGCAGCGGAGGGTGGTCGCATGAAACGCGCCAAGGCTGCTCTCCTCGCCGCGACCCTGGCCGCGCTCACCTTGGCGCCCGCGCAACAAGCCACTGCCGCGCCCCGGCTGAGCATCTCCTCGTCGGAAGGGGGCGCCCGCGCGTCGACTGACGGGCCGACGACCTTCCAGGTGACCGGCTCCGGATTCCAGGCGCTGCCCAACGCATTCGGCGGCATCTACGTCATGTTCGGCTGGGTCTCCGACCCGGCTGGAGGGTCGTGGAAGCCCAGCCGGGGAGGCAGGACGGGGGCCGAACTTCTCTATGTGCCGGACAGCGAATCGAAAGGCAACCAGGGCTATCAGCGTTTCATCTCCTTTCCGGGCTCGTCGACGGGCGATTCGGCCAACGGGGGGACGGTGTCCGAGGACGGCACGCTCGCTTTCAACCTGACGGTTCCCGGGCCCCGGTTCACCGCCCAGGACCGCTCCGGCAACTCCAAGGAGATCGACTGCCTGCAGGTCCAGTGCGGCATCATCACGGTGGGCGCCCACGGGGTCGTCAACGCGGCCAACGAGAGTTTCACCCCCATCAGTTTCGGTTCGGGGAACACCTCTGAGTCCGATGTCGGCCAGGCGCAGACCCAGCGATCGGTGAGCGGGCAGAGCGCCTCGAGCCAGTCGACCGCGGCACAACCTGCGGCCGCCGCCGCCTCGCCGTCGGCCTCGGGGTCGCCCGCGCCCGAGGTACCGGCGACGCTCGGGCTGAGCCAGGCGACGGTTCAGGCCGGGCGGGTGCTGGGTTTCACCGGCCAGGGCTTCGACGCCGGCGAACAGGTCGTCGCGACGGTCGGGGCCGGACTCGCGGGGGTCGGACCGCTGACGGCGGGCCGTTTCGGTGAGGTGGCCGGAGCCATCACGCTGCCGGTCGACATGCGTGCGGGGAGCCACACGGTGACCCTGACCGCGGCCGGCTCGGGCAGGGTCGCCGAGGCGACACTGTCGGTGCTCGCAGATCCCGCCACCGCCAGCGCGGGCGCCGCCCAGGTCGAGCAGACGCACGACGGATGGCGCGTGGCAACGATCGCGGTCGGCGGTGCCGCGGCGGTGTTGCTGCTTCTCGTGATCTCCTCCCTTGTCACAGCGATCGTGCGGCGCGGAAGGGCGAAACGAAGCGGCAAGGTGCGTGTCGCGCGGCCGGGGGCTGCAAGATGAAGTTGCTCCACCGTCTCCTCGCCGTGGCCGCTGTGCTGGCGTTGGTCCCCCTCGGCTCTCAAGCCGACGACGTCGACGTGTCGGTGAGGATCCCTTCCACCAGCGCCGCCCCCAGCGGGCCACGCACCGTCGACGACGCCGTCCTGAGCTGGGCGGTCAACGCCGAAGCCGGCTCGGGTGCGTTCTTCGGCGGCTGCAACTTCCTGTCAGCAGGCAAGGCGGGTGACGCGGGGTCGTCAAGGGTCTGGGGCGAGGACGACGGGCTCTACCGTTCACGGGACGGCAACGTGACCATCGAGAAGCCGACCTCGGCCGAAGCCTGGAAGCAGGCGGACTTCGCAAACCGCTGCAACGATGAGCGCGGGTCGACCCCGCGCAGGGTGACCACCGCGGGCAACGACTACGGAACCGGGAACCGGTTCGTGTTCTCCGACGGTGAGGGAGCGCTCGATCCCGGTGCAGGGACAGCGACCATCCGCTGGCGGGGCACGGTCACGGTCGCCGCCTACGGTGGGCTGTCATACTTCTGGCTGAGCGACCCGATCCTGAAGGTGAGCGGACGGATTGGCACCTTGACCGCCACGGCGGGTGGCTTCGCCTCATCGAGGGAGGACGTGGGCACCTGGGCGCCCCTCTCGGAGCGCACCGTGACGCTGGCCACGCTCAGCGATGTCGACCTCAGCGGCGTCCTCGGGTTCACCGCCATCCCCGCATACCGTGGCCTCGCCGTCACGACCGCTTCAAGTGCGGCGGCCCAGGATCGGGAGGGCCCCGATTGGGGCTCGTTCCCGCAGGACTTCATCAACTTCCAGAACGACGTCGGACAGGCCGCCTACTGGTATTCGACCGGCGGCCTCCGTGACTTCGCCAAGCCGCCGACCCTCCTCGGGGTCAGCTGGTCTGCGGCGGATCGAGTGGACGGAGGCGTCCCGGTCGACCCTCCCCGCGGAGATCAGACGACCACGTCGAATCAGACGGCCACCCCGCAGGCCAGCGGTGCCTCGACGCCGAAGACCAACTCCTCTACCACCACCGCCACCACCGCAACCCCGGCCACCGGAGCGGCCCCCGCCGTTGCGGCCCCTAACCCGTCGGGTACCCAGACGGGCTCCGACTACCCTGCGACCACGCCTGATGCACTTCAGGCAGGGGTGCGGGGCCTCATCCCGGCGGCCGCGGCCGTGCTGGAGGACCCACGGGCACGCTTCGTGACCGCGGCCTCCGCGCTGGTGGCGCTGTCGACCACCGCCTTCGTCGGATTCCGCCGACGTTGGTTCGTCCTGCCATGGTCCAGACACAACCGTGACTGACCCGATCACCATCCTCAACACCTGGAGGCAAACCATGCCCCTTCCCACCCACAAGCGCACCCTCCTGGCGGGTGCCCTCGCAACAGGCCTGGCCATCGGAGGTGTCTCCATGGCCGAGGCGGCGCCGCAGAGCGTCGACGACGTCACCCTCACCTGGGCGCTCAGCCAGGAGGCCGGCGGCGGCACCTATTTCGGAGGCTGCAACTTCTTCTCCGCTGGCGAGGCGGGCAACACCGGATCGTCTCGCCCATGGACATCCGGCGACAACTTCTACCGCGCGGTCGAAGGCAACGTCTCGATCCTCAAGGACGGCGCCTCCGGCCCAGTGGCCCCCACCTGGGACACCAAGTGCTTCAACGCGGCCGGCACAGCGGTCACCCCGGCCCCGGGCAGCTCCACCAACAACCGCGTGCAGTTCACCGGTGGCGAGGGTCAGGTGGACCTCGACGCAGGCACCGCCACCGTCTCCTGGGAAGGCAGCTTCACCTCGGCCTTCTACGGCGGGATGACATACTGGCACGCCTCCGACCCCACGCTGACGGTCTCCGCCGACGGCAAGGGCACGTTGAAGGCGACCGTCGGAGGCTACGGGACGTCGATGGATGACATGAGCCAGTGGGGTGTCCTGACCGAACGTGAGGTCACCCTCGCCAACCTCAGCGGGGTTTCGCTCAGTGAGGACGGCCTCACCATCAATCCCGACTACCTCGGGGTCGTGCTCACCGGGATCACCGGCCAGGTCACCACTGGGGTGAACGCCGGTTCCTTCCCGCAGGACTTCGTCGAGTTCCACGAAGAAACCGGCCAGGCCGCCTACTGGTACTCTTCGGGCGGCAGCGCCGACCCGAAGAAGATCGCGGCCCCGATCAACATCGCCTGGGACGCCACCGAGGCGCCCGAACCGGAACCAGAGCCATCGGAAGGTGAGAATGTCGACGTCACGGTGGTGGTCCCCGAGGGCTCGACACCGGAGCCTGGGGTGCTGAAGCTTACGGTCTCCGGCAACGCCAACCTCGGCGAGGCCGTCTCCTCGGCAGCCGGATTCACCGCCTCGGGCCAGCTGCCCGAAGTCACGGTCTCCGACACCCGCGTGGGCGGCACCTGGGCCGTCAATGGTCAGCTCGGCGCGTTCACGTCGACGGCCGGCAGCATCCCGGCGTCTGCTCTCGGGTGGACCCCGGCGCTGGTCTCTGGCACCGCGCAGGTCGGTGCCGCGGTTACGCCGAACAGCCCCGGGCTGGGAGTTTCCTCCACGCTCGGTTCCGGTTCGACGTCTGCGGCGACGCTGAAGGCCGCTCTCACCCTGGTCGCTCCCGGCTCCACGCCAGCGGGCAACTACGCCGCGAAGCTGACCCTGACGGCGGTGGGCTGAGCCATGCGTCCCCGTGTCCTCGTCGGCCTCCTGGCCGCACTCATCGCCTCGGTTCCCGGGGTCGTCGCGCACGGCGACGAAGGGATCTCCTGGACGGTCGCGGTCGGAGACGATGGGACCCCGCGCCCCAACTTCGTCTACGAGGCGAGCCCTGGGCAGGTCGTCGAGGACACGTGGGTCGTCGGCAACTCCGGCACCGAAGCGTTGCTGCTCCAGGTCTACGCGGCCGACGCGTTCACCACCTCTTCCGGGCAACTCGACCTGCAGGCCTCCGAATCGGTCCCGGTCGGCGTAGGTGCCTGGGTGAGCCCCACGGTCGACTCCGTCACGATCGCCCCGGGTGAGGAGAAACAGGTCGGCTTCACGCTTGTGGTGCCGGCAGATGCCCCGCCGGGGGACTATGCCGGTGGGCTTGTCACCGCCCTTTCGGAAGAGACGCAAGGCACCGTCCAACTCGAACGCCGCCTCGCCACCCGGATCCACGTCCGGGTGCCGGGGGAGTTGATCACGTCGCTCTCGGTCGGCGACCTGTTGGTGTCGGGTGAACCGGCGATCAACCCCTTCGCGCCGGTCGCGCTCGACCTGAGCTACACCGTCACCAACGACGGCACCGCGCGGGCCTTCGGACGTGAGACGATCACCGTCGCAGGGCCGGGCGGTCTGGGGCGCTCCACCGTCACACGGGAAACCGCCGAGACGCTGCCCGGCAGCACCCTCACATTGTCGCTCGGCGTGCAAGGGGTCTGGGCCCTCGGGCCGACGCGGGTGTCGGTCGAGGTGGTTCCCGAGGGCATTGACGGGTCCCCGGGGGCCCCGGTCACGGCAGAGGCCAGCTTGTGGCTCGTGCCTTGGGGCTGGCTCGGAATCCTGGCCCTACTGGTGGCCGGCGCCGTCGTGCTCGGGGTACTTAGGGGGCGCAGGTCGTGGCAATGGGTAGATCCGGCAGAGGTGGCAACTGCCCCGTCCGACGACTGAGGATCGCTCGAACGTTCCCCGGTGCCTCATCGTCACCGCGGTCGATGCCGAAGGCCCGGTCTCTTCCCAGAGACCGGGCCTTCGAACGTCGTTCAGCTGAGCGAATCGATGATCGAGTTCAGCGTCGATGAGGGACGCATCGCGGCCGCGGTCAGGTCCTCGTCGGGCCGGTAGTAGCCGCCGATGTCGACCGGGTTGCCCTGCACCCCGACCAGTTCGGCCACGATGTCTGCCTCCCCATCGGCAAGGGCTGCAGCGACCGGAGCGAAGACCGCTGCCAGTGCGGGGTCCTCGGTCTGGGCTGCCAACTCCTCAGCCCAGTAGCGGGCCAGGAAGTAGTGGGAACCACGGTTGTCGATCCCGCCGAGCCGACGGGTGGGGGACTTGTCGTTGTCGAGGAAGGTGCCGGTGGCCCTGTCGAGAGTCGCCGCCAGGATCGCGGCGCGTGCGTTGTCCTGCGTCGCCGCAAGGTGCTCGAACGAAGCGGCGAGGGCGAGGAACTCACCGAGGGAATCCCAGCGCAGGTAGTTCTCAGCGACCAACTGCTGCACGTGCTTTGGCGCCGAGCCCCCCGCCCCGGTCTCGAACAGGCCACCGCCAGCCATCAGCGGGACGATCGAAAGCATCTTCGCGGAGGTGCCGAGCTCGAGGATCGGGAACAGGTCGGTCAGATAGTCGCGAAGCACGTTGCCCGTCACCGAGATGGTGTTCTCGCCGCGCCGGATCCGTTCCACCGACAGCTTCGTGGCCTCGACCGGGCTCAGGACCCGGATGTCGAGCCCTTCGGTGTCGTGATCGGCCAGGTACGCCTCGACCTTCGCGGCAATGTTCCTGTCGTGGGCCCGCTCCGGGTCGAGCCAGAACACGGTCGGCCACCCCGTCGCACGGGCGCGGGTGACGGCGAGCTTCACCCAATCCCGGACGGGGGCGTCCTTGGTCTGGCAGGCGCGCCAGATGTCCCCGGCCGACACCGCATGGCTCATCAGCACCTCACCTGCGGCGTTGCGGACCTCGACCACGCCGTCGCGGTCGATCTCGAACGTCTTGTCGTGCGAGCCGTACTCCTCGGCCTTCTGTGCCATCAGCCCGACGTTCGGCACGGTGCCCATGGTGCGCGGGTCGAAGGCGCCGCTTGCGATGCAGTCTTCGATCACGGCCTGGTAGACGCCAGCGTAGGAGGAATCGGGGATCACCGCGAGGGTGTCGGCCTCCTGGCCGTCGCGGCCCCACATGTGGCCCGACTGTCGGATCATCGCGGGCATCGACGCATCGACGATGACGTCGGAGGGGACGTGCAGGTTCGTGATGCCCTTGTCGGAGTTCACCATCGCCAGTTCCGGGCCGTCGGCGAGGCCCTGCTCGAACGCGGCCCTGATCTCGGCGCCGTTGGGCAACGCGTCCAGCCCGGCGAGGATCGCGCCCAGCCCGTCATTGGGCGATAGGCCCGCAGCGGCCAGATCCGAGCCGTAGCGCTCGAAGACGGTTGGGAAGAAGGCCCTGATCACATGGCCGAAGATGATCGGGTCGGAGACCTTCATCATCGTCGCCTTGAGGTGCGCCGAGAGCAGGACACCCGTCTCGCGCGCCTTTGCGACCTGCTCGACGAGGAAGGCGTCGAGTGCCGAGGCGCTGAGCACGCTCGCGTCGACCACTTCATCGGCGAGGACCCGCAACCCCTCCTTGAGGATCTTCTCGGAGCCGTCGGCCGTCTTCAGGGCGATGGTCAGCGTGTCCTCCGATGGCAGCACCACGGACTGCTCGTTGTGTCGGAAATCGTCGGCCTCCATCGTCGCGACCGACGTGCGGGAGTCGGGGCTCCAGGCGCCCATGCGGTGCGGGTTCTTCCTGGCATAGCTCTTGACCGACTCGGGTGCGCGACGGTCCGAGTTGCCCTCACGGAGAACCGGGTTGACGGCCGAACCCTTCACGCGGTCGTACCGGGCGCGGTGGTCCTTCTCCTCGGCGCTGGTCGGATCCTCCGGGTAGTCCGGGATCGCGAACCCCTGGCTCCGGAGTTCGGCGATGGCCGCCTTCAGCTGGGGCACCGAGGCCGAGATGTTGGGCAGCTTGATGATGTTCGCTTCGGGCGTCTTGGCCAATTCGCCAAGCTCCGTCAGGGTGTCTGCGACCTGCTGTGGCTCGGGGAGAAGGTCCGCGAACTGCGCCAGAATGCGGCCAGACAGCGAGATGTCGCGCGTCTCGACGTCGACCCCTGCCTGGCCGGCGAAGGCGTTGACGATGGGGAGGAACGAGAAGGTCGCGAGAAGGGGTGCCTCGTCGGTGAGGGTGTAGATGATCTTTCCCATTGTCGTGTTTCGACTCCTCAGTGTTGGTTTGCGGACAGCTTACCGACCGGGCCGTGTGTGGGGGCGGTCCCGGTCCATGGCGTGGGCGTGCCCTGGCGTTAGGGTGAGGGTCCGGGGGTGAGTCCCGCCGGGCTGTCGAGGGCGACGCGTGGTCGAGGCGCGCCGCGCCGTGGCCTGCGGGCTTTGGAGTAACCCGCGGTATTGGGTAGCCTGTACCCCACGAGTTATTGACAGATTCCGCGGCAGGTCCGCGAGGGACAAGGCAAGGGGGTCGACCCGATATGGGGCGCGGCCGTGCAAAGGCGAAGCAGACCAAGGTGGCTCGCGATCTGAAGTATCGCCCGATAGACACCGATTTCGCATCATTGGAACGAGAGCTTCGAGGAGCCGGCACCACCGGCATCGACGAGGTTCCAGATTCCTACGCCGATCTGGCGGATGAGTATGCGGACTACGACGACGACGACGGTGACGAGCGCCGCTCGTCCTGACGTGGCACGCTGGTGACCGCCTGGGGGCCTGACTCCGAACTCGGAGGCTACGAACAGTTCACGATCGATCTGTCCGAACAGCCGACAGTTGCACTAGAGCCAGAGCATTCGCTGGTTGCGACGCTCGTGCGCCGCAACGAGCCGACAGGTAACCGGGCGGTCCTCTACGTCCACGGCTGGAACGACTACTTCTTCCAGACGCACCTCGGTGACGCCATGGCTGGGTGGGGCTACGACTTCTACGCGCTCGATCTGCGTCGCTACGGCCGCTCGCTGCGGCCGAAGCAGCTCGCCGGATACGTCTCCAAGCTCGAAGACTATTTCGTGGAACTGGACGCCGCAGTCGCGGTCCTGCGCGACGAGGGCCACCGGGACATCGTCCTCATGGGGCACTCCACCGGCGGGCTGGTGCTTTCGCTATATGCCAACGAGCGGCCGGGCCAGTTCTCCGCACTGATCCTCAACTCACCGTGGCTGGAGTTGCAGGCCAACCCGATGCTTCGGCAAACCACCCAGACCATGTTCTCGGCCGCTCGTGCGATGGCGCCGACGGCGGCGGTTCCCATGGGCGAAAGCGACCTCTACCGTCGCTCGATCTCGGCCGACGCCGACGGGGAGTGGGTCTACAACCACAACCTCAAGGGCGATCCGGCCTTCCTCGTGCGGTTCGGCTGGATGGCGGCCGTGCTGCACGGCCAGAGCCGGGTGGCGGCGGGGCTGAGCATCGACTGTCCCGTGCTCGTGGCCGTCTCGCGTCGCACCGATTTTCGCCGAACGTGGGATGAGGCACTGCTGAAAGCCGACACCGTTCTGGACGTCGATCGGATCGCCGATAGGGTCAGCCGACTCGGCAACCTGGTGGTGCTCTCACGGATCGAGGACGGGATGCACGACCTTCTGCTCTCGAGGCCGGCGGTCCGCTCCGAGGTGCTCGACCAGTTCCGGATATTCCTCGAGGCGTACGCCGTGCCCAGTGCCCCACGCACGGCTGGAACGGTGGCTGTGCGGGTCCTCAACGAGATCGCGGCGCTCCCCTGACCCCGGTCAGGAGCCAGAGTAGAAGGCCCTTCAACCTTCCCCCGTAGGGTGGGTAGGCCAACCTCATCGAGTCGGGATGCAGCGGCTTGTCGAGAACGGCCTTGGCGTGGCTGAACGTCGTGAAGGAGTGCTTCCCATGATACGAACCGACGCCGCTGGCACCGACCCCACCGAAGGGCAGCTTCGGAGCGCCTAGATGCACGGCTGGCGCCCCGAAGCTCAGCGCCCCGGACGAGGTCTCGGCCACGAACGCCTTCCGCACCCCACCGTCGCGGGTGAACACGTAGGTGGCCAGCGGCTTCGGGCGGGCCCGGATGAAGGCCCGCGCCTCCTCGGCTGAGTGCACGTGGACGATCGGCAACACAGGCCCGAAGATCTCCTCATGCATGATCGCCGAGCTGGGGGAGGCGCCGTCGATCACCGTCGGGGCGACAAAGCGTTTCGGTACCGACACGGCTCCGCCGAATGACACCGGCTGGCCCTCCAGCAGGGCTGCCAGGCGACGGGTGTGCTTCTCGGTGATGATCGACCCGTAGTCGTCGCTGGACTCCGGATCGGTACCGTACATCTGCCTGACCGCGCGTTGCAGGTGGGGGATCAGGGCCCTTGCGGTGGCGGGGGTGGCGAGCACATAATCCGGGGCCACGCAGGTCTGGCCGGCGTTGAGAAGCTTGCCCCACATGATGCGCCTGGCCGCGACAGCGGCATCCACGGTGCCGTCGATGTAGACCGGAGATTTCCCACCGAGCTCGAGGGTCACTGGGGTCAAGGTCTTCGCGGCGGCGGCCGCGACGACCCGGCCGACCTGCTCGGACCCGGTGAAGAACACGTGGTCCAACCGCTGCTCAAGGAGCTTTCCGGTGATGTCGGCATCGCCTTCCACGACTCTGATCGCCCGCCGGTCCAGGTAGCGCGGCACGAGATCGGCCAGCGTTGCGCTGGTGGCCGCCGCGATCTCGCTGGGCTTGATGATTGCGGTGTTTCCTGCGGCGAGCGCGCCGATCAGCGGTGCGAGGATCAGCTGGAGTGGGCAATTCCATGGGCCGATGATGAGGACGACACCCAGCGGCTCGTGGACGATGCGGGCACTGCCGGGTGCGAGGGCCAGTGGGATGTGGACGGGGCTTGGTCGCATCCAGCGCTTGAGCCGTCGCAGCGCGTGGTCGATCTCGCCGACGAGGACGCCGATCTCTGTGATGTCTGATTCCACGGGGTGCTTGCCCAGGTCCTGGGTAAGAGCATTCTCGAAGGCCTGGCGGTTGTCGAGCAGCATCCTACGTAGCTCCAGGAGCTGCGAACGCCGCCATCGGTAGGGGCGTGTCAGGCCGCTTTCGAAAGCCCGACGCAACGGGTCGACGGCGGCGGACTCAGCAGTCATGAACCGTCCCCCGCAGGCGTCTCGGGGTCGGCTCCCGGTTCGGCGAGGCTGGCCAGAGCCGTGGCCGCGGCCGCGACGGCGGCGTCCAACCCGGGGTCGTCCCGGTCCACCAACCAGCTGAGGGTTAGGCCCAATACCGTTCAGTTAACAGCGTTGGACGTGGATGGTTGTGGTGTCGCCGGGCTGGGGCCAGGTGGCGTGGGCGGCGCGTTTGACGTGCCATTTGGTGTACTTCCTCTTCACGACGTGCGGTGCTGCGCGTCGCCGCCGCTCTGGGTTGAGCCTGCGGAGCAGGCGGCGTAGGAAGTCGAGCCAGCCGGGGCTGTCGCGGCCGTGCTGGTCAGGGGGGAAAGGCACCCGGGTGGGCGAGGGTCTGGCGGGTGATCCGCAGTGCGGCGACGAAGCTTACCCGGTCCGGGTCGCGGCCGGCATGGGTTGCAGCCTCGGCCATCAGCGAGCGG
>NZ_FQZG01000022.1 GCF_900141915.1 Tessaracoccus bendigoensis DSM 12906 | reverse complement strand
CGACAGCCTCCCTGATCGCCTCCAACGCACCAACCCGGTCCCCCACCTCCGAAAGCCGGGCAGCCAAGTTGTTCAACCAGCCCGCCAATGCGGCCCAGTCCGCCTCTCCGGGACGTTCCGGCATCACCGGTTTCGTGGCCTGGGTAGCGACCAGCGCAAGACCTCTCAGCGCTCCATGCCCGGATTGGATACCCGTCAACTCATCCAATGGCAGGGGGGTGTCGGGACGCCTCGCCAGCACCTCCAGCGCGCTTGCGAACACGCCGCCTTGGCGCAGGGCGTGCGAGAGCGATATCGGCCACATCTCAGGCCGCACTGACAGGCACTCCTCGGCCAGGTTGGCTGCCATCTGTCTGTCAAACTGCGCCGCCCGGGAAACCACCTCGGTGGCGCGTTCCCACTGCCGCAGCACACCCTGGAGGTTCCGCTCGAAGGCCTGCTGACGCAACCTCGTCGCGGACTCCCCAGGAGATTCGGGAAGGCGCGGAAGGATCCGGTCCACCAAGGTCGGCTCCCTGCGACATTCGCGGAGCAGCAGATGCTCCCCGATCGGGTCTGGCCGCACAGCGAGTCCGCCGGACGGCTCATCCAGCAGCCGCCCGAGCACCTCGCCAAGGAGCCCCCACGCGGGCTCGCCCTTCTCCGGCTCGCCCAGCCGCCCCAGCACATCCCTGACCTCGTCCGGCGCGGGCGCAACCAGCGTCAGCGTCGCACCCACTACTGCCAGGCGATTTCGAGACACCTGCCACTGATTCCTCAAGTGTCCTTCGATCGCGTCCTCCCAGTAGCGGAACTCGCGGTTCAGGATCTCGTCGTAAAGATCGGCACGCGTCTTCGGTGCCCCCTGATCATGCTCGACATGCGTCGTGGCGGCCAGCCACGCCTGAGCAACCACATCCAGCGTCGTCCAGTTCGTCTGCGTCGCCAGGGCGGAAAATCCCTCACCTGAAGATCGCCCGGCGGGTGCGAACTTCTGGAAGGTTCGCAAATACACAAGTCCCGGATTACCGTGGCGCCGAGCCAACGCGAGTGCCAAATCGCGACGCACTCCCAAGTTGTCGCGTTGCAAGGCGCTATCCAGATCCTGCAACCACTGTCCCTCGGCGCGGGCCGTGAAGACCACCCTCGTCGAATATTCGCGCATTGCCAGTCGTTCCAAGAGCCGCAGCAACTGCTCCGGTGAGCACTCGTCGGCGTAGTCCACCACCGCCAGCACCGGGGACACCACACCGGACAACCAGTCCAGGCCAGCCAACCAATCCGCCTCGTCCACCGACGGCTCCTCGGTCACCCCCCGCTCAGCCTCCGGCGACTTGTCCCCGACCTCCTTTCGTTCCCTCTTCATGGAGACGAACCCGGCATACCAACCCTGCCCGGCTAGCCGACGGCACAGTTCCGCAGCCAAATGGGTCTTCCCACTGCCTCCAACCCCTGTGATGACCCCCAACCCGACCTTTGGCACCACCGCAACGGACGGGGAATCACCCTCAGCCGCCGCGATGGGATCAGACCAGTCGATCAGGGTGTGCAACTCCTCACGCGGCAGGAACGGCACCCGGCCCGAACGGGCCTTGATCTGCGTCAGCGGACTCAACTCATTCACGGGTTCGGTGTATGGGGAGGACAACACCGAGAATGCTGGCTTCGGCCACTCGGGCAGCTCCATACCGTGTCGTGCGCGACGCGCCTCCCCCGCGTCTGCGCCAAGGCTCCACCACCAGGCGCCGTCGGGCTGCGACGTCGCTGTCAGGACGTCATAGCCCCGGCGAACCGACTCGTCCCACGGCTTCGGCGGCGTCTCGCCATGCCGAGCCAGCGCCTCCACGTCCACCGCGACGAAGGCGCCCGAACCGTCCACGCCCGACCTCAGGGCCTCAAGCACTGAAATCCCGGAATCCAGCGCCGGGGGCGACGTGAACAGCTCTTCTCCGAACGGCCCCTCCTCGCCACCGGCGAGCGACCAGCGCCCGCCCAGCCAGAGGACCACGACCGCATGCGCCGGAGCCGCCGACTTGGAATCCACGACGACCACCATCGGCCACAGGCCCGCATCCAGGCAGGCTCCCGCAAACACCAGCGCCAGGTCGATGCAGGTGCCCTGCCTAGTTCGCGCCAGCACCTGATCCGGTGGCCGCAGCGCCTGCCCGCCCCGCGGACTGATCGTCGGCTCGTGTACGTACCTGATCCCGGCTGCAGCCAACACCTCATAGACGCCCTGCGCCTTTTCCTGAGCCGTGCCACCATCACCCGGGCCGGGCAGTCGCTGCGCCAACCCGGCCGGCAACAGCCTGCGGACGACGTCCGGCAGCACGTAGTCAGCAAGCTGCTCCGGTGCGCTCGCACGATCCCACGGCACCCACCCGGTCATGCCTCCACCACCCCGATCAGGCTCGATGTCTCTACCCGGTCCACGCCTGGAACATGGTCCAGTGACACGGTGAACCGATAACTACCCGGCGGCAGCCCCGGGAGGCCCGCCTCCCAGCCACCGTCCGCCGTCTGTGCGACCTCAAGCCTCATGGCGTCCGCGGGACGGTCCCCTCCATCACCTGGTTCAGCCTTGAGGATCACCTGCGGCACCACCCCGTCATCCACCTCGGCCCCGTTCAGCCGGAGGCCGAGCGCAGTCGAGGTCTCCACGCGCACTACGTCGTAGTCCAGACCGATCCAGGCCTCGTCCTCATCGGAACCACCACGCACGTTGCCCTTGCCGTCCTGTTCGAACTGCGCCACGTAAGCGACCGCCCGGTCCGAGTCCGCCATTGCCAGATGATGCTCCGGCGACCAAGTCCGCTCATTGACCGATTCCCGCTCGACCGGGGTTGCGGAGAGGCTGGGCACAGTCCCATCGCCACCCTTCCAACCCTTGGTATCGAACCAATCGGGGTCGTCCTTGCTCACCCGCAGACGTCCATCCCTGTCCACGAACGCGCTCGACAAGGTCCCGTGGCCTGTCGCATAGAAAGCCATGAACGCCGACTGCGGACTCTCCTCCGTGGCGGCCACGCACGCCGTCTCCAACTCCAGGTGCGTCCGGTAGGCAACGCCTGCCCGGTCCCGGAACCAATCTCCCGCACCCTCCCACTCGTGCGGATACAGGATCCCGGCCTCGCTCTTGATCACTCGATAGCGGGGCAGCAGCTCGTACACCGACGGCCAGCCCTGCAGGACCTGTGACGCATCCGTCAACAGATGGCGCGACGCGGCGCCAACCGGCCCCAGCCCGAGGCTGACGCCGTTGACCAACCAATCGAGCGCCTTCGGCGCCCCCCGGTGCGGCGTGCCGACGGTCACCAACCCGTCGCACACCCGGTGCCCGCCCAGCACGCCCCACCACCAGCGGGCCACCAAGCCACCCATCGAATGCCCGACCACGATCACCCTGCGGTTCCCCCGCACACTGTTGATGACTGCCCTGAGCCGCCCGGCGGAGTCGGCCATCGGCTGCCTGAAGTCGTATCCGAACTCCACCAACGACGCCGCCGGGTTCAACACCCCCTGCGGTCCGACTGCGCTCACATCGTCGTTGCTCAACTGAAGGCGGCGCTTCAGCTTCGCGATCAGCCGACCGTAGCTCGCCACCCCCGTCCACGGCAGGGCACCCGAAACCCGGAGCAGCCCGGCGGGCACCAAGGGGTTGTCGATCGCAAGCTCCTCTGCTCGGAATGGCGCCATAGCCAGCGCCCCGAGATCGTGCCCCCAGACCCTGCGTTCCTTACCGTCGACCAGATTGCTGCCCCCGATACCCGGCACCACAACCACCAGATGCTTCAACGACATGGAACCCTCCCCCTTGAGATGCGTCTACCCGCACACTACTGAACAGGATTGGGTGGCTGGGACGATAGGCGACAGCTGGCCATCCTCCGCAGGAGCACAGGGCGGGTGGGCCGCGCTCAACTTCGACGCGTGTCCCGATGCATCGCTCGCTGCTCAGGCCCGCAAGACTGGTCAAGGGTGTGCCGAAGAAGGCATGGGACGGACTTGATGAACCACATCGCCGCCGGAGGTGGCGCCGATTTTGCAAGGATTTTCCCTAGCGCGTTGTCGTTGCGCTACGGTGACCATGTGTTGCTGTACTTCAGAGTGCGGAACTTCCGCTCCTTCGCCAACGAAGCCGAGTTGACGCTGACCTCGCCCAGTCTGCGGACGAACGTGCCCCGCTCGGGGCAGACCTGGGCCGACGTCACGGAGCGAGTCGCAGCGATCTACGGGTCCAACGCCTCCGGCAAGTCCACCCTCCTGGATGCCCTGCACGCGCTCGGGACGGCCATCCGCAGCCCCGGAGTCGGCTCCATCTACCAACCCTCCAGTTCCCGCAAAGAAGAAGACCCGGCCACAGGTTTCGAGATCGGCTTCGTATCCGGGGGTAACCGCTACCACTACGAGGTAGAGGCGGCCGGGTGGGGGATCACACACGAGGCGCTGTACACCTACCCGAAGGCCGCCCGGCGGAAGCTGTTCGTTAGGTCGCAAGACGGAAGCGACGACACACCAACCATCGACAAGGGGGACAGCCTCACGGGGCCGACGGCAGAGGTGGGCAGGATCACCCGCGCCAACACCCTGTTCCTGGCCGTGGCGAATCAATACGGCCACAGCCATCTCGCACCGATCGCCCGCGCATTGATGGACGGGCTTGGGATGGACTACATCACCTTCCGCGACCGCCAAGACGAACAAGTGCTGCGGCGCGTCCTGATGGAGATCATCGCCTCAGATACCCAGGTCGACCTCGTCAAGGCTCTGCTCCAGGCGGCCGACTTGGGGATCGACCACGTCGAGATCCGCAAGGCCAAAATCCCTGAGCACGTTCACAACCGGCTGGTGCGTCTCCTGTCCGCACTGGAGGAGGGGACCGATCCGGGCCAAGTCGACCTGCCAAACCTGACCGACGTGATCGTGTTCTTTCACAAGGGGGAAGAGGGCGACCTCTTCGAGTTGCCGTTGAGTGGCGAAAGCTCCGGGACCCTCACCTGGCTCACCACCGCGTGGCACGTGCTCTCATCCTTGAAACGCGGCAGCCTCCTCCTCGTGGACGAACTCGACGCCAGCCTGCACCCCAAGCTCTCCAGATATCTGGTTCAGCTCTTCATGACACCTCACCTGAATCCATACGGAGCACAACTGGTGTTTTCAACTCACAGCACAGGGCTGCTGGGAAACGCTCCCACCAAGCTGCTTTCGCCACAGAACGTATGGTTCACGGAGAAGGATCCACTGGGCCACTCAGAACTGTTCTCGCTCGCAGACTTCGACAATCGTCCCGGCAACAACAGCGAACGGCGCTACTTGGCGGGACAATTCGGCGCGACACCGGACATCGACGAGCGCCTTATATTGCAACACATCGCCACGCCAGAAGAGGAACCTTCCGTCGATGGTTGAGCGGAGGTCCAGTAGAGGCCACTCCAGGCCGAGCCGAAAGACCAAACGGACCGTTCTCATTGTCACGAACGGCGAACGAACGGAAATGTCCTACCTCTCAGAAGTGAAGTCCCGAGCCCGAAAGGACGAGACCACTATCACCGTGAAGTTCCTGAACGGCTCCCCGGACAGCATCCTGAGAAAGTTGAGCAGCCCCCACGGCGACGTCACGGACTATGACGAGGTTTGGATAGTAGTCGATGAGGATGGCGCGGACCGAACACAATTCCTGCATCAATGTGCGAAGAAGTGCCGGAGGAACCAGACTTGGCAGGCAGTCATCTCACGTCCCTGCTTCGAGGTCTGGCTGATCGCGCATTACACGGCGGTGCGCAACTACGTCGACCAGAACGAGGCGCAGCGTCATTATCGTCAGCTTATCGGAAAGAACGTACCGACCAAGGCCCTCCCGAATACCTTCCCCTTCGACGAGGCACAACAAGCAGTGAGCCGCTCACACCTCCCAAACGATCAGTTGAAAGGGATGGAGGAACTCCCACCATCACCCGGTACGGCTGTTCCATACCTGATGAGGGCGTTGAGACGGGTGGACTTCAAACCATGATTCAAGGAGAAGCGGGTGCCTGGCGGCCTCTCCAGCGTCAGTCTCTCCAGCGTCACTTGGGCAAACAGAAGTAGCTGCCCCTTTCCCTGTTGTTGGCCGTCTCCTGGAATGACGATGATCTGGGGGTCTCGCGTCGTGTGGGGTGGCGACGGGGACTCGAGTGGGTGGGGACGTCGGCGGCGTCATGGTGACGGCCGGTCGAGGCAGCGCTGGCGGACTCGGGTCAGGTTCGTCTCGGTGACTGCGTCCGGGTAGGTCGGCACGGTGACGGCAGCTTGGTCGGGTGCAACACGAGTTGGCCCCTTCCCGGTCTGGGGTGTGGTAGTCAAGAGTGGTTGTCATGATCGTGTGGCAGCAGGACGGAGTCGGACAAGGTGATCGTGGTCGCCTCGCTGCAGCAGGCAGAGACCCTGCTCGATGCCCGGCAGCTGGCGTGCCCGAGCTGCGATGGTGCGCTGACCCCACACGGCCACGGCCGGACCCGCACCGTCCGCGGTGTCGGCACGGACCGGGTCACGGTGACGCCGCGTCGGACCCGCTGCGTCTCCTGCGTGGCGACACACGTGTTGCTGCCCACATATCTGGTGCTGCGTCGAGCCGACACTGTCGAAGTGGTCGGGGCGGCGCTGACGGCGAAAGCACGCGGCGATGGGCACCGCACGATCGCGGCCCGGCTAGGTCGTCCGGTCTCCACAGTGCGCCGCTGGCTGCGACGAGCGCAAGACGGCTCCCACCCCGGGTGGCTGCGTGAGCAAGGCGTGCAACACGCGTATCGCGCCGACCCCGACATCCTCAACTGCCGATAGACATGGCCGACCGACCTGGGCGACGCACTGAACCTGCTCGCCGGGGCTGCAGTGACATACCGGCGGCGATGGAACTCGACATTACCGACGTGGACGTTGATCGGGCTCTTCACCCGCGGCCGACTCCTGCCCCCCGCCGCTGCCGACCTGAGAATCAGGCCCGGCGGCGCTGCCGCGCGCCCTGACCCCGACGTCACCGTGACGACCAGCATGACCTCCGCCGTCACCAGTGACGATCACCAAGTCACCGTGCCGACCACACCCGCGCTCCCATCGTCATCCTGCCTGACTCCGACATCGTCAAATAGCGCGACGGCCAACACCTGCACAAGTTGTCGCATCCAACCAACATAAGGATCGCCTCACAAGAATCCACGGTTGGCGAGAATGCGCCGCAGGCCGGTTTCCGCTGCGTCGCGGCACGGTATGGGCGCCGACACCGGCCTAAGCCGGGCGCCCGCGTCGTTGACCTCAAAGAACTGAGCGAGCATTAGCACCAAATCGACGACGACGACCCGGACCCGCAAACCCGCGTAGCCTTCGTCCACCTCCACGATCCCGCCGATCCGTTCCGCAACGTAGGGTTGGCTCGCCTGCCGACTCCCACGGCTGGTGGTCCGCAGCCGCGGGCGGAACAGGTTTCCCGCCTTGGTCAGGCGCCCGGCTCGGCTCGCCTTGAACGGTAGAGAGTCTTGACCTCAAAAGCCACCAGTTCCCCATCGACGATGGCAACCACGTCCAAGTCCTGTCGCCCCTCGTCGCGGGGCATTCCAGCATCGCCGAGCGCGACAATAATGGCCTCGAAATTCTCCTCAAGCAGTGCTGCGGCGGCCTCCTCACCAAGTGCCCCCAGCTGCGCGTCGGTTGCGCCGTCCAGCTCGGCGTCGAGCCTGCCCTCATCCTCGACGTCGTCGAACCTGTTGCGGAACACCTCGGACTCGCAGCCTTGGGAACCGACGATGGACAACTGCACGAATGCGGGCAGGGTGGATTCGTCGGCGTAGATCGGCAACGCGGCGAACAGCGTGCCATCGGGGGCGGAGAGCGCGCGCGTTTCCATGGCTCGATACCGGCGTCCGGCGCTCGACCAACCGCGGTTGAGGGCTCGGTCCTGTGGGAACAGGTTCGGCCCGTAGCCGCCACCAGCGCTGTACGGCAGGAAGTGGCCGCGATCCAATCGTCGCCCGGCGCAAGTCTCCGGGATTGGGAAACCCCTTTGATAGGTCTCCTCCCGCGCCTGACCGGGACTCGCAGGAGGAGCGACGGCGAGGACAGTGCGGTCGAGCCCGCCCGTCGTATCCACCAGAAACCGGGCACCGTGATACGTGAAATCCCTGAGCAGCGCCCCGGGATGTGCCCCGAGATAGTGGTCGGCGGCGGCGTCGACGACCGCCTCTTGGAGATCACTTCCACCCGTACGAAAACCAGCAAGTTCCCGGCAAAGGTCAACGGTCGACAGGTCACGGTTCACGGGCTCACCACTTGGGCTCAGGGCGCGATGGCGGCCAGCGACGCCTTGCTGGGGCCGCCATCGGCGGCGAGGGTCGGAACGTCGGAGACTCAACACCAATAGAGCTGACCGAGGACCATCGGGGTGTCCATGCCCTGACCGTATCCTCCAAGCCAACGAATGCGGTAGGTCCAGGCCAAGGAATGTTGATGGTCGACGTCGAGGAGGCTGGATACTTCAGCCAGGGTGGCAGACGAACTGGCAGTCGGCGAAACGCCCAGGCAGTACCAGGCAGCGGTCCTGAGGCTGTACCGATCCGAGACCATCAGCGAGGAACGGGCGCTCGACCTCTTGATGGACACTTGGAGCGCGAGCGACTTTCCCGAGCTGCCGTCACCTGACGAGTCCGAAATCTGGCAGTTCATTTCATGACAGCCGTAGGTGGCGACGTAGAACTGGTGTTCGACACCGGGCCGCTCAGCCTCTTGAAGACCGAGTATCGACTCCCTTTCGAGAACGGGGGCTTCGAGCAGTGGGCACGCGCTGAGGGCCTGGTTTGATCCTCGGTTGAGGACATCGCGTCCCAAGATTCCAGCCCTCATTGACCATGGGAGACGCCAACTTCAGCGCTTCCATCGTCTGGGGCGGGAACCGAGGCTCACCCCCGACGCCAAGAAGCCCAGCGCGCGACGCCCCAGACACGGCACCGCCCTTGCCTGATTTGTTTAGTTCAATTTAACTCTCCGAGGGGTGAACCATTTCATCGGCCCGCTAGAGTTTGTTTAGTTCAATTGGGCATCGTTCAGGGTGAACAAGTTAGGAGCGGCCTTGGCCAGGGGACGTCCGTCGAGAGCAACGGTGTACGCGCGGCTCACCGCGCAGCTGGCTGAGTTGCGCGAGCGCTTCGGCGGGTTGCCGTCCCCCGAGGAAGCCACCTACGTCTGGCAGGACATCTGGCACCTGGAGGCCCATCACTCCACGGCGCTGGAGGGGAACACCCTGGTTCTGCGGGAAGTTGAGGCGCTGCTGGACCGCGGCAGGGCCGTCGGCGCCAAACCCTTGCGGGAGTACATGGAGGTCAAGGGCTACGGGGATGCCGCGTCCTGGGTGTACCGGGAGGCCATGGGCGCCGGTGACCGCTCTGCGGCGACGCTGATCACGATCCAAGAGATACGAAACATCCATCACCTCGCCATGACGCCAGTTTGGCAAGTCGACCCGCACCCGGATGCAGCCGACGTGGAGTCACCAGGCAACTACCGTCGTCATGACATCCATCCGTTCGACGAGGGCATGACGCCTCCTTCTTGGCCGCTCGTGCCAGCCGACTTGGATAGATGGGCCAGATTCGTGAACTCGATTCCGGATCGGCTTGAGGCTGGCGCCAACCTCCCGGAACTACTTGCCGAAACCCACAATCACTTCGAACGGATCCACCCGTTCCTGGACGGCAACGGTCGCACCGGCCGGTTGGCACTGAACCTGATCCTCGTACGGATGGGTTTTCCGCCGGTGGTGATCCTGAAGGAGCAACGTGCCAAGTATCTGCGCGCCATGCAGCGGGCCGACGAAGAAGACTACGGCCCACTGGGAGAGATCCTGGCCCGCGGAATGATAGACAACCTCAACCGGTTCATCCTTCCCAGCATTGCCGGTCCCGCGAAGCTCGTCCCTTTGAACGCTCTGGTCGACGCAGACCTCAGCCTCGTCGCCCTCCGGGCGGCGGCCCAACGCGGGCGACTCGATGCCCATCAACGCAGCGACGGACAGTGGCTGAGCACACGGAAGGCCGTCGACACCTACAAGGAGTCGCGTAACAGAAGAGGTCGGAGGAGCTGAGTTGGCCAGGCCTCCTTCCGTGGTGGTGTCGGGACCGCCCTCCGAACATCACCATTGAGCTGGCTAACCGACCCGACGGCCCAACGCCCACAACCACATCTGTCAGTGGGGCACTCTAGGGTGTTGACATGAGCAGTGCTGCCGCCCCCGATGAGCCGTACGACCTTGTCGTGGAGCCAGACGGTACGTCGTGGACCGCGCGGGAGAATCTGACGGAGATCTTGCGTCGGGAGCTGCTCGGGCCGCTCTACGGCGACGACGAGGTGCTGCCGGTCGACCCGAGCACGGCCTACCCACTCGGACGAATCGCGCCGCGTCGGCTGGAGCACGGCCGAGCCGACGATGAGGGGGAGGTGCCAGACGACGAGGACGCCAGCGCGGAGGAGACGCCGGATGGCGAGGACCTCGGCCCCGACGTCGAGGACGGCGACGAGGACGTAGCGCCAAGACGCGGGCTGATGATCCCGGCCTCGATGGGGCTCAGGTTCCAGATCCCGCTCGGCCTGGAGTCGTTCACCGTGCGCGCCTCCTGGGGTAAGTACAACCCGCGTGCCACCGAGAAGGAAGACGATTCCGGTCCCCAGCGGCCCGAATACGTCCGGACCCCGATGGACGTGGCCGTCCGCGTTCGAGTGGCCGACCTGACCGAGGGCACCACTCTCGACTACCCGCTCCTGGACTCCGCGTTGCTACGGATCGACGTCTACTCGGATACCGATCGCCATCTGGTGGAACTGGCGCTGGGCAACGACGCCGAGTACACCAGCCGCATCCCCGTGCATGCCTGGCTGTTCCAGGCCCAGGTACACGTCGAGGCCGACGACCAGGCCGTCTTCCTGCCCGTGCAGGACCCCCTCCAGGACACCGACCTTGACCACGGCGACGACGAGCTGGCCCGGCTGAGCCTGCAGTATCGGGACCGGCTGGAGTTCGCGATCGGGCGCACTTGCTCGGTTTCCTGGCATGAGGTGGCGGGAACCCGACGCGCGGACAGACTCTGGACCACGTGGCTACCCCTGTCCGAGACGCCGCAGACGCAGGCCGCGAGGAACGACGCGGTCTTGACCGACATGTCCCGGCTTGCTGAGGCCTCAGCAGACGAGCTGCGCGCCGGGCTGGAGCCCATCGTCGACGGGTATCGCGTTTGGCTGGACTCACAAGACGAACAGGCGAAGGCGCTGCCGGACCACTTGCGGGAAATGGCGGTGGAGGCCGTCGCGGAGGCCAGGCAGTGGCCAAACGGCTCGCCGACGGCATCGAGTTCCTGCTGGGCGACGAGGAGGCGCTGCGCTGCTTCCGGTTCATGAACAAGGTCATGGCCGCCCAGCGTGTGCGCTCCGAGATCGTGCTGCGCCGCAGTCGCGACCAGGACATCGACGTCAACGCCGCCATCGCCGCGGTGGCCGGGGAGGGTGCGGGCGCACACAGCTGGCGCATGTTCCAGCTCGCGTTCGTGCTCATGCAGCTCCCGGCGCTGTGCGACCCGGCACACAAATACCGCTCCGGGGCAGACCTGGCGCGCGTCGAGCTGCTGTTCTTCCCCACCGGCGGCGGCAAGACTGAGGCCTACCTCGGGCTCGCGGCGTTCGCGTTCGCGATCCGGCGGCGGCAGGGCGTCGTCGACTCGGCCGACGGCCCGCTCGACGGCCGCTTCGGCCTGACGGTCCTGATGCGCTACACGCTTCGCCTGCTCACTGCCCAGCAGTTCCAGCGCGCCTCGACCATGGTGTGCGCCGCCGAGCTGGAGCGCCTGGCGGACCCGGAGACGTGGGGCGACGAGCCGTTTCGGATCGGGCTGTGGGTGGGCACCAAGGTCTCCCCAAACGGGTCGCGGAGGCCGCCGAGCAGCTCACGGCCGCGCTCGACAGCCACTACGACCACGGCCTGACCGTCCTACAGGTCAAGCGCTGTCCCTGGTGCGGCACGCCGATCGGCAAAGAACAGGTGCGGGTCGACCAGACCATCGGCCGCGTGTTCGTCCGCTGCGCCGACCCGTTCGCCGAGTGCCCGTTCTCCGAGGGCGGCGCCGTCGCCGAGGGGCTGCCCATCCTCACCGTCGACGAGGAGATCTATCGTCTGGCCCCCGCCTTCGTGATCGCGACGGTGGACAAGTTCGCCCGCCTGGCCCGCGAGGGCGAGGCGGCGTCGTTGTTCGGGTACGTCTCCCGCAAGTGCGACCGCCACGGCTTCGTCCACCCCGACTACGCCGGTTGCCAGATCAAGGACGGCTCCAAGCACCCCGCCAAGGATGGCCATCCTGCCGCGGCGGTCCGCCCCTGTGGCAGGCTCCGCCCGCCCGATCTGATCATCCAGGACGAACTGCACCTCATCACGGGAGCGCTCGGGACGACGGTGGGGCTGTTCGGTCCGCCATCGACACCCTCACCTCCTGGACCACCACGGACGACCGGCCGGTCGGGGCGCTGGTGGTGGCGTCGTCGGCCACCGTCCGCAACGCCGCCGAGCAGGTCCGCTGCCTCTACGGCAGGCGGGCGGCCATCTTCCCGCCGCAGGTGCTCGACGCCGGCAGCACCTGGTTCTCCAGCGAACTGCCCATCTCGGCCGAGCATCCGGGGCGCCGCTACGTCGGCGTCTGCGCGTCGGGTGTGAGGATGACCGCGGCAGAGATCCGACTCTCCGAAGTGCTGCTCGCCGCCGGCCAACTCCTCCTCGACGTCGACCCGGCATCAGCGGACCCGTATCTGACGTTGGTCGCCTACTTCAACGCCACCCGCGAGCTGGCGGGAATGTCCCGGTTCTTGCAGGACGATGTGCAGACCGCCTTGTGGTCCCGCCGCCCCTGGTCCAGGCTGCCCGGGCGTCGCGGCACCGACTACGGGAACCAGTCGATCGCCGAGTTGACCTCGCGTGCCTCCAGCACCGCCATCACCACCCGACTCGACCAGATGGCCACCCCCTTCGACCCGGACTTCGACACCACGGCTGCTCGGGCTGCGCGGATCGCGGCCCTGGAGGCCCACAAGCCGCTGCCGGACCGGGAGCAGACCCCGTTCGACGTGGTGCTGGCGACCTCCATGCTGCAGGTCGGCGTCGACGTGCCGCGGCTGGGGCTGATGCTGATCGTCGGGCAGCCGAAGAACACCGCCGAGTACATCCAGGCGTCCTCGCGCGTCGGCCGCTCCGCCTCCGGACCCGGATTGGTGGTGACGCTCGGCAACTGGGCCCGGCCGAGGGATCTGGCCCACTTCGAGCAGTTCCGCCACTACCACGAGACGTTCTACGCACAGGTCGAGGCGCTGTCGGTCACGCCGTACTCCATCACCTCCATCGAGCGCGGCCTCGACGGCGTCCTCGTCAGCGCCGCCCGGGTGCTTGCCGCGTCCAAGGGCGCGGACTCCCTCTCGCCGGAGGACGGCGCCGAACGGGTGGAGGCCGAAGCCGCACTGCTGGACGGCCTGGTGGCCCGGCTCGCCCGACGGGCCCAGGCCGCGGCCGACGACAAGGCCACGGCCACGCTGGTGGAGCAGCGGCTGGCCAACCGCGTCGACCAGTGGCGCAAGCGTCGCATCGCCCTGCACCAGCAGGGCCTAAAACTGGTCTACGAACGCGTTCGGCGGGGTGCATCGCAGGGGGCGCTGATGCAAAGCGCCGAGGCCGGTGCCGACCTCGACCCCCTCGATCGCCCGCCGTTCACCGTCGCCAACTCCATGCGGGAGGTGCAGCCGGAAATCAACCTGCTGGTCTCCCCAGACTCCAATCGGCTGGCCATCCGCCCACCCGACAACCAGCCAGTCTGGGCATTCCCCGCTACCCAGGAGGACTGAAATGGCAGATTTCTCGCCCGGCCCCAATCAGCTAGATCCGCTGGGCGACGCCGAACGCCTCGGCGAGGCGGGCACCAAGAAGAACTTCGCAAAGGTCGGCTCTGCCAGGCCGTCGTCGCTGATGTTCACCTACGGACCGGGCGCGATCGTGGAGCTGCCGCACTTCACCGTCATGCCCAGCGGCCTCGACGCCTGGGAGCGCATCTGGGCGCGCCGCGACGGCATCCCCCACGTCCATGCCCCCAAGTTGCTGGACGCGGTGCGCCGCCAGCTCGGGCAGCAGGTGCTGGAGCTGCGCCCGTTCCCGCACCAACCCACCACGTCGCCGTTCGACGACGAGGGCCGCGACCTCGGCATCCCAGCCCGGGTCTTCCCGCAGTGGCTGCGCTGCACCGGCTGTGACCGGCTGGCCGGGATCAGCACGTTCGAGTACAAGAACACGCACCCCTACCGGCCGGACGAGGCCAAGTTCGAGCACGTCGGCTGCCCCGGCCGCGGCAAGGGCCGCAAGGGCGGCGGCAGGAGGCGTTCGTTGGCGCTGCCCGCCCGCTACCTGCTCACCTGCACCAACGGCCACCTCGACGAGTTCCCCTACGAACTGTGGGTGCACCACGGCCAGCCATGCCCCACCGCGGCGGTCCCCGCGCTGAGGATGACGGAAAGCACGCTCGCCCGTGGCGCGTCGTCGACCATCAGGTGCAACTCCTGCGGCGCCAGCCGCACCATGAGCGAGGCGCAGGGCGCCGCCGGGCAGGCCAAACTGCCCGCCTGCCGGGGACGTCACCCCCACCTCGACGCCTACGCCACCGGCGGCTGCAACGCCGTCACCCACCTGATCCTGATCGGCGCCTCGAACCTGTGGTTCCCCATCCTGCAACGCGTGATCGTGCTGCCGATGGACGCCGGTGAGCACACCGGCAGCCTGGCGGATCGGCTGCGGGTCCTGGTCGGCGAGGACTTGACCGACTACGTCGGGAACCTCGGGTTCCTGCGCAAGCTGCTGAAGGACAAGCTCGACATCACCAAGGTCTCCGACGAGGCGCTGGCCGAGGCGCTCGACGCCGCCATCGCGACGCCCGACCCGTCGGAGGAGGCCAAGGCAACGGCCGAGTGGTCGCCGCTCGACCTGATCGCACCCGAGTGGATGTACCTGACGCGGGGCGTCGGCGGGCAGCACCACGAGGATGAGGCGAGCGGTCTGACACTCAGCCAACGCCCCATTGCCCCCGGCCTACCGAGCGCGATCACGCGGGTACTGGCGGTCGAGCGGCTGCGGGAGGCATCCGCGCTGCTCGGATTCACCCGCCTGGACGCTCTGGACCGCATCGACGACGAACCCGCCCGCCGCGCGCAGCTCTCCCTGACAGCACCCCGCTGGGCGGTGGCCACGCTGAACCGGGGCGAGGGCATCTTCCTGGAGTTCGACGAGCAGGCCATCTCCGATTGGGAGGCGAGGGTCGAGGCGTCCACGCTGTGGGGCGCACACGTCGAGGCCCACCGACGCAACTTCGCCAACCGCCTCTCCAGCACCGCCACCAACGTGGACCCGGACAGTCGCCTGCGTCCGCCTCGGTACTGGCTGCTTCACACGTTCGCGCACGTGCTGCTGCGTGAGATGGCTATGTCGTCGGGCTACGGCGCCGCCAGCATCTCCGAGCGCCTCTACGCCTGGCAGGCCGACGGCCAGCACCCCGCCGCGGCCGGCCTCCTGCTGCTGACCACCTCCTCCGACAGCGACGGCACGCTGGGCGGACTGGTCCAGCTGAGCGAGCCGGAGCGGCTGCGTCGGATCGTCGACGCCGCCCTTGGCCGGGCGCGCCGCTGCTCGTCGGACCCGATCTGCGCGCATCGCACCCCGAAGGACCCCGAGGACTTCCTGCACGGCGCGGCCTGCCACAACTGCACCATGGCGTCGGAAACCTCCTGCGAGACGGCCAACCGGTTCCTGGACCGTCGCTTCCTGATCGGGCTCCCCGGCGAATACACCGGCCTCGGCTTCTTCGAGGTGTCGTCGTGAGCGACGCCACCGCCCGGCTTGGTGGGCTGCTGAGCGGGGGCGAGGCAGGTCGGCTCGCCGCCCGGTTGGCCGACGGCGACACTCTCGCGCAGGCGCTGCAGTCACTGGCGCAGTCAAGGCGCTCAGAGATTCGCGCCGCGCTGGAGGACGCGGGACTGTCGGCGTCGAACCTGTCGGTCACCCTGCCGGTGCTGCGTGCCATCCAGGGGGCTGCCGAGGCCAACACCACCGAGGTCTCGCCAATCTGGACCCTGCCCGGAAACCTGGCCGACTACGGTTCGCTGACGACGTCGATCCGCGCCTTGGTGCTCAGCGCTAGGACGTCGGTGACGTGCTCGACGTTCAACTTCCAGAAGTCGTCGACACTGTGGAACGCCCTAAGGGAGGTGGCAGAGCACGGCACCGTCGACGTGCGCGTCTACCTGGACACCCAAGCTGCCGACCAGAACGAATGGTCGGGCGCCACCACCAGCGGGGAGGTCGCGGCCCAGCTCACGGCAGCCACGGTGTTCCGCACCAGAAGCACAGACGGTAAGACGTTCCGCAACCACGCCAAATTCATAGCGGTGGACCACAGATTTCTGGTGGTGACAAGTGCCAACTTCAGCGTCAGCGCTGAACACCACAACGTGGAGCTGGGGCTTCGGATTGACTCCCGCAGCCTTACAGAGACCGTGGAGAAGCAACTGCAAGACGTGGCATCCACCCTCTATGAACGCGTCGAGGGTAGTTGACCGTCACTTCCCCCAGCCGCTGCGGCACGACGATGCGCCGATGCGAGCAGCGTCTCACTCATCACCTTCCCGGTCCGCTTCGCAGGAAACAACAGATCGTCGGGGCCGGAGCAGTGTTCCGCCGCCCACGGCCCCAGACCGTCGAGCACCGCAGTCGCCAGGTGGATGACACGCTTCCCCACCAGGGGTTTCGTATCGGTGTAGTGGCGCGGGTAGCGCAACACCAGCGGTATACCGCTGGTGACGAGCCCTTCCACAGGTAACGACGACATATCCACCACGCCGACGGTTCCATGTTGATTTGGCTGAGTACCCCTGAACCTGTTCGGCATGGATACAGCGGCGATCGACGGGCTGATGACTCGGCCCGCGTCACTGAAGCCAGAGAATGCCCAAGAGCCCCTTCGATAGCATTGAACTATGGTTGACAACCTGCTCTGGCACGTGTCTCGTGACGATTCCCAGGATCTCTCGGGTTGGCTCTGTCGTGCCTCGCGGCCGGCGCGGTCACCCTGGATGAGTTCAAGGGCTGGATCTATCTGGTTCTTGAGCAGTCCGACGAGTTTCCCGACTTCCTCATCGATCTGATTGACGTCACGCACAAGCACGAACTCCTCTCTGGCTGGCGCAACCTGATCGGCTTCTGGCCAACATCAGCACTCTCACCTCAAGAGAAGAATGCGGTTGTTGGGATCGCCTACGCCCGGTTCGAGGCATTCCGCCACGACACGATCCGCCGTGGCGCGGCCATCAGCGCGCTTCGCGAATCTGAGGCACTCCGGACGCGCTTTGCGCGCAGCTTTCCGGCGATCAGCATTCCCGATGAAGACCGAGCCGCAGGTGCGGGGGCGCAGGATCGGCGGGTGTCGGCCTGGTGGCTGTCTGGCATGAGGACGAGTACCCCGACCGCGACACGGTGCCGATCCCGACCGCACTGAAGCTCATTGGGCACATCCTCGCTCACGGCTCCCCACCGCCACACGGCTGGCAGATCGATTTCCCGAACTGAACTCCCAGCTTCTGTCCTGGGCACGTATCGCAACTCTGCTGCCGCTGCGAGCATCAGTCGGAAAGCCTGGTTCAGGGACACGTTTGTGCAACTTCGCTTCAACCGTTTCCGTAGTTTTGGCCGAGCCATCCTGTTGGCGCCTCGGAGAGCCTCTTCGTCGCGGAGCAAAGCGGCGTTGTAGAAGCCAGATAGGGGGTCTTCGTCCAAAGGAGACGACTAGATCCTGCAGCTCCGGGCTTCGCCCTGCGCGCAGGAAGACGGGGGCAACCTTCGCTTCGATGGGCCCAGCAACCAGGAACAGCGATGTCGCGTGCTCCCGTAAGACACCTTGGGTGGAGCATAGGGGACTCGAACCCCTGTTCAAGTGCCTTCTGACAAGGTGTTGAACCGCGTTCTGGGAAGCTGAAGCCCAGTGAAAGCCCAGCGATTTTGAGCAGCCAGCGTACGAACGTCGTCCGGCAGGCTTTTGGCCCGGAGCGCTCGGTCGAGTTGAAGCACTGCGCCTCTACCTCATTAACTGGCCGAGCGTCCCGTTTGGCCAATTTGGCCGTTCGGTCAGTAGTATTGACCGTATGGACATTTTATCCGACGAGATCTCGAACGTACTTCGGGAGCTTGGAGTCGAATCGCAGCGTGGTGACGGCAGGGACGAAGGGCCCGATGACTTCATCGTCACGATTCCGGTCCGAACCGGCACGATGGAGGCCGTCGTCGACGCCAAATGGCGGTCTCAGCCGCTCGGCCCCGCTGAAGCAGTGCGTTGGCGCGAGAGCCGGGGTGGGAACGCGATACTGGCGTTGCCGTCGATCCCGAAGCAGCGGGGTGATCAGTATCGGGCTCTGGGGATCAACTACGTCGACAGCGGCGGGAACGCCTTCCTCAACTTCCCGGGCTTTCACGTCCATGTCGAAGGCAGGAAGCCGCGACTGCGAGCAAACCGGGGGACTTCGGCGCAGCCCGCCTCCACCAATCCGGCGGGACTGAAAGTCGCGTTCGTCCTCTTGGTGGCTCCGGAGTCAATCGGACTCAGTCACGAGCGACTAGCGGCTCTTGCGCAGGTGTCGAAGGGCACGGTCACAAATACGCTGATCGACCTTCGCGATCGTGGTCACGTGTTTGGGGAACGTGGGAGTCGCACCTTGATTGACTGGGATCGACTGGCTCAGGACTGGGTCGACGGCTACGTCCGCGACCTTAGACCCCGCTTGAAGGAGTTGGAGCTAACAGGGCCCCAGCCTGACTGGTGGACCCGCGACTGGGTTGACATTGCCGCCGGCACTATCGGCGGTGGTTCCGCCCTCGCGCACTTCGGTGCCGAGCTGGTTCCGGACCGAACAGTCCTCTACAGCGACCCGCCGTGGCGGGAGATCCGACGTGACGCCCGGCTGACACGGGATGGCCAGGCGCAAGTCATCCTCCGGGAACGATTCTGGTCAGCTGGCCTCCTGCATGACGACAGATTCGTGCCCCCCCTCCTCGCCTATGCGGATGCCCTGGCTGGTGGTGACCCGCGGGAAGCGTCCGCAGCGCAGAAACTGGCAAACCTTCAGCAGTGGGCGTTTGCGCGATGACCGAGGCATTTTCTGCGTTGCCGGCGGGACTCCTGCATTCCCTTTCACAAATGATCCCCGAGTACACGCTCGTGGGCGCATTTGCACGCGACTATCGGGTACACAACGTCGCAGGGCTACCGCTGGTCGCACGGACCCTCGACGTCGACATTTCGATCCTGGTCACCTCTCTCGCCGATTACCATGAGCGATTGAAGCAACTCGATGGCCCACACGGGGTTGGCATTCGTTTCGTGGTCGACGGCGTGCAGGTGGATGTGATCCCCTACGGACCCGAAGTGGCTCCCGGGGGGATCGTGCAGACAGCAGATGGAATCACGCTCGATGTGACCGGCATGGCTGAAGCAGCCGAAAGCGCAGACATCGTGGAAGCTGGACATGCGACAGTCAGGATTCCCACTCTCAGCTCCATGATCGGGTTGAAGGTCATTGCCTGGAACTATCGCGTTGCCAGCACACGAAGCGACTCCCGGGACCTTGGGCCTCTCCTGAAGGCCACGTACCACGGACCGGATGGGGATGCCCTCTGGTCAGACGGCGAGGCTGGCGGCAAGTGGGATTACGACAACATGTTGGTCGGTCCGTACAGAGCCGGCAAGCAACTCAGTGGCTCTTGGAAGGAGGAGTCCTTGCACCGCCTCAGGTCTATTCTGGATACCAAATTGCCGACTCTGGCAACGCAAGTAGCCCAGCACGACAGACCCTCCGTGGACCTCGTCGTTGACCAGCTCAAAGCTCTACGAGAGGGCTTGGACGTGCGACCGAATGCTTGAAGAAGCAACTCACATGACTCCTCAAGTCGCCAGAGCGCAAGTCAGCGGCGTTCACCCCGTAGAAGTGCGTCGACCTCATCCAGGTCGACGAGGACGCGGAAGCCGTTCTTGTAGCGGGTGAGCTTGCCCTCAGAGATGCGGCGCTCCAGTGAGCGTCGAGAGCTTCTGCAGTACTCTGCGGATTGGGGCAGCGTTGCATAGCGTGGATGCGTTCTGGTGAACGTTCGGCTGGTCATGTGGGGGCCTTTCGCGAGTCCTCTGGGTTGACCACGCTGTCGCTCCTGCACGTCCTCCAAAACCTACCCCAAAGCCACTCCGACGGACCTACCCCCAGTACAGAAGTACGTGCTGGCAAGGGGAAAGGAACATACCCTCGAAAGTTTGTGGACAGGTGTTTAGTTAGCAGAGGGGTTTGGTAGCGGTTGTGCGCGTATCTGGTAGCACAGGTGTGGGGTTCCGGAGCGGTTCTCCACACCTGTGCTTCGGTGTGTCAGGTTAGCCTCGATGATTCACTGGGGTGTGCTGGGTCTGATCGCCGGGCTGGCTGACCCAAGGAAGGCCGGATCCGTGTGGTGGGCGTGTTCGTCTGGTCCGGGTGCCCGGGTGGCTACCGCTTCCACTTGCGGCGGGGTCTGCATGTCCTTTCGTTGGTCGGGGGGTGTCGGGTTGGAGGGACCAGATTCGGTTCCGGGCGGTGACCAGATCCTTGGCCCAGGCCCAGTCGTCGGGGATCTTCAGGATCCGGGACCGGGCATGGCGGGCGATCCGGGCCGGGACAGCAAACAGCCTGAATCGGAGAGTCTTGGGTTCTGCGATGGCCAGTTCGCCGTCGAGGGCGAGGTGTCGTAGCCACGCGGTCAAGGTGACCGCGAGTGCGGCCAGTTGCAGCCAGGCCGCGTTACGGTCCTTGTCGGCGGTGGGCAATTTCTGGGCACCCATGGCCTTGAGTACCTTGACCTTGTCCTCGGCATGGGCCTGGGTACGGTGTCTGGTGTCGAGCCACTGGAGCTGGCCGGTGGCAGTGCTCGATCACCTCATGGGAGGCGCCGGCCCCGTCGATCGTCACCAACAAGTCCCTGCGATGCTCGGCAGGGACCTGTTCCAAGGCGGCATCCAACACCTTCACGTGGTCAGAAGCGATCAACGAGCCCGCATTACCGGGACGTTGCATCACGGCCAGATGGTCACCGGTGTTGCTGCACCACGGGCGTCAACGGATGCCAGCCGATCCCGTGTTTGTAATGCCCGGCCACCGACGCTTCCTTGATCACCGGCTGCCTCGATGATCGTGGCATCGACGCGGATCACCGTGACCGGCTCACCCGTCCCGGACCTCGTCAGGGGCCGTCCGGCTACCTGCACCGCAGGCAACAGGGCCTGGTTCCCTGCAATGATCGCTGCCCAAGCAGCAGCACGGACCTCCGCCAGCATGCGTGCGTAGCGTCAGTCGGGAAGACCATGAGCCACGATCCGGCAGGCCAACTCGTCCAACGCACGCAGCACCGTCGTGTCCGATGCCGCGCCGCCGGAACCGAACAACGCTTCCTGCCGGGTCAACGCTTCCACATCCAACAGATACGACGCGCCAGCAGTCAACGCTGCGACCGCATCTGTCAACAATCGGCCACGATCGCGGCGCGGCGTGAAGTCACGTCGGGCGACCACCGCACGTAACCCCACGGTCAGCCCGATCCGATCTGCCAGCAGCCGCGGCAACACCACACCGGCATGAGCAACCACGCCCCAGACCCGCAACACGGGCCGCACCCCTGTGAATACCCCAGGTTTAAGCCCAATCTGAGCCCATTTTGAGCCCAATCCTTGACATCCGATGGCGGACTCTGGCGTGGTTTGACGAAGCTCGAAACGCCTCCGACTAGGTGTTTCAGTGGTGATTTGGCTCGTCGTAGCCAGGTTTCAGGTTGTGGGTATCCCAGACAATGCGCTGACAGGGGGCTACGTGGCCTAGCCGGTGGGAGGACGTACGCGGTAGATTCCGGAAACCGTACAGGCTGCGTCCTGCCTGCCCGACCACGGACGCGCCGCTCGTGGGGACGGCACAGAATAATAAGAGACCTGTGCGGGGTCTTGACGCGATGTCGGTCCTGGCGGCTACCATGGGTGCATAAACACCGGCCCCTCTCTCGGCAACCGGCCTCGCGCCACCTGTCGTGCATGGGCCGGTTTTCCTTTGGCACCATAGGGTGATGCGCTACGCCAAGCCCCACCTGCCTTACGACCAGCAGGTTCGCCTCCTGTCCTCTCGGGGGCTGTACGTTGGCCGTGAAGGCGACGCGGTACGGGCCCTGAAGCGGATCGGCTACTACCGTCTATCGGCTTACACCTACCCGATGCGGGCGTTCACAACCGACGACGCTGGCACGGTGCACCGTTCGGACGACTTCGTGGGGGGCGCTTGCCTGTCGGATGCCGTGGCGTTGCATGACTTCGACCACCGGCTTCGGCGCACGCTGCTGCCTGCAATCCAGTCACTGGAGATCGCGCTGCGCACCAAGGTGGGCTACCACCTGGGGAAGCACGGACCCCTTGCCCACCTGGACCGCAGCGGCCTCGACCCCCAGCGATGCAATGCAGTATCGCGCGGACCCGACCATGCGGGGACGAAGTACGACACCTGGCGCAGCGAGTACGACTCCTTGCAGCGCAAGGCAGACCGTGAGGATTACGTGGTCCACTTCGTCACCAAGTACGACGGTGATGTGCCTGTGTGGGCCGCAACCGAGTTCATGACGATGGGTTGCCTGATCGGGCTCTACCGGATGATGCAACCCAAGGATGCGCGGCGCATCGCGGAGGAGGTCGGCGTCAAGAATCCGCAGGTGTTGTTCGGCTGGCTGAAGGCGTTGAACGTGCTCCGCAACCACTGCGCTCACAACGCGCGCATCTGGAACAGGAGCACCGTGTACCCCCCGGACAAGATCAACAGGCGCATGGTGGAACAGGAACTGCACCACCTCGTATCTGCCGACACCAACAAGGTCTACTTCCTGACGGCAGTCCTGGCCTACTTGCTACGGCATGTCGATCCTGACTCGCGCTTCGCCAGCGATCTGCGGACGACCATGGGCAAGTTCCCCTCGGTGCTCGGATGGACGCCTAAGAGCACGATGGGCTTCGTTGATGGTTGGTTGACCGAGGCATTGTGGAGCATCCACTGACCCCCTCCACAAGTCCGCTTGCGCTCGACCGTTGTCTATACGCCATCGTCGCTCCAACCAAGATCGGACTGCACACAGGGATTGGCGAAGTGGGCCAGCCTGGCTACAGTCCTGGCGCATGAGAGCGACCAACCAGCAGACCCTGATCTCCACCGTCTTCGAGGCAGCCGAGCGCGCTGCGAATGACCTCACCCATCTCGTCTCCGACCTCGACCGCTGCGAGTACGCGCTTGCGTCGGTGCTCCTAGAGGAGGCATGGGTCAGCGGTTTCTGAGCCCGACCTCAGTCGCGAGGAGCCACTCCGCCGTCCGCGAAGCCTTCGAAGGCCCGGATGTCCCGCTTCGGTTCTGGGAGTCCGTCACGACGGCGCTGGGCCTCGGCGCGGCGATCTTCTCGGTCCTCGGCCTCGAAGACCTCGTTGAGCGCCTCCAGGTCGGCCTGGAGGGAGTCCTTGGGGTTGTGCTGGGTCATGACGGTCCCTCCGAGATCGGGCTTGTGTGACTGAGTGCTATCGAGCGTAGATGCACAGGTGTTCGAGGAGATGGACCTAACCTTCTGGATCATTCACACTCTTCGTGCACCGCCATCCCCTTGGACACCTCAGCCGTGGGAAGCGCCAAGAAGCATCTGCGGCAGTAGACCGCCTTGCTCGCAGTGCACTGACAGCCCCGACAATCGGGACACTTCCAGTCTCCACAGGTCGTGCACTGGCCGCTGGAAGCACTGACCGCGAACTCGGCACCGCATGCTTCACACACTTCGTGCCAGCCAGTGGAGACGCTACCGCGCAGAGAAGGGCGCGTCGACGTTACGACGGCAATGACCAACCCGTCGTGCAGCAGAACGTCCAAACAAACATCCGTGTCCGCCCAACCCTTGGAGTACCGGATGCCGTCGCCGCCCATCAAGCGGTACTTCCCCGACTCACGGGCCCGCTCAATAGCGGAAATGAGGGCGGGCTGAGCCACCCGCTTGCCGGGGTTATAGGGGGTGCCATTGGAGTCTGCGTACCAGATGTGGCCATCCTCGGATGCGAGGATCACGAGCCTCTGGCCCGGCTGGTTGAGTGCGCGGATGCAGCATGTGGTGGCCGATGCCTGGGTGCCTTGGATGAGCGCTTGGATGCCCTCAGGGCTCACTCCATCACCAAGATGAAGCGCAACGGCCTCCTCAGGCACCAAGATGCTGGCGGCGAAGTCATTGACGATCTTCTCTTCAATCAGCCGCGCTTTGTCACGAAGTTCCGGAAGAATCTGGAACTGCCACGCCTCGTCGTTCCAGAAGATGTGATGACCGACCTCATGAAGCGCGGTGAAGAGGTTGCGCTTGCGGTTGTGGGACTCGCGGATGATGATTCGTGCCGGTTCGACATCGCCGTCGTAGACACCGCCCAGTTCACAACTGCCTCTGGGTGGCGTGCTGGCCCACTCCACAACAACGTCGGGGATCAAGGCCAGTGCCTCAATGGCGTCAACACTCGCTACTTCAGCAGCATCGGGATACAGACGCGCGAACTCTTCACGAAGGTGGCGACTAGCCAGAGCCACCAGCCCTTGACCAGTCCACTCCGCGACGCTGCGTCCCTGCGGGAGCGTCATGTCCAGCCCATGAGTTCTTCAAGTGCGTAGTTCACCCTCGCGCGAGCGGCCTCCAACGGTGCTGTATGGGCAACCTGACGGGCTGCACGGGAACACGCCTGCTCCCACACCATGGTGCGGGCGCGGCGCTCGGGGAGGGTGCGCTCGGTGGACAACAGTCGCACTCTTGACTTGTATTCGGGCAGGCTGAGGACGACGGCATCTGCACCGTCAACCGGCTCCAGAATGTCTCCGGCAACGGTCCCTGCGGGGAACAACGACAGGATCGTCGCAACCTCCTCCGGCGTGGGGACCTTGACTCCTCGGGCCAGTGCGGAGGCGCGTCCAGGTTTCACGCCGAGCGCCTGCGCCAACTGCGCGATTTCCACCCCGGCATCGGAGAGAGCGTCCTGCGACAGCGCCGCTTCGCCAATCGTGTTGTCGGGCCAAGCCCAGTCCCCCAGTGCCCATGCCTGTGAGCAGACGGCCTCAAAAGCGGCTACCGCCTCAGCGGTATTGACAGCGGGGCAGGTGGACACGTCGTCCACCGGCTCGTCCTCGGTGACGGCCCAACGGATCGTGCGGATCGTCCTGTCATCGAGAACGTGGGCCAACCTGCGATCCAGCGCAGCCAAGGCCAACCCGAACTCCGCATCCGGCCACGCAACGAAGTCGCCCATGTCAGGCACCGTGATGAGGAAAGAGGGGGCGGCGGCGGCCCTGGTGGGGAGAGTCACCGGCCAAGCCAGCACGTGGAGGTCGCGCACCGCGCTAATCATCACCACGCCGCGATCCTGCCCGTCGGCGCTGACAACCCAAAGGTCGCCAACGGCTGGCTGCCCCACTTCCCCCTCAGTTGGCAGCGTCAGGGGTGCACCGAGCGCATCTTGTAGCATCACAGGTTCGTCCGTCCTAGCATCTTGGACATCTGCCAGAACTCCGCCAACTGTGTCGACTCCGGCTCGGGCAGCCTTCCAAGATACTCGACCCGATCAGGGTCTGCCAACCAGGACCGGGACAGAGGCCGTTGGTTGACGTCTGTCCACCAAGCAGCCTTAGTGAGCCCCATCTGCTTGTTCTTCGCAGACTCCAGTTTCCTCGCATGCTTCTCAGGACGTGTCGTCCTCGTGAGCGTGAGCACAGACCTGCGGGTGAGTTCGACAACGCCACAGATTCTCTTGTTCTCCCCATGCACATCCCCGGATGCAGATGTGTCCGGACTGGTGCGATAAACATCGCCTTCAACGGGGTCGGTGTTCGTCTTCGGGGGCATGATCCTCATTACATCAGTGAGAAGTGACAATCTTGGTTGAGTCTCCGTCTGCGGCTCAGTAGTTCTCTCGAATGTAGGCGTAGGCTCGGTCGAACAGGTCGCCCGTAAGGGGCAGGCGGTACTTCTTCAGCACCTGCCGCAGTTCCTTTCGGACCGTGCGGTCACCGCCTTGATCCTGGGTCCAGCCCGAGTACGAGACCTGCTTGACGATGGTGTCGATGTCACGTACCACGTCATCCACGATCACCGGGGTGTCGGCGGGCTTGTACTCGTTGACGATCTGGGTGAGTGCACCGATGTTGGGGTCGAGAAGGGTGACCGCTGCGTCCAGGTCTCCGTCTTCCTCCAACCTTTCGGCTTGGACTGCGGTCTTGGCCACGTCGAGGGCCTTCTTCAGGAACTCAATGGTGTCGCTGGCGGATTGGGCAGCCTGCTTGCGAAGTCGCTCGATCTTCTCGGCCAGTGTCTTGTAGACCTCGTGCCCACCCGACTCCTTCAGGCGGCGCTGCACCCGGGCGTCGATAGTGTCGAAGACCTCTTCGAGGGTCACGGGGTCCTTCAGCAGGTCTCGCTCGGGGTCGATGTCGAGTTCCCCCTGCTCGGCCAACTTGCGGAGCCGCTCGATGCTGTCGGGATCAACGATGACCTCTTCAAGTCCCGTGCCCGTGACCTTGATGTTGGACATGTGGCCGTGCACGAGCGCCAGCGTCTTGGCCCCCAGTCGCTCCCACAGGATGTCTTCAGAAGCCTTGCCGGGCTTTGACGCCTCGTAGACCTGCGCCAGCCACTTGTAGAGGGGTTCGTGCTCGTCCAGTTCATCCCGAGGCGCGAGCAACTCCCACAGGGTCTGCACACCCGTGAAGTCCCGCCAGAACCGCGCCTTCTCCTCCTGCCCCTTGATGCGCTCCATCGCGGCCATGAGCGCCTCGTAGGAGGAGTCCACCAGGTCGATGCCCTCGAATCGCTGAAAGGTCTGGGCGAGCCGGGCTAGGAACTCGGGGATCAGTTCGGCCACGTCCACCGGGCGCTTGCCCCCCGCTTCGGGGTCCGCTGCCTTCAGCGCGGCTGCGATGGCCGGTCCCAGCCCGATGTAGTCGACCACCAGTCCGTTGTGCTTCTCCTGTCCCGTCACGGGGTTGGTGAAGCGCCGGTTGGTGCGCGTGATCGCCTGGAACAGCGTGTGCCGGGTCAGGGGACGATCCAGGTACATCACCTGCTCGATGGGCGCGTCGAAGCCCGTGAGCAACTTCGCCGTGACCACAAGGAACGTCGGAGGTTGGCCCACCTTGTTGAACTCACGCTTGACCACCGCCTCTTGGGCGCGCGTGAGTTCGTAGGTCTTCCACTCCTGCTTGTCGTCCTTGCCGCCGACCGTCATGACGACCTGAGTTGTCAGGTCCAGGCCGCGCTCTGCGATGAGCCGGTTCAGTTCCTGCTCGTACAGGACCACGAGGTCACGGTCGTAGGCCACCACTTGGGCCTTCATCCCCAGCGGTGCCACCTTTGCCGTGAAGTGATCGAGGATGTCCGTGCAAACGGCTGTGATGCGGTCCGGGTTGAGCAGGACGGTCTTCACGGTTCCGCCCTTGCGGACCAGAACGTCGCGCTCCTCTTCGGTGAGGTCTTCCTCCTGGGCCAGAGCGTCGAACTCGGCCTCCATCGCCTCCTTGTCCAGGTGCCACTCGACCAGCCTGGTCTCGACGTGGACAGGTACCGAAGCCCCGTCAGCGATGGAACGCTCCATCGAGTAGGTGTTCAGCACGTAGCCCGGGTCCGTGTCCGAGCCGAACAACTTGAAGGTGTTCTTGTCCTTGTGGGAGATGGGCGTGCCCGTCAGCCCGAAGAACCGTGCGTTCGGCAGCGCGGTCCGCATGCGCTCACCGAGTGACCCCTCCTGGGTGCGGTGGGCCTCGTCCACCATGACGATGATGTTCTGGCGGTCGTTGAGGACGCCCGCGTCCTCGAACCGGAAGATCGTGGTGACGACGATCCCTCGGTGATCGTCGCGCAACATCTGGGACAACTGGGCCGTCGTCTCCGCCACCTTCAGCATCGGCAGGCCCGTGGTCTTGAACTGACGGGCCACCTGCTCGACAAGATCGAGCCGGTCAAGGACCACCAGGACGGTTGGGTCGCCCACCTCGGGATCGTGAAGAAGACGCACTGCCGCGAAGCCCATCAGGAGGGTCTTGCCCGTCCCCTGGTAGTGCCAGATGAGGCCCCGGTCCCCGCCGCTGATCACGCGCTCATGGATCGCTTCAACCGCCTCCACCTGTGGGTAGCGAGGGATCAACTTGCGCTTGCCCGACTCGGCGTCCTCGAAGAGGGTGAAGTCCCGAAGGATCGACAGGATGCTCTGTGGAGTCAACAGCAGGTCTACCGAGCGCTCCACGCGCGGCAGGCCATCGAGGTCGTAGGGGTCCTGCGTCGACCCCCACATCAGCCACTCCGTCGCGGGCTGACCGATGGCTCCGTAGTGGAACTCTTTGCCGTCCGTGGAGGCACACAACACGTTGGGGGCGAAGAACGACGGACCTTCAGGCGCATACACGTCTGCGATGTCCTTCGCGCCTTTCAGCCATGTCACCGATGACTTCACCGGGGTCTTGGCCTCAATCACCACGACCGGCAAGCCGTTGATGAACAGCACCACGTCATACCGGCGCTCGTCCCCGGGCGGGCCGAAGACAACCTCGTCGGAGACGACGTAGGTGTTGTTGGCGAGATCATCGACGTCGACAAGCCGTAGGGGCACGTCATGAGGGGTCCCGATGTACCTGTGGTTCACGTCCCCACGCATGAAGGTCACCAGGCGCTCGTTCGCTACCACGAGCCCGTCCGTACTGGCAGCCGTCACAGCCCCCCGGATGCGCGGAAGCGCCTCATCCAGACGCTCCTCGTCCGCGCCGATGGCGGGGTTCAGGACGACCAGCGCCTCCATCAGGTCTTCTTCGATGAGCACGTCCGTGTTGGAGCGCTGGAGGTGGGTGGCCGGCTCGTAGGTCCAACCCAACCCGACGAGTCGCTTCACAAGCCAGTCCTGCACGGTGTGCTTCTCATCGAACGCCATCACGCCGCCCCTTCATCGCGGATGAACTCATCGTAGGAGGAAGGAATCTCGTGATCCCCCGTGAGCAAAGAACCGAGCAATGCGGCGCGTTGCCGATCAAGCGCGTCTCGTTCCTTCCCCAACCCCACTCTCAGTGCGTCGAGAGCGTCGAGTACCACAGCCTGCTCTTCGCGCGCACCATCAGCGATGTCCGGAACCATCAGCCCCATGAGGGCTGGCTGATTGATCTTCGGCATCTTTGTGCGCCCTGACTGGGAAACGGCCAACGTCGTGAACTCTGTTGTCAGTAGCAACTGTTGCAGCCATCGGCGAGGTACGCCCGGGGCGGGCAGCAGAGGATACGCGTCCGCACTACACAACCCGGAGAACGTAGGCATGGCGACCTTCATCAGATTGGGTCGAATCTTGGAGTAGACAACGTGCCGCTCGGAGAACTCGAACTTCCCACTCGTTACGCCGTCCTCGCTGACACTCTGAACGCCGATGAGATCGCCTGTCCCGGAGGCGATCCTGTCGGTTCCCACGTGCGGACGATCACGCTGGCCCTCTCCTGTGGGGTCGACCAATCCGCCATCGACACGGCAGTATCGCGACAGCGGTACGCGCTGCGGAACGTCCCATATGCTGTCACGGAAGGCGCAAAGCGCAGAGAAGAGACGGGCGGCCTCTTCGGAGAGCGCCGCTCTCAGGGAATCCACGTGGCTCATCAGGTCTACGATGCGTCGCTGCTCTTGGACGGGGGGAAGGGCGAACTCCAGCGCTCCTACGGCACGTTTGCTCAGTTCGGGAAAGGTCGACCCCGGAGCCCGCGAGCGCAGATATTCGGTTGATCCGCTGAGAAGGTAGTACCAGTATTCGGGAAGTTGGCCGTCCGCCAGCACAAGGCTCTTGAAGCCCTGGTTTGTAGTGAGCGGGCGCGCTGCGATGGTGACGTAGCCGATTGGCGCACGCGTGGAAAGCAGGACTGTCCCCGCTGGCAGCCACTGTGCACCACTGCCCTTTACACCAGCCTCAGTAATGGAGCGCGACCCCTCCGCCGTGTAGAGGGCGGGCCTGTCTGAAAGGTCCTTCGGCGTGATCCAAGGAATGCCCCCGTCCCAGTAAGGGCCGTGGAAGGTCTTGGGCGTTCCCCCACCAATGACCTGAGCCACATCAGAGACGCGAACCTTGCGCCATCCCTCACGCATCGAAGCCAGCCGCCCTCAGTCGCTCGACCATGGCCTCCTCGGCAGCGAGACGCTCTGCCCGGGCTTCCTGCCATGCGGCCAAGGCTTCGGTCACGTCGACCGCTTCGGATTCTGCGCCCGCGACGTACCTCCCGATGTTGAGGTCGTGTCCGTTCGCTTCGATCTCGGACAGGTCGACCAGTCGGAGGTTCACTCCGCCGTCACCATCAAGGTCGACTCCCTCGTGGAATGCCTTCAGGATGGCGTCCACGTCATCGTCGCCCAGTTCGTTCTGCGCTCGCCCAGTCTTCACACGCTCCGTGGCGTCGATGAAGAGCACCTTGTTCTTGCGCTCCTCGACCTTCTCCTTGCGGAAGATCATCAGGCAGACCGGGATGGAGGCCCCGTAGAAGAGGTTCGGGCCAAGCCCGATGACGGCCTCCAGCAGGTCCTTCTCCACAAGGCACGCGCGGATGGAGCCTTCGGCCCCGGCTCGGAACAGCGCGCCGAGCGGCATCACCACGCCGACGCGACCCCGCTCCTCATCCATCGAGGCGATCATGTGCTGGATGAAGGCGTAGTCACCCTTGTCCTTGGGTGGCACCCCGCAGAACGCCCGAGGGTCGGACTCCCAAGTGTCTCGTCCCCAGTTCTTCAGCGAGAACGGCGGATTGGCGATCACCACGTCGAACTTCTGGAGCGTCCCATTGGGGTTCCGCAGCCCTGGGGCTCGGAGCGTGTCCCCACGGACGATCTTGAAGTCCTCGATCTCGTGCAGGTAGAGGTTCATCCGCGCGATGGCGGAGGTGGTGAGGTTGACCTCTTGACCGTAGAGGCGAAGGGTGCGGTGGTCCTCTCCGCGCGCCCGGATGGTGTTGATGGTCTCCATCAGCATCCCTCCCGAGCCGCAGGTGGGATCGTAGATGGTCTCCTCCGGTTGGGGATCGAGGAGGCGCACCAGCAACCTGACCACCTGACGGGGGTGAAGAACTCACCGGCCTTCTGGCCTGCCCCTTCCGCGAAGTATTTGAGCAGGTACTCGTATGCCTGCCCCAGCATGTCGTGGGACACCTCGTCGGGGTTGAGGTTGAGCCCGTCGAAGGATGAGATGAGGTTGCGGAGGTGCTCCTCGGGGAGGCGTTCCTTGTTGCCCCACGCTGCGTCACCGAAGATGCCAGCCAACTTCTCGGCGTTGGCTTGGGCGATCTTGTCCAGTGCCCTCTGGATGCGTGCCCCGAGGTTCGGCAGCGTGCTGCGGGCCACGTCATTCCAGTGCGTGCCCCCCGGGAGATCGAAGCGGTGGTAGTCCGCCTCGATCTCGTCGTTGAGGGCATCTCCGAAGTCCGCGACCGCCTGCTCGTGCTCCCACGTCCAGGTATCACTGATCCACTTCCAGAACAGCATCGGGAACATGTAGGTCATGAAGTCGGCGTGGGCCACGGGGCCGCGAAGCGCATTCGCGGCTGACCACAGGCGCGACTCCAGGTGCTGCTGGGAAATGGTCACAGATGCTTCCTTGTGGATGGTCTGACGACGGGCCTTACAGGACCCATGAGTGAAGACTACAAGCCCGGCGGCGCTCGGGGCGGAGGCTTGGCCGCATGGTGTCCACCTTCATCGCCGCAGGGTGAACTGGTCGCCCACAAAGTCCTCTGGCCTGAACGGAATCGCGATGTCCAGCACGATCCCAACCTTGCCGATGTCGGACAACCGCATCGGTAGGTGGCCGTTCAGAAGTCGCCCCAGCCGCGTGTAGTCCATCCCCGTCTGCTCGGCCAACCACTTCCTGTTGTGCCCGTGCCGCTGGAGGGTGCCCCGGACGACGATGGCGAAGCGGTGCTGCATGAGGCTGGCATAGGCCAACCCTCGTCGTTCGTCGCCGTCTGGGTGGCGAACAAACTTCACGGTCGGGTTGCGCCCGAACAACTCCGGCAACTGGCAGAAGTCCCGGGGTGAGTAGGCGGGCGGGGAGGGCACCACCCCAGCCTGCCTCACCCAACTCTTCCCCCCGGGCGCCCACGCGGAGTCAGGGGAAATCTGCGCCTTAGGCGCAACTATCGAACGCCCCTGGCGCCCAGATCACGAATCGGAGGCGGGTTCGCCTGCGTCTACCATGATCAACAACTCACTCCCGCCCATCCGTGGCGTGCATCTCCCGCCCCGGCCACAGGTCAGCCTCCAGCCACTGCTCCAAGCGGGCAAGGGCTCCGAAGTCCGGCAGCACCTCACCTGCGAGCACCCGCTCGATGGTTCGCCTGCTCACCTTGGCCTCCCGCTCGATGCTACGCATCGACGGATTGCCCTTGGCCTCCAGCGCCTTCAGCAGCCGGTTCACGAACTCCTGCGCGTAGACCGCGCTGGCGGGAGCGTCCTTGCGGAGCCTGCCCGTGGGCCACTGACCACGCGCGACGTACTCACGCGGGGCGGCGTCTCCTCCGGACCTGGGCATGTCCTCAGCCTAGAGCCAGCCGCTCTCGATTCCAGGATTGTCGGGGTTCCTTACTATAGTTGTGCCGATGGGTCTTATAGGACCCATCGACACAACGGAGGTAGGCCGTGCCCAAGCATCGCGTCATCGGAGGCGTCGTCGTGACGACCCCCGAAGGCGTGTTCGCCAACTATCGCCCGGCTGCGCACCTTATGCCTGCCGAGGTCTGGGAGATCGTGCGCCCGGTCGCGATCACGGCCTCCAGGGCGGCTGACTACGTATCGGTGGCCTCGGCTCACCACTGTCTGGGCACTGTGGCCCACTTCCTGGCGTGGGCTCACCGCGAGGGGCTCTCTCTCGACCTGGAGAGCATCTTCGTGCCCGACTACGTTGAGCGATACTGCGCGACGGCGCTGAGGCACCTGGCCACCGAGACCCAATCGACGCGCCGTGGCTATCTCCGTCGTGTCGGTGCGGCTTGCACCAAGAGGGCCCCTTGGCCTCCGCCGCCCAAGCCGTTCGCCACCAACCACACGATCCAGCCGCCCTACGGTGCCGAGGAGGTGGAGGCGCTCTGGGCCGCAGCGAAGTCTCAGGCCACGGACAACCGCGAGCGCGTGGCCACGGCGATGCTGACGCTGGGCCTGGGTGTGGGTGTGAAGCCCGGCGAGATGCTGGCTGTTACCGCCGGGACGGTCAAGGCGCATCCCCAGGACCCACGACTGGTCGTGATCCTCCTGGAGGACCGAGTGGTGCCCGTACGCAGCCAGTACGTCGAGCACCTGCTCGACCTGTGCGACCGCTACCCGGAGGAGCCCTTGGTCGGGGTGCACAAGGAGACGGCCAAGGACCCGCTGGGGGCACTGCGCCAGAACGTGCAGTGGCCCGAGTGGCTGGCCTTCCGCCCTGCGCGGCTCCGGACGACCTGGATGGCAGACGTTCTCGCCCAGAACCTGCGGATCAGTGAGTTCATGACCATCGCGGGCACCGTGTCCTCCAAGTCGTTGGAAGTCATCGCTCCCTATGTGGCACAGCGCATCGAGCACGACGAATACCTGTTCGCGGCTGCCGGGCTGGCGCGTCGATGAGGTGGCGTACCGGACCCGTCGACACCTCGACGTTCAATCGCGCGCTGGCCATCGTGCGCGCCTCGCGGGCGACCGAGCAGTGCCAACAGGACATGACCGCTCACCGAGGACGCAAGCGGTCCTACACCTATGAGGCCCTCTTCACCGTGCTCCAGATCGCGGCCCTCGAAGGTTTCGGGGAACTCCTCCTCTCTGATGTCGCGCAGGTGGTCGTTCGACTCACCCCGGCTCAACGGGAGGTGCTCGGGATCGAACGATTGTGGTCCTACGCCCTCATCGAGCAGGCGGTTACCGAACTGAGCACTGCCATGAAGGAACGCATCGACGAGGGGACGGGCGAAGTCACCGACGCCCGCTTGGGGATGGGTCTGGCGGAGTTCATGACCTCCCTGGCCAGCGACTTCATCCCGCCCCAGATCGCCCAGACTGACGCTCAGGCTGTGGACTCCACCGACTACGAGGCCCATGCCCGGAGACGCTCGTGGAAGCACCTCATGAAGGCCGACATCCCCGAAGACTCCCTTCCCGAGTTGGACGCGCTGGAAGGCGACGCACCCAAGAACGAGCCAGGCTGGCCCCTTCAAGGTGCTGACGGGCGGCACCAGCACACCGTCGACCCCGACGCCCGTGACGGCTATCGGGCAGGGAAGAACCGGAACCGCAAGGGTGTCTTCTGCGGGTGGGACCTGCACCTCTCGGTGGATGTTCCCGAGGTCGGCGGGCAGGCCCGACCGGGACTGATCCGGGGCGCATCCCTCTTCCCTGCTGGCACCTACAAGGCGGAGGGTGGGCTGGCGCTCATCGACGCCATGATCGCTGCCGACCGCAGACCCACCACGGTCCTGGTCGACCGTGGATACACCTACCCTCGACACCGAGCAGTGGGCACGCAAGGTGTGGTCCCGGGGCGTCGAGCAGGTCCTTGATCTCCACAGGAACCAGCGCACCCGGAGGCCAGGCCCCATTCCCGGCACGGTCTTCGTGGACGGCGGCCTGTTCAAGGACACCCTGCCCGCTGACCTGCGGACCTTGGGCGGCTATGCACTCGGCATGAGCGCCGAAGCCAAGGCACTCTTGGCCGAGCAGTACGACCGGCGCAAGTACCACGCCTTCACTCCCATGGGAGCGCCGAACTACGAGCGGGGCACGCAGCGTTACCGAGACCCCGTGCTCTCAGGCACGATGCGTTGCGCCAACCACCCCAAGTCGATGCGTCTCGATCCCTCCCGCTATCCGACGACGCAATGCGTCAAGGGGACCTCCTGTTCGTGCGGCACGACGGTGACACTTGGTCCCGACGACCTGATCAACCTCCGTCAGCGGCTGCTCTACGGCACCACGAAGTGGAAGGCATCCTATGGTCGCCGCTCCGCCGTGGAGTCGACCAACGCCTGCGTCAAGACGCACCACGCCCGACTGATGCGACACTCGACCCGAGTACGGGGGACTGAGCGCAACGGCATCCTGCTGTCGTTCATCCTCGCTGCGGTCAACGCCTCCTTGCTGATGACGCGCTATGGCTACGACGTGGGCACTCCACCCCAGACCGCAGATGACGCCGTGATCGAGCCCCTGCCTCAGGCACGGCCCACCAAGGCGCTGCACCGCCAACGCAAGTTCACCAGGCCGCGACGCGCTCAGGCACCACCCGGTTCTGAGCGCACCGGGCCCACGACGACGCCCTGGGTCACGGTGAAGCGGACAGCCAAGTCCCCCGGCAAGAGAAGCGTCAAGACGAAGTAGCACACACGGCGATGGCCCCTGCCCGGAAACACCCGGGCAGGGGCCATTTTGCGTCTTCGAGCGGCGAAGGGCCCTCGAAACAGGCCGCGCTGAGGCCCAGCCCGGCTGCCGAGGGAGAAAAGTAGTGAGATAGGTCTGGCCAGAGGCCCCGATGGACCTCTGGCCAGCCATTTACTGCTTCGATGGGGCCACATTCTTTGTGACACCCGGTGTGGAGCATAGGGGACTCGAACCCCTAACTTCCACCTTGCAAAGGTGGCACTCTACCAATTGAGTTAATGCCCCGAGACTCCGACGAGTATAGGGCAGGACCGGGTGGAATCGGCAACCGCACGGCGGCCCGACCCCGGCGCCCGCCATACTGGCCCCCATGGACACACAGCCACCGCGGGGTGGGCTCCTGACCCACGACGTCGTCGTCATGCAGCAGATCACCTCCTTCCTCGCCAACGATTTCGACATCCTCGACACCGACGGCGCGGTGATCGGCAGGTTCTCCGGTCAGGACTCGGTCGGCAAGCGGTTCTTCACCGGGCCGCGTGAGTTCACCCTCTTCGACAGCGACGGCACCCCGCTGCTCGACGTGCACGACGTCCCCAACTTCGGGTTCGACACCTTCGAGTTGACGGCACCGGGCGGGGCGCCCGTCGCCACCGTCAAGAAGAAGCTCTCCTTCATCCGACGCGTGATCGACGTCACAGCCGGAGACGGCACACGCCTCGAACTCCGTGGCGGGTTCTGGGACTTCAACTACGAGATCCTCGGAGGCGGTTCCCCGGTCGCACAAGTGTCGCGCCAGTGGGCCGGTATGGCGCACGGGTTCTTCGGTCGCAGTCGCTATGCGGTGTCACTCTCCCCTGCCCTCGGGCCGCATCACCGCCTCATGATCCTTGGCACCGTCGTCGCCCTCGATCTGATCCGCATGAAGGACGAGCGCAACAGCTCATCCTGACACCGACCCCGGCGGCACCCGGCAACTCGCGGCGCACGAGCGGCCCGTGCCGCCTCTGAGGACCGCCGAACCGTAGACTCGGGCCATGACGGATCCATTTTCCGACCCAGAGATCACAGCAATGCTCCGCTCGCGAGGCATCCAGCACCGCCCCGGACTCGCCGCTGAACTGATGACGGAGTTGGCACCGCTGCTCGCCGCAGACGGCATCGACCTCGACGACCCGAACCTTGACGTGAAGGAACTACAGCTTGCCCTGAACAGGGCCACGGAGTGGCACAATCTGCAGCTCTTCACCCCGGTCGGCCGTGACCGTGAGCGTGCGCTCGCCGTACTCAAGAGATTCTCCCTGGCCCTGAACGATGGGCGGCAGAGCGACGCGCAAGCCGAACTCAGCGCCATCGGCCCAGAAGCGACGAAGCACGTCCCGTCGGCCGCGCACGTCATCGGCGCTGGCCTCGGGCTGATCGACAGCTTCTTCGCCTCGCACCCATCCGAGCGGGTGTGGCTGCTGCCGGCGGCGGGCAACGGCCGACCAGCAGCCCGCGACATCCTCAAGCGGACCCGCTCGGGTCGGGCGTTCGACGCGCTGAATGATCTGATCATCGGGCATGCAGGGCAGGCGGTGCTCGACGGTGTGGCCTTGGTGATCGCTTCATGCGCGGCTACCCTCGCCGAGAGCGCCGATCTGTCGGTGGACGAGGCCGTGGCCGAGGTGTTCGCAAGCAGCCCAGAACCGGTGAGCCGCCGAGCACCGGTCAACCAACCCACACCGACGGGGCCAGTCCAACCTACGAGGCGTGACCGACGCACGCTGCGCGACATCAGACGGTGGTACGAGAAGGAGGGCTCCCTCAACGGGGAGTCATTGGACGACCAGATGTCCGATCTCGAAATACTGCTCTCCTGCTTCCGCTCAGTTGGCTTCGACCCCGATCGCCCCACCGATGCGGTCGCAATGCTCGAGCCCCTCGCCGACGAGATTGGCGAGGACGAGTTCGGCTTCATCTTGGATAGACTCCACGACTACCTCCATTTCCGAATCGAGACCTCCAGCAGCGCCCAAGCGTGGCAGGCCGTCCACGACCAGATCGTCGGCGAGGACGACGAACCGGAGCCGGACCTCTTCACCGAGGTTGCATGGGCGGTCATAGATTCCGCCGATGCCATCGACACGGAGGAGCGACGCGCAGCATTGGCGTCTACCCCCTTGATCGCGAAAATCCCCGAGCTTCTCAGCTGGATCGGCAAGGGACGCAAGATCACCCAGTCGGGGCTTCTTCGGCGGGCGGACATTGCGACCGTCGGGGCCATTTACGGCGTCACGGCCGTAGGGGTTGACCGGTTCCCGACCGAGACCGATGCGGTGCCCGGCACCATCTATGCGCGCAGCATGGCAGACGTCCGCCCGCTCATGACCTGGTGGGATGCCCTCAAATCGGTCGACGTGATCGAAGTATCCAGCCTCCAGGTCCGCCCTGGTCCCAACGCGCGCCTGTTCACCGACGCCGCAACTCCTGAGGAACGCGCAGAGACAATCCCCTTAGCTGAGCGGATGAACGCGTTCCCGCTGGTGTCGGCCCTCATCCAAGGTTTCCGGTTGAGCGCCTACCTCGACCTGGCGCCGGTTGAGCGTCTCATGGACCTGCTCCTCCTGGCGATGGCACCGAGCATTCCGGGATGGGCCTCGACCGAGCTTGCTCAGATCGACGCGATCACGTTCGACCCTGACATCTGGCTCGAAGAGTACGGCAGCGACCTCACGAGGGAAGACGCGCTCCGGGAAAGCGTGGACGAGTCGCTGCTGGCCATGCTCGATCACTTCGAGGAGCTCGGGCTCTTGACCCATGACGGGGCGGAGATCCACATACCTCCGGCCCTTCAAAGCATGATGGCGCGAGCCTTGTTGACGACGTGGCAGGTCCTGGACTCCTTCGAAGACGACTTCGATGAGTTCGATGAGGAACGGGGTTTTTCAGAGGAGGAGTAGATGGGCGGGTGGTTCGCTCCGCTCGCAGCCCGGCTCAACCAACGATGTCGGCGACCTCCATCCGCACGGCCGACGCCGACGCGTCGCTCCCCTCTTCCTCGGCCGCCAACTCGGCCGCGATCCGCGCCCGGTAGTTCGCCTTCTCCGCTTCCTTCCTCACGTCATCCCAACCCAGGGCCGAGGCGGCGATCTCTGCGACCTCGTCGACGGCCGCTCCCCCGCGGTCCCGGGCCTCCGAGTTCAGTCTGACCCTGGAGACAAGCACGTCCTCAAGGTGCAGCGCACCCTCGACGGCGCACGCCCGGTACACCTCTGCGCGGATGAACTGCGGTGCGGCCGCCAGCGGCTCCGCCAACGCCGGGTCCGCGTCGATCGTCGCCAACAGGTCGTCCAACTCCGAGCCGTACCGACGCAGCAGGTGCTGCATCCGGTCGGCGTCGAAACCGTACCGTCGACCGATCCGCTCCCCCTGGTTCGACATCGCCTCGAAGCCCTCCGCCCCGACCAGCGGCAGATGACCCGTCGGTGACGGCTTGGCCTCCGCCAACTCCTTACCCAACGCGAAGTCGACGGCGTCCTCGGCCATCACGCGATAGGTGGTCAACTTGCCGCCGGCGATCGCGACCATCCCCGGGACGACCTCGGTGACGGTGTGCTCCCGCGAGACCTTCGTCGACTTCGACTCGTCGAGCACCCTCGGCTGCAGCAGCGGGCGCAGCCCGGCATAGGTGCCGATGATGTCGTCGCGCGTCAACTCATCGGCCAGCACCTCGTTGGCTTGCGCGAGCACGTAGTCGATGTCGGCCGACGTGGGCACCGGGTGTTCGAGTTGCTCGTGCCAAGCGGTGTCCGTGGTGCCGATAACCCAGTAGTGCTGCCACGGGATGATGAAAAGCACCGACTTCTCGGTGCGCAGGAACAGCCCCGTCTGAGCCTTCAGCCGGTCGCGCGGGATGACGATGTGGATGCCCTTCGATGCCAGCACCTTCAGCCCGCCGGTGCCGCCCGCCATGTCCTGGGTCTGCTCAGTCCAGATGCCGGTGGCGTTGATTAGGCGCTTGGCGCGGATGGTCAGCGACTCCCCCGTCTCCAGGTCCACCGCCTCGACCCCGCAGGCGTGCCCACCGGTGTCCTTGAGGACCGACTTGACCTTCACGCGGCTCGCGGCCTGCGCGCCGTACTTGAGCGCGGTGCGCACGAGCGTGATCACCAGGCGCGCGTCGTCGACCCGGGCGTCGTAGAACTCGATCGCACCGCACAACGCCGACGGCTTGATCTCCGGGAACAGCTCCAGCGCGCCCTTCTTCGTGACGTGATGCTGTAGAGGGACGGTCTTGTGCCCGCCCGCGCCGATGACGGCGAGCGCGTCATACATGCCGACGCCCACAGCCGAGTAGATCCGCTCGATGGCGGGGGTCTTCAGGGGCCAGAGGAACGGCTGGGCCTCGACCAGGTGCGGCGCGATGAGCGTGAGCAGCCGACCTCGCTCCTTGAGGGCTTCGGCGACCAACTTGAAATCCAGGTTGTAGAGGTACCGCAGACCGCCGTGAACCAGGCGGGACGAGCGCGACGACGTGCCCGACGCCCAGTCCTGGGCCTCCACGATCGCGGTGCTGAGCCCCCGTGAAGCCGCGTCCAGCGCGATCCCGGCGCCCGTCACACCGCCGCCGATCACCAGCACGTCAACGATCTCTGTTGTCATGGTCTGCAACGCCATGCGCCGCTGCTCAGGGGTGAGAACTGGGTTTGTCATGGTTGGCTCCTCTGCTCGGGATGCCCACCATTCCCCGTCTGCACGTTTGTAGCAAGCCCCTTGCACGTTCGTGCAGAGGTGTCGACCGCACACTTCTATGCGTTGCAACCACCGCGTCGAGATCGTCTGCCTGAGGTGGACTTTCCGAGCTTGGCTGCCCCCCCTAGGATGGCGAATTGAGGAGGGAATGTGGCCGACAAGAGCAGTGAGTCCCTGCTTCCAGTTGCGCGAATGTACTACGTGCAGGGCGAGACGATGGATGCCATCGCCCACCACCTGAACGTCTCCCGCTCGACGGTGTCCCGGCTGCTCAAGGAGGCCCGCGACCGGGGTCTTGTGCGGGTCACGATCGTCGATCCCGAGCGACCACTCGGCAGGATGGCCGACCTCTTCCAGCGCTACTTCAATGTCACCGCCCACATCGTGCAGGTCCGCCCGGGGGCGAGCAGCGTGTTCCGCCTGGATCAGGTCTCCCGCACAGCCGCGGACCTTCTCGCCTCCACCGTGCAGGACAGCGACACCCTCGGTGTCGCGTGGGGCACCACCACATCCGCGATCGCCGCACACCTTCGCCCCCGCGACCTCCACGGCGTGACGGTGATTGGGCTCAACGGGGGCGCGAATCATCAGACGACCGGCCTGCCCTACGTCGGCAGCATCCTGCACCGCTTCGCCGAGGCGTTCAACGGGCAGGAGCAACTCCTCGCGCTGCCCGCCTTCTTCGACGACCCGGCGACCCGGGAGGCGATGTGGCGGGAGCAGAGCACCCAACACATCCTGGGTGTCCGTGGCAACTGCCGCGTCGCCCTGTTCGGCGTCGGCGGCCTCCACTCGGAGTTGCAGTCGCACGTCTACGCGTCGAACTACCTGAGCGAGGACGACCTGCGTGAGCTGCGCGACCTCAGGGTCGTCGGCGACGTGTGCACCGTCATGATCCGCGAGGACGGTTCCTTCCGCGACATTCCGCTCAACGACCGGGCGACGGGGATGACCCCTCGGGAACTCCAATCGATCCCACGCCGCATCTGCGTCGTCACCGGCCTCTCGAAGGCTTCCCCGATCCTCGGCGCGCTGCGGGCCGGCGTGGCAACCGACCTCGTCATCGACCAGGAGACGGCGCGAAGCGTGCTCACCCGGATGAAGCCTGGCATCCGCCTGATTTGAGCCCGACTTACAACTATCTATTTCCGCTGCCGTAGGGTGGAGGCCATGTCTGACTATGTTCTGACCGATGTGACTGACGGCATCGCCCGCATCACCCTGAATCGGCCAAAGGCGATCAATGCCTTGGATGCCTCCATGATCGACACCATGTATGAGGCCCTCACCGGCTGGAGCAGGGACGACGGTGTGACGGCGGTCGAGATCGTCGCGAACGGTGAGCGGGGGTTCTGCTCCGGGGCCGATGTCCGCGCCCTGGCGAAGGTCCTCGCGGACGGGGGACCCTGGCTGCACTTCCTCGAAGCCGAGTACGCGCTCGACATCGTGGTCGCCAACTATCCCAAACCGGTCACGAGCCACATGCGTGGCATCACGATGGGCGGCGGCATCGGCCTCGGTGGCCATGCCGACCGACGCATCGTCTACGCCGACACGGTGATGGCCATGCCTGAGACCAAGATCGGGTTCTTCCCCGATGTCGGTGTCATGTACCAGTTGTCGCGCGCGGGTGCGATCGGTCGCCACGTCGCTCTGACCTCGGCGACCTTCACCGGTGGCGATGCGCTGCTGCTGAACCTCGCCGACGAGTCGGCCGACGGCCCGCTGCCCTCTCCGCTGTTCGACGGCTCCAACACCTGGATCGAGGAGTGTTACGCCTCCGATGATCCTGTCGAGATAGCGCTGGCGCTCGAATCCCACCCCGATGAGGCTGCGCGCCAGGCGGGGCGCGACCTTAGGGCCCGCTCCCCGTTCGCGGTGCATGTCGCCCTGCGGGCGCTGATCCGCGCGGAGAAGTTGCAGTTGAGCGAGGTCCTCGACCAGGATCTCCGCCTCGCCGAGGGCATGCTTCCGATGGGCGATTTCGCCGAGGGCGTGCGTGCGGTGTTGATCGACAAGGACAACAACCCCACTTGGCGCTACCGCACCTTGGAAGAGGTGCCCCGCGAGGAGGTCGACGCGGTTTTCGCCTACCGCTCCAGTTGGCAGCGCTGACTTGGGGTTCAGTTGGTTGAGCCGGGCCGTGAGACGGCTCAACCACCCCGCCGGTTGAGCCGCGCCGACTCACCGTAGGCCGCCCGCAGGTTCGCGGTGGAGCGTCTGCTCAACTGCGTCAGAATCCCTGCGACCAACAACACGAAGTAGGCCACGTTCAGCCACCAGTTCTCCCCGAGGACCAGCGCCAACTCGTCGCTCGTCGCACCGGAAGGCGGGATCATCCCCGTCACCATCAACACACCCATGATGATCGCCGACGCACCACCCGCGGCCGCGACCAGCACCAGCAGGATCTCGGGCATGTTCGTCACGATGGCCACCGTGATGAGCACCGCGGCACCGAGCAGTGCGAATGTGAGTTGCAGCCAGCCGGGCGCGTCGAACAACCCCGCCAGCGCGGTGCCGAGCCCGAAGCCGACCGATCCCACCGCGAGGATGACCGCCGCAGCGTAGAACGCATAGGCCAAACCGCCGATGAGCAGAGCACCGACGAAGGCCGAAATCCAGCCGAGCACCCCGGAGAGGATCTGCTCCCCCGATAGCGCGGCGGCCAGGCCTGCGCCGAGGCTGAAGCCCACGAATGCGCCCCAGATCCCGATCACGGTGCGCATCGCGAGATAGCCGCGGAAACAGAACACGAGCCCGGCGACGATGGCCAGGATCCCCCAGAAGATGTGCATGGTCTCGGCTCCTTCTACTATGCCCTCCCCCGGGTCGCCGATTCGGGTGCGCGGGCACCGAAGGAGACCCGCACTGTCTCGTCGATCAGCCGGGCCGCACTCTTCGCGGTGCGGGAGTCGACGTCGAGGGAAGGGTTCAGTTCAACGATATCGAGGAGCGCCAACTTCCCGGACGCGGCAGCGGCGACGGCCGCGGCGGCAATGATCGGTGTGGCGACACCCATCGCGGCTGGAGCCGACACCCCGGGAGCGACCGCGGCCGGCAGCACGTCCAGATCCACCGTCAGATACAGGACGTCCAGGTCGGCCGCGAAGTCCTCCACGAACCGGCGGACGCCGGGGATGCCCGCCTCCTCGCACTCCAGGTCGGTCATCCAGCGCACCCCCAGCCTCCGGGCCTCCTGGAACAGGACCCCGGTGTTCGACGGCTCGGCGATGCCGACCACCGCATAGTTCAAAGCGGCGCCAACTGCTGCCTCGGCGTCGGCCATCTGCAGGAACGCGGTGCCAGACGTTGGGCGCGGTTCCCGACGAAGGTCAAAGTGCGCGTCGAGGTTCAGCACCCCCCAGCGGGGACGAGAACCGTCCGGACGAGGTCCCATGACCTTTGATCCCATCAACCCCCGATACGAAGCCCAGGCGGTCTCATGCCCGCCGCCGAGCACCACCGTCAGCCGACAATCCTCTGCATCCAGGGCCGCGGTGATCAGCGCGGCGGCCCGGTCCTGCCCGGATTCGAGGTCCTCGCCCTCGGTGACGGCGTCTCCGCGGTCCACTATCGCGATGCGTCCGTCTGCGAGGGCACCGTGCAGGGCTAGAGGCGCCAGTGCGCGACGAAGTGCGGCCGGGCCTTCGGCCGCGCCGACCCGGCCGGAGTTCCTCCTGACCCCTTCGTCGCTCCGGAATCCGAGCACGGCGAGGTGATCACCGGGGCTCCCACCCTCAGGCAACGCAACCACTTCGTGCCAGCGGGCATGTTCGGGCCCTTCGCCGTCGTGGCGGCCGGTCCAGGTATTGAAAGCGGATTCGGTGGGCATCAGCGGCTCCTCGCATCTTCTGGCGGGCGTCAAACCAGCTGCCCGCGGTACCCCGGCGGGCAGTGACCGATCTGGGGAATTTATCACTGACAAGGGTTGTCTGTGGCTGAGATCAAGGTTTCAATGGTCCGATCACCGCCTCACCGAAAGAGGGATGTCCACCCCTCCCAGATCGATCAAACACCGCGTGCCACAGGTCACCAGATGAAAGGACTCCCGTCATGCCTCAGCCCTTCACCCAGCACGACCCCACCCGCAAGATCCGCGCCCCACGCGGCACCGAACTGTCCGCGAAGAGCTGGCAGACCGAGGCTCCGATGCGCATGCTCATGAACAACCTAGATCCGGAGGTTGCCGAGCGTCCCGAAGACCTCGTGGTCTACGGCGGCACCGGCCGCGCGGCGCGCAGCTGGGAGGCCTTCGACGCCATCGTCGCGACCCTGAAGGACCTGGAGGACGACGAGACCCTGCTGGTCCAGTCCGGCAAACCTGTGGGGGTCCTGAAGACCAACATCTGGGCACCGCGCGTACTGATCGCCAACTCGAACCTCGTCGGGGACTGGGCGACCTGGCCGGAGTTCCGGAAGCTGGAGGCCGAGGGCCTCATGATGTACGGCCAGATGACGGCCGGCTCCTGGATCTACATCGCCACGCAGGGCATCCTGCAGGGCACGTACGAAACCTTCGCCGCCGTGGGCCAGAAGCGCTTCGACGACACCCTCGCCGGCACGCTGACCTTGACCGGCGGCTGTGGCGGCATGGGTGGGGCACAACCGTTGGCAGTGACCCTCAACCAGGGCGCGGTGCTGATCGTCGACGTCTCCGAAGAGCGCCTGCGCCGACGCCAGTCGAAGCGTTACCTCGACGAATTGGAAACCGATATCGACGTGGCCCTTGCGAAGGTCGTCGCAGCGAAGCATGAGCAACGCCCCCTCTCGGTTGGCCTGGTCGGCAACGCGGCGGAGGTCTTCCCCGAGCTGCTGCGGCGCCACCTGGCCGGTGAGATCGAGGTCGACATCGTCACCGACCAGACCTCGGCGCACGATCCGCTGTCGTACCTACCCGTCGAGTTCACCGTCGAGGAATGGGACCGTGAAGCCAAGGCCGACCCAGAGGGCTTCACGAAGAAGGCCCAGCGCTCGATGGCGCTCCAGGTCCAGGCCATGGTCGAGTTCCAGGACGCAGGAGCCGAGGTGTTCGACTACGGCAACTCCATCCGCGACGAGGCCCGCACCGCTGGCTACGACCGGGCCTTCGAGTTTCCCGGATTTGTGCCCGCCTACATCCGTCCCCTGTTCTGCGAGGGCCTCGGCCCGTTCCGCTGGGTCGCACTGTCAGGCGACCCGGAGGACATCCGCGTCACCGACGAGGCCATCAAGGAGCTGTTCCCCGACAACGAGCACCTGCACACGTGGATCGACGCCGCCCAGGAGTTCTTCGAGTTCGAGGGTCTTCCCGCCCGGATCTGCTGGCTCGGCTACGGCGAACGTCACCGGGCCGGGTTGCTGTTCAATCAGCTCGTCGCCGAAGGCAAGGTTTCGGCACCCATCGTGATCGGCCGCGACCACCTCGACTCCGGGTCCGTGGCCTCCCCCTACCGGGAGACCGAGGCCATGCTCGACGGCTCGGACGCCATCGCCGACTGGCCGTTACTGAACGCTCTGGTCTCGACGTCATCCGGAGCAAGCTGGGTATCGATCCACCATGGCGGCGGCGTCGGGATCGGCCGATCCATCCACGCCGGCCAGGTGGGGCTGGCCGACGGCACCGAGTTGGCCGCGGCCAAACTCACGGCGCTGCTGACCAACGACCCGGCGATGGGCGTGATCCGCCACGTCGACGCGGGCTATCCCAGGGCAATCGAGGTCGCCGCCGAGCGTGGTGTCCGCGTGCCGATGCTGCCAAGAGACTGACCACGTCCATGACCGACGCAGCCGGCTCCTACTCCGAGGTGGAGCCGACCGAGGTTATCTCGGACACACCCAAGCCTCGCGGGGCATGGAGATTCTTCGCCTACTCCGGGATCGGGATCTTCGTCTTCTTCGTCCCCGTGACGATCGCAGGCGACAACACCATCCTGCTCGACCACGTCGTCAACGGCCTGAGGGCGCTCCTCGGACCGGCCACCCCCTACGTCATCCTGGCGATCATCCTGTTCGGCACGATCTACCCGTTCGCGACGGGGCGGTGGCGGATCAGCACGACCAAGTCGGTCTTCGCGGTGCTCAACATCGTCGGCCTGGTCGCGGCCTCGATGATGGTGTTCGACTTCGGCCCAAGGTTCCTCCACGACGAGTCGCTCGGCCCGTTCCTCTTCCAGCGGCTGGTGATCCCTGTCGGGCTGATCGTGCCGATCGGGGCCATCTTCCTGGCGCTTCTGGTGGGCTACGGCCTGATGGAGTACATCGGGGTGCTGGTCAGGCCCGTGATGCGGCCGGTTTGGAGGACTCCAGGACGATCGGCCGTCGACGCGGTCGCCTCGTTCGTCGGCAGCTACGCGGTCGGGTTGCTGATCACGAACCGGCAGTACCGGACGGGCGGATATACCGCGCGGGAGGCGGCGATCATCGCCACCGGGTTCTCTACGGTGTCGGTGACGTTCATGGTCATCGTGGCCAGAACTCTCGACATCATGCACCTGTGGCTCTGGTACTTCTTCCTGGCGCTCGTGGTCACGTTCGTGGTGACGGCGGTGACGGCCCGGCTCCCACCGTTGAGCATCATCCCCGATACGACCTTCCCCGGTGTCGAGCCCAATCCGGAGCCGCAGATCACCGGCAGCAAGTGGAAGGCCGCCTGGGCCGATGCCATGCGTCAGCTCGCGCTGGCACCGAAGCTGCCGATCAACCTGTGGCAGAACTTCCGCGACGGCGTCCTGATGGTCTCGCAGATCCTGCCGTCGATCATGTCGGTCGGCCTGATCGCGCTGGTCATCGAGAAACACACCCCGCTATTCGAATGGTTGGGCTACATCTTCTATCCGATCGTCTGGCTGCTGCGGCTCCCGGATCCGGAGCTGGCCTCGACGGCGTTCGCCGTCGGCATCGCCGAGATGTTCCTGCCAGCGACGCTGGCCGCGGGTGCGACGTCGGAGTTGTTGCGCCTGGTCATCGCGGTCACCTGTGTTTCGCAGATCATCTTCTTCTCGGCGATCGTTCCGGCACTGATGGCCACGGACATCCCCATGAAGGTCTGGCACCTCGTGGTGATCTGGGTCGAGCGGGTCATGCTCAGCATCCTGTTCGCGGTGCCACTCGCCCACCTGATCTTGATGGTGGCCTGACAAGGGAAGGAAGGGTGGGTTCGTCATGGCCGAGCTGATCACGAACATTGGGGAACTGACCACGGTCGACGCCGAAGCGCGTGTGCTGCACGACGCGGCCGTCGTCATCGAGGACGGGAGGATCGCCTGGCTGGGGTCGGCTTCGGCCGCCCCACCGGCCGACACCATGGTCGACGCGGATGGCGCCGCCATGCTGCCCGGCTGGGTGGACTCCCACACGCACCTGGTGTTCGCGGGCGACCGGAGCGCCGAGTTCGAGGCCCGGATGGCGGGTGAGTCCTACTCCGCAGGGGGGATCGGCGTCACCACGGGTGCCACCCGGGCCGCGGACGACGACAACCTCTCACGCCTCATCCGGGGCCGGGTCGCGGAGGCGTTCGCAGGGGGCACCACCTATCTCGAAACCAAGACCGGCTACGGCCTTGAGATCGAGGAGGAGGCCCGCCACGCCCGGCTCGCGGCGACCCAGGTCGACACCGTCACCTTCCTCGGCGCCCACCTGGTGCCCGAAGGGGTGGACGCGGACGAGTATGTGGACATCGTCTGCGGCCCGATGCTGGAGGCAGTGCGCCCGTTCGTGCAGTGGGCAGACGTGTTCTGCGAGCGCGGCGCCTTCGATGAGGCGCAGTCCAGGAAGGTGCTGCTGACATGCGCGGACGCCGGGCTCGGGTTGCGGGTACACGGCAACCAACTCGGCGAGGGGCCGGGCGTCCGCCTGGCGGTGGAGGTCGGGGCGGCCAGCGTCGACCACGTCAATCACCTGAGCAACGACGACATCGAGGCCCTCGCGGGCACCTGGAGCGGGTGGGACAAGGCGACCTCCACCGGCTCGCCTGGCACCGTCGCGACCTGTCTGCCGGCCTGTGATCTGTCCACCCGTCAGCCGTTGGCCCCAGGACGTCGGCTGCTGGACGCGGGGGTCGAGATCGCGCTGGCCTCGAACTGCAACCCCGGCACCAGCTACACCACGGCGATGAACTTCAACGTCGGTACGGCCGTGCTGCAGATGGGGCTGACCCTCGCCGAGGCGCTGCGGGCGGCGACCTTCGGGGGCGCGTTGGCGGTGCGGGCGCAGGACGAGGTGGGTTCCATCGAGGTCGGCAAACGTGCCGACCTCCATCTCTTGAACGCTCCCGCGGCGATTCACCTCGCCTACCGCCCTGGCATGCCGCTGACCCGCTCGGTGTGGCGCCAGGGGCTGCGGATCAGGTGAGTCGATCCCCCGGCGTCGGCTCCCCGGAAAATCGACCAGTGGCCGATTCTGACCCGTCCTGCCGCGAGGATCGACCACTGCCTACCCCGTGGTCACGCCGCCGTCAGCTCCGCACCGCCCGCGAGACCACCTCGAGCGCGACCCGCACACCTTCGTCGACGCCGAGTCGCTCGGCAAGGCCCGCGTCGTGGATGGGAGAGGTGAGGTCGCCCTGCCGGAACAGGAAGGTCGCCTCAAGGAGTTCGTAGCGCAAACCGCCGTCTCCCAGAGGCTCAAGGAGGCGCGAAGAGCCATTTCCCAAACCCAACTCTGAGACCGGGAAGCTCTTCTGGGTGTCCGCCGCCCGGTCCCAGGTGCGTACGGACGCGAGGGTGTCGGCCACCGACTGGCCATAGGCCGTGGCGGCCGTGGAGACGGCGTCGGCGACGGTTCCCGGGACGGCGGCGAGGGCCTCGATCCCGACCCAGTCGGAGTCGACGGCCCGCTCGACGAACCCTGCCCACGAGTCGCTCGCGGGCACCGTCACCTGGATCCCGCCACAGAAGGCGAGGTCGTCAGTCTCGCAGGCGGATTCGTCGACGACGATGCCGGTGATCGGGGTGCGCAACTGTTCGAAGGACCTCATGGGTCCATTCCACGTCGACCTGGGCCGGAACTCAAGCAGCCATATCCAGATGTGGGGGTGGCAGATCGCCCGATCTGATGCACCGCAGCGAGGAATTAATCAGTGGTTCAGACGAGCCCGAGTTCCTCGAACGCGGCGACCAGGCCGTCGTTCTCCGGCCCTTCTGCGAACCGGTCCGCCGCGGCCAGGACGAGGGGGTCTGAGCCCTTGATCGCGACGCCGATACCGGCCTCCTCCAGCATCTCCACGTCGTTGACCCCGTCGCCGAAAGCGACGACGTCCTCGGGCGCCACGCCCAGGTAGGCGGCGGCGACCCGCATCCCGATCCCCTTGTGGACATCGGCGAGGTGGATCTCACCTGCCGAACCGCCCAGCCCCGAAATCGAGCTGGGTAGCAGCGCGACCTCTGGGCCGATCTGTTCGATGAGCAACTCACCCGAAACGGGCGAGTCGAAGAAGGAGATCTTGCTGAACGAGGTGTGCAGGAGATCCTCCGACATCTCGAGCCGTTCGAGGACGTCGCGGGGGCCACCGCCGTCGCCCTCCTCGTGCGCGAGCCGACCCGCACCGAGCCTCGCAGCCATGACGGCGTCGATACCCGGTAGGCCGTACAGGGCATCCGGCGCCTCGAGGAGGAATGCGACGCGGTGCCTGGTCAGCGTCCGGACGGCTCGGGTCGCCACCGCGGCCGGGAATCGACGGTCGGACAGCACCTCACCGGCGACCTCGACGTAGCCACCGCCCGATGCCACGATCCCGTCGAACCCGGCCACGAGCCGTCGCGCCGGCAGCATCGACTTGGGTCGCCCGGTGCAGAGCATGACGGCGTTGCCCGCGGCCCTCGCGGCCCGGACGACCTCGACGTGCGCCGGCGGCACCTCCCCGAGGTGGGCGAGGGTGCCGTCGAAGTCGAGAAAGATGGCCCTCTTCACGCTGCGCACCGCTCGCGGGGTGAGTCGACGGCGGGCGTGGGCTGTTGTCCGGTCATGGGACCATTCCACGCCACCAGCCACGCGAACTCAAACCCGGGACGAGTTCAGGCGGGCGGGACGGCACCACATCCAGGCAGGCAGTGGCCCATCCTCGTCACCAGACAGATCAGAATCGACCACTGGCCGATTTTCGCGGGTCGGTCAGGCTGGGAGGAGGGGGCAGCGCTTATCCTTCCAAACGACCACCCACGTGACGCCTCCGACGCGGGCCGCGGGCCCTGAGACGCCGACACCGCGGTAGCACCTACTATTGGTGCGTCACCGAGAGGAACCCATGACCCAGATCCACGACGTCATCATCATCGGCTCCGGCCCGGCCGGGTACACCGCCGCCATCTACGCCGCCCGCGCGAACCTGAAGCCCCTCATCTTCGAGGGCGCGCTCGAATCGGGTGGCGCGCTGATGAACACCACCGAGGTGGAGAACTACCCTGGCTTCCCGGAAGGCATCGACGGCCCCGACCTCATGGCGAACATGCGGGCGCAAGCCGAGCGGTTCGGTGCCGAACTGATCACCGACGACGTCACCGCCGTCGATCTCACCGGAGAGATCAAGATCGTCAAGGATTCCGACGATGTCGAGTACCGGGCGAAGGCCGTCATCCTCGCGATGGGATCCGGTTACCGGCGGCTGGGTCTGCCCGACGAAGAGCGGCTCTCCGGCCGAGGCGTTTCCTGGTGCGCTACCTGTGACGGCGCCTTCTTCCGCGACAAGCCCATCGCTGTCATCGGAGGTGGCGACTCGGCTGTCGAGGAGGCGACCTTCCTGTCCCGATTCGGCTCGAAGGTGGTCCTCGTGCACCGCCGCGACCAACTGCGCGCATCCAAGATCATGGCCGATCGCGCCGAGCGTGACCCCAAGATCGAATTCGCCTGGAACTCCACGATCGAATCCATCAACGGCGCCAACTCGGTCGAGTCGATCACGCTTCGCAGCACCCTTGACGGCAGCCTGCGCGACATCGAGATCAACGGCCTGTTCATCGCCATCGGGCACGATCCCCGCTCGGAGTTGGTCCAGGGCCAGGTCGACCTGGACGCCGCCGGCTACGTCCTGGTCCAGGGCCGCACCACGGAGACGAACCTGCCCGGCGTGTTCGCGTGCGGCGACCTCGTCGACCACACCTACCGTCAGGCCGTCACGGCTGCGGGCACCGGCTGTTCTGCGGCGCTGGACGCCGAACGCTACCTTCAGGACTTCGAAGACGGGGTCCGTAGCCCAGCCGTCTAGAATGGGTGCTTCGAAAGAAGGAGAAGAGTCGTGGCAGTGACCGATGTGACCGAAAAGTCGTTCGCAGACGAAGTTCTGATGGCCGATGGCCTTGTGGTCGTTGATTACTGGGCCGACTGGTGCGCACCGTGCAAGCAGCTCTCGCCCATCGTCGAGGAGCTCTCACGGGAGTACGCCGACGTCAAGTTCGTGAAGGTCGACACCAACGACAACCCGAACCTGGCGGCCGAGCAGGGCATCATGTCGCTGCCCACGCTGCAGTTCTTCCAAGGAGGCCGAGTGGCGAAGTCCCTTTCCGGTGGAAAGACGAAGAACGCGCTCAAGAAGGCCCTCGAAGAGTTTCGCTGATGACTGAGCAGTCGCCGCACTCGGCCGACGAGGAGACCACGAATTCCGACTGGAAAGCCGTGGGGCATCAGGACGCCGACCCGGCGCACCATCCCCCGCTACCCAAGGCGGTCAAGGTCGGAGGGCTCGCGCTGCTGGTCGTCGTCATGGTGGCGGCGGTGCTTGTCGGCCTGCGTTTGGGTGGGGCTTTGGAGCCGGAGCCCGAGCCGAGCCCGACACCCAAGCTGACGATGGAGCCCCCGGTCCAGCTTGGGTCATACGTGCGCGGCGCTCTGAACACCTCCGATGACGGCAACCTGGTGAGCGCGGATTACACCGATGGCACCGCCTCGATCGTGCTCCTCCTGCAGTGGCCACAAGACGACCTCGGGGCTTTCATGCTTGATGCCGGGTTCCGGGATTCCGCCCCGTCCTCAAGCGCGACTCCCTCCGTCACCGGCACCCCTTCCGCCATGCTCACCCCCTCCGTAAGCGGCAGCCCCTCAGCCAGCGGCAGCCCCTCCCCCAGCGGCACGGAAGCCACCGGTGTAGCCCTGTGCGGATACTCCCCGGAGTTCTCCGACGAAGAGACCATCGGCTGCGCCACCGTGACTCAGGACACGGGCCTGATGGTGGTCGGTCTGTCGAACCAGGCCGAGGAGGAGATCCGCGGGTTGCTGGAGGACTTTGAGCAGGCCGTTACGCCCTGACGGCAGGGGCTATGGTGACGCTGTCGGGGCAGAGACAACGATTGGCAAGGAACAGTGAGCGAGCAGGAACGACACGACACCCGGCTTGACCGGTTCGTCGACAGCTATTCACAGCGCACAAACGGGATGCGGGTCTCCGCCGTCCGGGCACTGTTCGCGGTTGCCAACCGGCCCGAGATCGTCTCCCTGGCTGGCGGCATGCCGAACATCGCCGACCTCCCCCTTCACGGGATCGCACAATCCATCGCCGCGATGATCGAGCACAACGGTGCCCAGGTGATGCAGTACGGCTCCGGCCAGGGCGAGCTCGGGCTGCGGGAGCAGATCCTCGAGGTCGTGGCCCTCGAGGGGATCACCGCCCATCCCGACGACATCGTCATCACCGCCGGTTCTCAGCAGGGGCTCGACCTCGTCACCCGGATCTTCTGCGACCCCGGCGACGTGATCCTGGCCGAATCACCGTCGTACGTCGGGGCGATCGGCACCTTCCTCAGTTACCAGACCGAGGTGGTTCACATCCCTGGCGACGACGGCGGCATCGACCCCGTCGCGCTGCTGGAGACGACGCGGCGGCTGCGGGCCGAGGGCAAACGTGTGAAGTTCCTCTACACGATCCCCAACTACAACAACCCGTCCGGCACGACCCAGTCGATGGAGCGGCGCCGCGAGGTGCTCAGCGTATGCGAGTCCCAAGGGGTCATAGTCGTCGAAGACAACCCTTACGGGCTCCTCTCGCTCGACGCCGACCCGATCCCGGCGATGCGCTCGATCGACCCGAACGTCATCTACCTCGGCTCGTTCTCGAAGACATTTGCGCCCGGCTTCAGGGTCGGTTGGACGCTGGCCCCACACGGGGTGCGGGAGAAGCTCGTCCTCGCGCAGGAATCGGCGACGCTGTGTCCGCCGGTATTCAGCCAGTTCGCCATCTCCACCTACCTGAGCACGCAGGACTGGCAGGGCCAGATCGGTGTCTTCAAGGACATGTACCGGCAAAGGCGCGACGCGATGCTCACGGGGCTCGAGGAGCACATGCCAGAGGGGTCCACCTGGACACACCCAGCGGGCGGTTTCTTCGTCTGGGCGACACTTCCGGAAGGTGTCGACTCTCAAGCCATGCTGCCGCGGGCCGTCGACGCCCGGGTCGCCTACGTGCCCGGTCCCGCGTTCTACGCAGACGGGGATGGCGCCCGCAATGTTCGCCTGTCCTACTGCTTCCCCACACCGGAACGAATTCGGGTCGGCGTACAGCGCTTCGCCGATGTGATCCGCAATGAACTCGAAGTCATGAGCACGTTCGGCATCAGGGTTTCCCCGACCCGCCTACGCCGGGCCCCCGGACCGAGCCCCGACCTGACCTGAGCGAACGAGGAGAGTGGAATCCACATGACCGTCATCGTGATCGACGGAGGCCTTAGCCACGAGAGGGATGTATCCCTACGATCCGGGCGTCGGGTCGCACAGGCGCTGCGTGAGGTCGGGATGGAGGTGATCGAGGCCGACGTCTCGGGTGAGCTCGTCCAGTTGCTACGCGCCACCCCCGACCCGATCGTCGTGCCCATGCTTCACGGGGGCCTCGGTGAGGACGGTGCGCTCCGCGAGGTGCTCGACCTACTCGATGTCCGCTACGTCGGTGCATCTGGCGCAGCCTCGAGATTGACCTTCGACAAATCCATCGCCACCTCCGTCATCCGTGCCGCCGGCCTGGCCACACCGAAGCAGATCGCGCTGCCCCACGACATCTTCCGCGAGCTCGGTGCCCCTGCCTTGATGGAAGGCATCGGGGAGCAGCTCGGCTACCCGCTCATGGTGAAGCCGTCCCGCAGCGGCTCTGCCCTCGGGGTCACCAAGGTCAACGATGCGACAGAGCTTCCCAGCGCACTGGTCGCTGCTTACGCCTACGGCCCTGTCGCCGTCATCGAGTCATACCTCGACGGCATCGAGATCGCTGTGACGGTCCTCGACGAAGGCGACGGCCCGGTTGCGTTGCCTCCGGTTGAGATCCTCCCCGAATCGGGCATCTACGACTATGAGTCGCGCTACACCGCCGGGGCAACACGCTTCATCACTCCGGCCGAGTTGCCGACAGGAGTCCTTGAGCAGGTGGCGGAGCTGGCCGTGGCAGCTCACCGAACCCTCGGGCTGCGCCACATCTCCCGAATGGACATGATCGTGACAGAGGGTCGACCGGTGTTTTTCGAGGGGAACGTGGCTCCTGGCATGACGGAGACATCCCTTGCCCCCTTGGCCATCGAGGCGGCTGGGCGCGAGGTCGGGGAGGTGTTCGCCAAGCTCGTCGCCCTCGTGGGCCGCTGAGATGAAGCTTCGCACGAAGCAGGTGCTCGCCATTGTGGCCGGATGCGTCGTCGCCATCGCAATGATGCTTCTCGGGCTGTGGCAGATGGATTCGTATGAGGAGTCGACGCGGGACGTCTCTGCCGAACGGGCCGCGGAGGAGCCGGTGTCGTTGGCCGCGAGCGTCGCCGAGGACGGCGCCATCGATGACATCTACGGGCACCGGGTGACTCTCTCTGGACAGTTTGTGCCCGCGTACCAGGTTCTTGTCGGCGAGTCCGATCCTCTCCGTGTAGCCACAGCCTTCCGGCTGGACGACGAGCGCTATGTGGTGGTCGTCAGGGGAACGGTTTCACCCGGCGTCGAGCCGACCGCTCCCCCGGCCGGCGAGCAGGCCCTGGAGGGGATCTTCCTGGCACCGGATAAGCCAGGCGAAGGTTCGGCATCAGTGTCGGCCGACCTTCCGACGCTTCGGGTCCAGCAGTTGGCCCAGGAATGGCCCTCGCCGCTCATCGGCGGATACGTCACGTTGTCCGCAGACGACTCAGCGGCCCAAGGTCTCGGCACGGCGCCACTTGAACTCCCCGAGCGTGAAGGATCGGCGACCCACCGCGGCTACGCGCTTCAATGGTGGGTGTTTGCGGCCGGAGCTGTCGCTTTCGGAGCCTACGCGGCAAGGGGCTTCGCCAAGGACGAGGCCAAGAAGTTGGCGAAGAACCAGAAGGCGGAGGATACCGACCTGGCGGTCTGAGTGTTCGTGTGGGTTCGGTCGGTCCATCACTCGGCTGGAGAGCGACCCGCGGATGGTCGCCACCGGCCCAGTCCAGCGCCGACACGACACCAGCGGGAAGGCTCGACACCAGCGATCCACCGCCGTCACCAGGGATATGCCGTCGACACCAGCCTTCTGACGTCGACACCTGCGGAAGGGCTCGTCACCAGCGATCCGGCGCCGATACCTGCGGAAAGGCTCGTCACCAGCGGTAAACAGCTGGTGTCCAGCGATACCGCTGGTATCGGCCACAAACCGTGTGTCCACGACCATCACCACCACCTGGCAGCACGACGGACGAGCAC